>JBDNGT010000037.1:0-3110 GCA_041689145.1 Geopsychrobacter sp. | reverse complement strand
ACAGCCTTGGCCCGACTCATTTTAAGTGAGGCCAACGACTGTTTTACACGAATCCCTAGAAGCCTGCATGCTTCTAGGGATTTTTTCGTCTATTTTGGCGCACGTTTAACCACTAACCTGAAGAGAAATACCCATTTGTCAGGCCTGACCCCATTTACGGTTTCACTTGCACGCCGACACTTAATGATATACTTTGATACTATAGATATCTGGAGGTTTAGTTATGGCAATGGAAAAACAAGTAAATCTTAGGCTTGATGGTGCAGATGAGGCGACACTCAAATTTATGGCTGAGGCTCAGGGGCGCTCTGAACAGGAGGTGCTGCGGTATTCTTTTCGTAAATATGCAAAAGAATTTCGGGACCAAATGGACTTCCTTCAGTCTGTAGAGCGTGGGTGGGTCGAACTCAAGTCAGGCCTTGGCGAGATCGTGACGGAAGACGATACTTTCCTTAAAGACCTTATGAAAGAGATCGAGAATGAGTCAACGACAGCTTAAACGATCTCTCGAATACAAGCAGAGGGTCCGTGAATACGCCAAGAATCTTTCGAAGCGGTATAGGCCTGAAATAGCAGGCGTGTTCATTAAAGATGTTGGCCTTGCCCAAAAAAGAATTTTTGACAACAACGAGGTGGGCACTTTTGCCCCGTACATTATGTTGGGGCAAAAGGTTGTATTGAGAGAGCTTTACTTTACTTCTGGACCCGCAAAATATTGCTTGGTGTACGACATATTCGATGACCACCTAGGGCTGGTTACACTTTGGCACGGCACCGGGGCTAGAGCCGCCGATGACTTGGCGCGCTTGTGGGGACAATGAACTCGTTCAAGATAGAACGAGTTCGGTATTTCTGATATCGATGTAACGCTCTGGCGATATTGGTAACCTCTTCGCTATTGCAATGTGGGCAGGCGAAACCCTTCCGGAAGCGTTTATCGCGAAGGTCTTTGATAAAACCTTCGACGGTGAGCCCGTCTGAAGATATGTGTTTCTTGAGGTACGCCAAAACCTTACGCTTGCTGACATCATCCAGCGTGCCGATATCGGTCATTCCCTGCTTAAAGATTTTCTCTTCTGCTTTTTTCGGCATCAATCGCTCCAATCTTCCCAGGATTGGTAACGATAAAATATCTCAGTGTCAGAATACGGCATAGACCCGCGTTTGTGAGGGAGATTTGTTGGGATCAGTTTTGTTCACTAACAGAGCCTTAAAAAAAGGCCGGGGAAGACCCCGGCCTTTTGTGGGGCATTACTGTCGTGTCGATTGGTGAATCAGTTTAGTGGATTCCTTCCGTGGCAAGCAATGCAGCTGGGTCCGACGCCACCGTTCAAGTCGATACCATGACAAAGAGCACAAGCATTTGCCATGTTGCCAGCTATTCCGTGGAATGTCGGTCCGTCGTAACCCTCCCATTTAGCCGGATGAGCCAGATTGATGCCGTGGCAGGCTTCACAGCCGGTTCCGCCTTGACTCTCAATTCCGAGATTAAAGCGCGGGTTGCTTCCTGGGCCACCGGCTTGACCATGACATGCTTGGCAAACGGTCAGGTCAAGCTTTGCCTCTGGGCCATGATTGGTACTGAGAAGGTATGTTCCATCGAGTGGGTGTGGCGCCAGGCCCGGTCCCGTGGCATGACAGCTGAGACCGTTAAAATCACTGGAGAAACAACTGGGAGCGGCCAGGCTGCCGAGCAGGTCAGAACCGTGACAATTGGCACAGGTGTCGGTCGATTTGGTGCCGCGATGGTTGATATATGGATTTGGCCAGGTGGCCGGATGAATGGTAAACGGCGGCGTGGTGTTGAAGGCGTGGCATGCATAACAGCTGATGGCGTCATCGTTGCCTTGTAATTTACTACCATGGCAGCCGGTACAATCGGCGAAATCCGCCGAAGCCAGAGCATCCACTGGATGGCTGGAGATCCAGCCAGACGAGTGTGGTTGATTATCTGGCGGCGCAATCGGATTACTATCGCCACAGCCGAACAGTGTCAGGGAAAGTCCTAATACTAATAATATAGAAAGATATCGTGACATTTTATAGCTCCAGCGAGGTTTCAGCCGTGACAGGCCGCACAGGTTTGCGCCGATTTTGGGTTACCATGGCAGCGGAAGCACGAGGTCGGATCGACCCGCCCATCAATACGATGTCTACTCAGGTAATCGCCGCGGTGCGGCATCTGCCGGTAGGTGTCGGCCTGGTTCTTGAGCGATGGCGTCAGCTCTGATCCCGTATTATGGCAGTCATTGCAAAAACTGGTCTGATGGCACATCGCACAGACAGCCTCATTTTGGCCAGCCCGTAGGCGGTGTGTTTGCCCCCAGGTTGCGGTATGCACAAAGTCGCCAAAGGGCAGTTTTTCATCGCGTGCATCGTGACAATCGGTGCAGTTCGTCGGGTTAAACCCCAAGACTGCCGGCGAGACATGTTTTGTCGGCAGATCCCGGCCGCTGTCAAGCGCTGCACAGGCCGCAAGGCCGAGCAGCATCAGAAACAACCCCGTATTTATCCAATGTTTTGTGCGCATTATCTGACTCCTGATCGCAGTGAAAATGTCATTACAGGGATTTCCCGAAACGGTAGCTGGCGGTCAGCATTCCGCGCAGGTCTTTATCGAAGTAAGGATCGCTACTGTAGTCGGCAGAGAGCTTAAGTTCAAGGGCGTCGTCCATGAACTTTTTGCCGGCACCCAGCGACATAAACAGTGAACGGTCTTCGCCGTAGATGGCCTGGTCGTAGCCGACATAGACCAGATCACCACTAATAAAGCTGATTGGAAGTTGGCTGCCAAGGCGATCCCAGTAGGTGAAAATGCGCAGCATGTAGTAGTCGTTCTGTGCGGCATCACCCATCATGTAGCCAATTTCACCACCAACCTGACCGCGTTCATCACCCGACCAGGTTGCCTGGGCGGCATAGTATTGCGAGCTGTCATTTAACTTTTTGTAGTCATAGTATTTACCCTTGGCCACCAGCGTCCAGTCATCGCTGACCGGCAGGGTGAAATCTGAACCGAAGATCAGCAGCTCTTCGCCACTATCGGCCAGAAAACGGAAGGGGCTCGCGGTGTTGGCGCCGGTGCCGAAATAATCATCGTACTGAAATTT
>JBDNGT010000036.1:0-3714 GCA_041689145.1 Geopsychrobacter sp. | reverse complement strand
GGACTCCGTCGGCCGCTGGCAAGTGCAGGTGGTGACCGATTCAGGGCAGCTTATCGGCTTGACCCGTTTTAGCGTAACCGAAGCTTACGGCATTGTCCCCGATCAAGAACCGACATTGCCAGCTCCGCCAGTGGAGAAAATGCAGCAGAGAGCCCCGGAATCAGTCGCACCGGTCCCAGGAGAGCTCAAACTCCAGGGGGCCAATAAGGGGCAGGATTGACACAGGGGAAAACGGCGCTTTGGAAACCTAGGGGATGCTCTTGATATTCTTACATTCAGCCGAAATTGCCGACGCTTCCAATTTTGATGGTCAAAGAGCTCAGGGGAGGTAGTAGGTGATCTCGTTCAAACCGACCAGGAATTCCAAGTTGCGTAGGGAAGGTCGTTCGCAGGGGACGGCATTCCAGCGCTGCAGGAGTTACGCGGCATGGTCGACACAGACCGGGATGGAGTAAAGGTCGAGGCCACCGTCATCGCGCCGCATCTGGAAGATGCGCCATGACTCCGGGAGCACGTGCTGCGGTAAAGGCGGCGGCTGAAGTTTCCTTGCGGGCGTCTGCCTCGCCGGCGCTCACTTGGTCGTTGTTCAGGGTCGATCGATACCAGCTCATTGCGTTGCTCCTTGCTGCTTGCGTTTGATCTGATCTAGAAAATAAACCCTGTCCGGTGAGTGTCAAAATGATTCTCACCTCAATCCAATCAACTGTTTCCCCCAAATACGACCTGCCGCCAAAAATCGGCGACAGGTGTCGGTTTGCCTTGTAAACATAAAACAGCATCGACTTTAGGGAGAGGAACCTCCCGCCAGATCAAGCCGGTTTTTCCTGTTTGGCCTTCTCGGCGGCAATGGCCTCTTTGCCAGCGTTCACTGCAGCCTTGATGAGATCGGCATTCTCCTCAATCATTGTCTTGCCTTCCAGAATCGCCTGTTTGATTCGGGCCTCCCCGTCCTCGGTCATCGCGTTTAATTTGCCGCGGGTTTCATCAACCATGCCGTGAAGTTTCTCGCGCGTTTCCGACCCCGAACGAGTCGCCGTCAACAGAGTCAGGCCTACACCGATGGCCGCACCGAGGGTGAATGCAAGAAAAGTTACTCCCGATCCGTTGTTTTGTCCTTCTGCCATAATTAATCTCCTTTTTGCTGGGTTCCTTTGATAAAAACCTTACTGGCGGCTCTGATACCCAATATGAGATGGGCAACATTCTCGGCAAGACCACAAGCATCCTGGCAAAAAAAACGGTTGAGTCGGCGAATCGAAACAGCGATCTCGTCGAGTGAGGCCAGGAGCTTTTCAGCACGACCGCTGCCGTTTTCGATTTTCACCGTGACCCGGTTGACGCGTTCGGTAATTTCCCGAATATCCCGCAGTGCCGGCATCAGTTCCCGGCTCAATTCGCCCAAAAACGCATCAGTTTTTTGAGCAGTCTTTTCCATCTGCCAGATCATCGGCAGAACAAAGGCCATGAAGATAATGACCATCACCAGGATAATCAGGGTGAAGATGTCGACCTGGACTGTCATGTAACCTCCGATGTTAAAAATTCGCGTTCATATGTCTTAATTAATTACCACATGCTGGCCCGGATGCAATATAAGCCGACAATTAAACATGGCAGGCAAAAACCGGCGTCAACCCTCTGCCAGGCGTCGTTACCCTTTTTCGTTGCACAGCGCTTGGTCCAACGTTCAACCGCTATATGGTCAGGGTCATGATCTCTGCGGTTGCAGCTATCATCAAGAGTGAGGCAAGTGCGCTGAGGCTGACTTGCCCATTAACTCTTCTTGATAGCATCGCTCAAGAGCTGACTGATCTCGCCCCAGACGCGTTCCGTTCCTGATTTGAGTTCTTCCCATTCATGATCGCCGGCAGTTGATATCCCTTGCAACTTGACTGCGGCTTCATTCCGCTTAAGTTGCAGGGCTGAAATCTTTCCAGCATATTCAAACTTTCCCTCAGGGGGAGCGCTTTCGGCCTTCTCCTTAAGCCGGTCGATCTGAACATCCCATTTGACCATCTCTGCAGAGAGTTTTTCGACGTACTCAGTTCGCTTATTCATTTTTGTATCCCTTTCGGCCTTCTCGTAAGTAAGTGAGCCGCCAGACCCCGGCACGACTTACCGGCTTGACTAGCCAATTAGGTGCTGACAAATGACCAATAATGCATGTCGCAACGAACGTGCCGCTGATGTCGAGTTAAAGTTTCGGATGCAAGCGCCTGATTATAAAGATGAAACAGAAAATAGTCGTGAAAAGTGAAGGATGTTTATGTAGATAAATTCTGTCAAATACAACAGAACCATCATATGTGACGGCCGGTATCAGGATTACATCAGGTGACCGGGGTCGTGGAGGATAAGCTGACAGATATATTTTTTGATTTTTCTGCCCTTTTAAGAAAAGTTGCAAATAGAAACAGACAAGGGGAAGCCCGCAGCCATTTAAGATTGCGGGCTTTTTGTCTTCTCTTCCTGGATCAATAGTTTGTCAAATTATTACCCGCAACTCATTCTTGGCTCGTTAGTTGTATGAATCATGGGACATAATTGGTATTTACATCCTGGTCCGGGTAAGATTAAAGGTGAAAAATTGAGAAAAAACAATGTGGCAGAGACTTGGCTTTGAAGTAAGTTCGCCACTATTTTGTACGCAGAGATCGACCTATTGCTATTTTTCCAAGAAATCATCCCCTGGAAAGAAAAGGAAGACCATGAAATCATTCATGATGCTGATGACGATTGTACTCACACTCAGTTTAACGATGATGTTCACCGCTTGCGAAAAAGGACCCGCTGAAAAGGTGGGGAAACAGATCGATCAGGCCGTTGATAAAACCAAGGATGCGGTGAAGAATACCGAGAAAAAAGTCGCAGAAAGTTTCAAAAATTAACCTCAAAAGGAGACTTCATCATGTACATTCAATTGCAACCCGTCTTATCGATTTTGGCCGGGGTCCTGATCCTGGTCAAACCCAAAGCGTTGAATTATATCGTCGCTGTTTACCTGCTCTTGATCGGAATTTCCGGCTTGCTACGCTGAAGCGGAGAGTTCTTCACCAGATCAATGAATGTAGTTTCGGGGACAGCCTGCGTATCTCAACAGGAGATGGTGTCCCCGGAACTCAATCATAGGAATCTGCGCAGCCCCCTGCACTCCCCCGCCAGCTCAATACAATGTGACATCTCAATCGCTCCGTCTCCAACCAGCGTAAAATTCTTCGCAGAAAACGGCTTCAACTATCCTGACCAACCTGTTCGCCCGCCTCTAAAATCCAGGGTTACGCCGAGTGGGTCGCAGGCATCAGTCCATCGCAGAAACCGACATCAGGGGATGGTGGGTATTCTGCTCGATAAATGCATGGATCAACGCAGCCGTTTCCGCTGGCTTCTGCAGTTCGAGATCATGAATTCCGTCCACGAATGAGACCCGCTGAATGTCGGGAAGATTCTTTTTAAAAAAGACGATGTTCCGATCGGTCATTTCTCGAAACTCAGAGAGGTCCCCGGTAAGATAGAGGACAGGGGCCGTGATTCTTTTTGCGGCCTCAGCGAAATCTTCAGCATGGGTGATGGGATGGGGTCAGGCTTGACAAATAAAGTTTCTGCCCTATTTTTATTCTATGCCACGTAAACCACGACTTCATTATCCCGGTGCCGTCTATCACGTTATTGCCCGCGGCAATGGCGGTCAGGACATCTTCTTCGATGCCGGTGATC
>JBDNGT010000035.1:0-2265 GCA_041689145.1 Geopsychrobacter sp. | reverse complement strand
GCGATCCTCCAGATAAACAAGTTTGACGCGGATAGCCTCAAAAAAGGCGAGGTTGGCACCGACTTAGCGTGGGATCTCTTTAACAAAATTCGTCATAGCTTCAAGATAATGGTTGAGAGCCTTACCCTCTGGGATGACCCTAGTTATTCTGATACCTGGGAAAGCTCAAACTATCAGCCGGGCATTTTCCGTAAGGACATTGCTGACTCATCAGATAGGCTTGTAGTCAGTGTTTATCACGATAATTCCGGTTTTTTTGGGCCTGAACAACAAAAAATCTTCGATCTGATCCTCCAAGTACCCCCTATGCTCGAACTCCTCCAATCTACCGTCGACACGATCCATAATTTCGAGGAAGATTGTCTTGCCGCTAAAACCACAGATAAAGGCGAGGCATGGGGGTTGCTGAGTGACATCCGTAAACATTTACAGGATATGACCCTTGCAGCAACGGGCGAACCCGCTCAGTTCTCCCTGAGTCAGTTTTGTGATGCCGGCCAAAGGGTATCAAGCACCGATGGCATGAGGTCTGCTCTGCAGGCTTCAGGCGAAGACCGAGTAGAACTTTTAGAGCAAGTCCCTGCAATCCTCGATGCCGTGCTGAAATATCCCGCCAATCTCATCCTCGAGGAGACCGAGGGCGATTATCACCTATTGTTTGGCAACGATTCTATTTCAACCATAGATGGCCACGGTGGGTTCAATAAGCACGATCTTGAGTCGGTCCTGTATCAATATTATTTGGCCGGCAAGTCACCAGTGGCAGACACCCTTAACTACACGTCTGAACCGATAGGAGCCGTGACGACTGCCGCAGACTGTAACGAAAGCTACGCCAGTCCTTCATGAAAAGCTTGATGAAGATTCCAAACAAAATCACAAAAAACTCTTTGCCCCCTGGGAATCGCTGCTCTGGGTGACGAAGAAGATTCGGGCATGAGCCCCAGTTAAAAATCACCGGCACACAAAAAGGAGCAAAACTATGAACCCTGTAAACTCGTTTGTTCAGAAACACCAAAAGTTATTAGATCTGCTGTCCGGTGAAGTTTATGCTTTAACGGAAGAAACAGCGGCAGCTCCCGCTTAAATAAAAACAGGCATGGCAACACGAAAAGGAGACAAGCATGGCTTCCATCGATTTAAAGCGCAACTACCATCATTTTCGGCAAGGCAAAACCCGCGTAATAGGCATCGAGGAGATGCGACAAGCCTTAGTTGCTGCTGGTGTCGATCATGAAACCAACATAGATGATCTCGTTAGCGTCTTTGTTTATCCTCAAAACTTGGTCATCTCTGAACTGAAGACCGACCAGATGTCTGCTATTCTCGCAGGGAAAGCCACGACAACAAGTAACCCTTGGCCGGGCTGGAACGATTTGGAAATGTGCCTTTATGGATTCTATATGAAAGACTGGCCTCAGACTTATACCGGCGATCTCAATACAACCCGCAATTTAACTGCCGAACTCGAAGCCTTTGGTAAACAAGGGCATAGCCTTAGCGGTGAAATTGCAAGTATGGAAAAAGGTGGACAAATTAAGGTTATCTCCGCCAAGTACAACGGCGAAGATCAAAGAGCGACTGCCGTGGTAAGGCCCTATGCCACGATTGTACCTCTGTGCCTCAATGACTTCTGGCCGCGAGACTTGAATATGCCAGAAGAAAAAGCAGAAAAAATCGCATTTGAAAAATACAAGGAATATTCAGGTGAGGTAGAAGCGTTGATATCTGGCCTCGCCTATCACAAAGAGTGGGACCAAGACTTCGTAGATATTTTCATGCAAGATCAGACCGTCTCGGTTAATATTGCTTGTGACCAACCGACAGATAAGTGGCAACAAGATGTCTGTAACGCACTATCTGGCGAGATATCCAAACGTTGTGGAGACTTCCAAAACGCTATGGCCGACCTTGCAACGGCTATAGATCCTCCAATCCATGAGATTGACCAGAACAAAGAAGAGTCATTCTCTCCGGCCTGATCTGAATTAAAAGGATAACCCATAATCGAATAGGGTGAGGTGAGCAACAATCTGGCTCACCTCACCCCTCTCACAGAACCGTGCGTACGGGCCTCGTACACGGCTCCTGCCCATTCTTCTCTCTGCAAATCCAGAGACAGGTAATCAGACGCAACCGAGAGAGCCTCTTTTGTTGAAGCCGGTCACAAGGCTCTGATTCACGTCATACTTGCACTACCTGCGCTTCTCTCCCCAACTCAATCCGCAACACCTGCGATTCTTGGCCCGAGTGCTGTTCCGTTCT
>JBDNGT010000034.1:0-3615 GCA_041689145.1 Geopsychrobacter sp. | reverse complement strand
GAAGACCGCCGGCAGGTAGTATTCCCCCTTGACTGTATCGCCGGCCTTGATCGTCTTCTCAATATAATCGAAAAACTTACGTCCGTCCTTCAGGTAGTAGAGACCGACCTGGGCCAAGAACGAGACCGGAGTCTCCGGTTTTTCGACCATATCGACGATCTGGCCATCGCGCACAACATTGACTCCGAAGCGTTGATAATCCACAACCTCTTTCGAATAAATCAGGCCGTCGGCGCCCGCGCAGAGATCGGGGATCAGGTTTAAATCGGTGACGAAGATCGTGTCATTAAAGACGACCAACAGATCTTCGCCGGCGGCAACCGCCGGCGCGGCGAGCGCGACGGCATGAGCTGGTCCAAGGCGCTCGTGTTGAACAAAATAGCGGCAGTGCAAATCCGGGAACTTGTGCGCCATAAAATCTTCGATCTGTTTCCCGTTTTCATCGGTGATGAAGAGATATTCGCTGACATCTAAGGGTGCTAACCGGTTGATAATATGTTCCAGCACCGTTTTTCCCCCGACATGGACCAGCGACTTGGCCTTGGTGTGGGTATGAGGACGCAGGCGAGTTCCCTTGCCTGCCACCGGCAGAATGACTTTCATAGTTCCCTCCTTCTAGTGATTTCGATTGGTTACTTCACTGGCAGCTTTGGCGCTATCGGCATTATTGGCTGCATCGGCTGCAGTTCCAGCGGTGCGCCAGCCTCGGCGACTGCGGTTAGGGATAAGGTGCGTAAATCGATCCCCGACTGTTTGAAGTAAGTGCTTAAAATTTTCGCGCGGGCACTCGCCAGTTGACCATCGTAGAGCTCCCCTTCGCCACTTGCGGCACGCAGAAAAGGCCGGATACTCCAACAGGTAATCGACCAGCAGATCGGCGGCTAGGCCATTAAGCACACCGCTGACCAGCGCTAACGGGCGCTTCAGCACACGGGCTCCGCCTCAATTTCACCGATCAGGTCGTACTCTGAGGCAGCGGTAATCCGCAGCTCGACAAACTGACCGACCTCGGCCTGTCCGGCGGTGATCAAACAACAACCGTCGACGTCCGGGGCCTGTCCGGCGCTGCGCCCCTTCAACAACAGTTCCGTCTCTTCGCTGACGCCCTCAACCAGCACCTTTTCCAGCTGGCCAATCCTCTGTCGATTGTGTGCCAGCGCAACCTTTGCCTGGGCCTTCATCAGGCGGTGCAGGCGGCTCTGCTTGGTCCGTGCCGGAATTTGTCCCGCGAGCCGCGCGGCACCGGTCCCTTCTTCCCGCGAATAGCTGAAGACGCCGACCCGTTCAAAATGTCCTGCTTCGACAAAATGCAGAAGCTGTTCAAACTGCGCAGGGGTCTCCCCCGGAAACCCGACAATAAAGGTGGTGCGCAGGGTCAGGTGAGGGATCTGCTGACGCAAGCGCTGCAGAAAATTCTGCACGCCGGCCGTATCGAGACGACGGTTCATCTGTTGCAGAATCTGCTCATTGATGTGCTGCAGTGGGATATCCAGATAGTTGCAAATTTTCTCTTCCCCGGCGATCAGATCGATCAGTTCGGGACGAATTCCGTCTGGATAGGCGTACAAGAGGCGGATCCAGTCAATTTTTTCGATTTTGACCAGCTCCCGCAACAGGGGTTCAATCGCTGCACCATCGTCGCGCTCAGCACCATAGGCGGTAATATCCTGCGCAATCAGGTTGATCTCGCGCACCCCCTTTTCGGCCAGGGCCCGCGCCTCCCTAACCACCGAATCGACACTCCTTGAGCGTAAAACGCCACGCAGTTGCGGAATGATACAATAGGAACAGTGGTTCGAACAGCCATCGGCAATCTTGATATAGCTGGTATAAAAAGGGGAGGAATTAAGCCGCGGCGTACTGTGGTCATACAGATAATCGGGGCTGCTGACCACGGTTGTCGACTCCTTCAGCCCAAACTGGCTGTCGATCAGTTCGACGATCCGCGGCGCATCACTGGTCCCCATAAACAGATCGACCTCGGGGAGTTGCGCAGCCAGTTCATCCTGATAGCGTTGCGGCAAACAACCACTGACGATCAACATGCGGCAACAGCCATTTTTCTTATAGTCGGCCACTTCCAGAATTGTCTCAATCGACTCTTCTTTGGCGTCTTGAATGAACGAGCAGGTATTGACCACGATGATATCGGCCAACTCGTCTTCAGCAATTATCTCAAAACGATCTTGTGGCAGATGCCCGAGCATGACCTCGGCATCAACCAGATTCTTTGGACAGCCGAGGCTGACCAGGCTGATCTTCATTTTTTTCACTGTTTTTCCTGATTCGCGACTTAGTGCTCCTGTGACTCAGGAACGCATATTTTCAAATTGAAGTTCGACCCCAAGATCTTTCTGTTTCAAGAACTGCATCACCTCCTGCAGATCATCGATCTTTTTGCCGCTAATGCGTAGCTGGTCCTCCATGATCTGGGCCTGGACCTTGAGCTTGGTCTCCTTGATCAGTTTGATGATCTCCTTGCCCTTCTCCTTACTGATCCCCTGCACGAGCGTAGCCTTCTGGCGCACGGCACCCGCAGAGGCGTTCTCCTCAGGACCGTAATCCAGACACTTGGGGGAGACATTGCGGCGCACCAGTTTTTCTATCAATATATCTTTGATGGCCTTGAGCTTATACTCGTCGGCCGCCAGGATCTTAATCCCCTCAGCAGAGAGTTCTAACTCGTTGGTCGTCCCCTTGAAATCGTACCGGGTGCCGATCTCCTTAACCGCTTGATTGACTGCGTTATCGATCTCTTGAAGGTCGACCTTCGAAACTACATCAAAACTCGGCATGCGCGTATCTCCTTCTGTCTAAATTTGTCTGGAATAGACCCAGAATCAGTGACTTATAACAATTTTTATGTGAGGGCCACATTGTAACTGTATGTATGAGTGACACTCTAACTATCTAATAATTTTGAATTTTCAGTCAACCATCTCTCTGTAGATGGTCAATAGATCCGTTAAATGTATACTTAGGGGGTATTTTGTAAATTCCACGCTGGAGGTTACACAACAACCCTTCCACAAATAAGACCTATCAGTCTACATCACCTTGCTCAGTCGATTCAAACTCAGATGCCTTCAATTTCGGGAAGTGCTCCTTGATCAGCCTAGTTGCGTCATCGTCGGTTATGGAAATTGCAGAAGCACCTTGGAATCGTTGATTTGGGTTTAATAGATCGAAGCCTGTGTAACCACTTTCGTCAATCGAGAATCGTTCCATGAACATCCTCTCTCCAGCTGGGCCCAAAAATTGATTTTGGTTGGCACCTTCCCCCTCCACTGGTCAGGGGGGTTTTAAATTCTCACCTCTACTGAACCAAGTGCCTTCACCATATGCCTGGCAGAAAAGATCTGAGTTATATAAAAAGCCCGTCGGATGAACCGTGCGGGCTTTTTATTTTCATAAAATCGTATTGGGGAGAGTTAGGGGAATCTTCTTTTATCTAAAGATCTCCCAAACTAATTAATTCTCCACCCACTGCAACGGCCGGATCAAGTCCTTAAAAAAGTGCCACTTTTCAGTTAGGAACTGGTATCGACCGACAAGGATTCCGGGAGCAATACCAAGTTCGTTAGCCAACTGTATAACTTCTGCTCTGGATCGCAG
>JBDNGT010000033.1:0-4498 GCA_041689145.1 Geopsychrobacter sp. | reverse complement strand
TTCCCGACCGATAGTACGGATATCTATGATCTGCTAAATCTGGCGGATGAAGCACTTTATCAGGTCAAACGAAACGGCAGAAACCACGTCTGCGGATGGTCCCGCGAGATGTCAAATAAAGCCCACGTCGTTTTGCAACAAAGTTGTTCAGATTCGGCGTAGGCGTCTATTTACCTTCATATGAAATTTTCCAACGGCTATTCTCGTTGATCAGATTTAGGTTGAGTGCCACGACACCTAGGGGAAAAGCGGAGCAGCAGACAGGCCAGTGCGCTCATCAATGCCACAAATCAAATTAAAATTCTGGATCGCTTGTCCTGCCGCCCCCTTGCACAGGTTGTCGATCACTGAAACAAGAATAATCCTGCCAGTCCGCTGGTCTGCGACTAAACCAATGTCACACAGGTTCGTGCCGCGGACATAGGCGATATTCGGTAGCTGTCCTTCTGGAAGAATCCGGACAAAGGGTTCATCAGCATAGCGTTTCTGAAAAAGCTGAAGTAGGTCAACCGTCGAATAACCTTCGGTTTGCGTTGCATAGATTGTAGACAAAATCCCCCGATCAACGGGGAGCAGATGCGGCGTAAAGCTAACCTGGATCGACTCCCCGGCAATCTGGCTGAGAGTCTGTTCAATTTCGGGAGTATGCCGGTGGCTGCCGATCCCATAGGCCTTAAATCCCTCATTAACCTCAGAATAAAGGCTGGACTCTTTAAGGCCGCGACCCGCACCGGTGGTGCCGGATTTACTATCAATAATTATGGAATCGCAGGCAATCAAACGCGCTTCAAGCAAAGGGGCCAGAGCAAGAGCGACGCTGGTCGGATAACAGCCCGGATTGGCAACCAAGCGGGCATCCTTGATCTGCGCCCGATAGAGTTCGGGCAGGCCATAGACCGCTTCATTCAACAATTCCGGGCTGCTGTGGCTTTGATACCAGTGCTCATAGACCTGCTGATCACGCAACCGGTAATCCGCTGAAAGATCAATGACCTTACATCCAGCGTTGAGAAAATCGGGAATAACCGCCATCGCACTCTTGTGTGGCAAAGCGGTAAAAATCACATCAGCACGGGACGCAATTGATTCGACATCGACAGCCTCACACACTAAATCAAAATACCCTTCCAGACTCGGGAAAACCTGACTGATCGGCAGTCCTTGATACTGACGAGATGTCACAGCCACAACCTCAGCCTGCGAATGCCCAACAAGCAGCCTCAGTAATTCGACTCCGGTGTAACCACTGGCTCCGATGATGGCAACTTTTTTCATGCGTTGACTCCTAAAAAAAGAAAAGGGAAGCCCACAGGGCTTCCCTTTTCTTTCTAGAATAGATACCAGGGCGACAACGGCCCAGGAGTTTAACGTTTCGAGAACTGGAAGCTGGCGCGTGCACCTTTACGGCCATATTTCTTTCGTTCTACAACGCGGCTATCACGCGTAATAAACCCGGCCTTTTTCAAGACACCACGCAGATCCGCATCGGCAACCAGCAGAGCGCGAGTGATGCCATGCTTGATCGCACCGGCTTGACCCGAAGCACCACCACCACAGACATTAACAAAAACGTCAAACTTACCTGAGTTATCTGTCACTTCAAACGGTTGACGGACGACCATCTTCGAGGTCTCACGACCGAAGTACTCGTCGAGGGTCCGCTTGTTGACAACAAATTCACCAGTACCAGGCTTGATCCAAACCCGGGCTACTGACGCTTTTCTTCTACCAGTTGCATAAAACCTTTGATCGGCCATTCGGCTATCTCCTGATCTATCGTCTTAAAGAGCGAGTTTTTTAGGTTGTTGCGCACTGTGCGGATGCTCATTGCCAGCATAAACCTTAAGCTTACTGAACATTTTACGTCCCAAAGTGTTTTTGGGCAGCATCCCTTTAACAGCGGTCTGAATCAGCATTTCCGGCTTTTTTTCCAGCAGGGCACCCGCATTGATTGAACGCAGACCGCTTTGAAAGCCTGTGTACCGATGGTACATCTTGGCATTCAGCTTATTGCCGGTCAATCTTACCTTTTCAGCATTAACGACAACAACAAAATCCCCGGTATCAACACTCGGGGTATAGATCGCCTTATGCTTACCACATAATATACGGGCAATTTCGGTTGCGGCACGGCCGAGAACCTTGTCCTCAAGATCGACCACATACCAAGCTCTTACGATGTCCTGCTCTTTAGCGACTTCGGTACTCATCGCGTTCCTCTCCAGTAAACTGTATCTGCTACGGGTTGCGGGGCTCACAAAGCGAAGAATCTAGCTGACTCCCCCTGCATTGTCAAGCTCTTTTTCCCACTGGCACTCGAGTGAGCACAAGGTGGATGCGGAGCATAAAGGGACTCGTTGAGCTGATCCTTCAAAAATTAACATTATCACTCTATCTAATTACCTTGGTCTTAAACCACAAGCAATTTTTGACTTACGCTGTCTAACATTAATTGCCAACGATCTCAAGCCAAATCACCTATATCAACCTGTAAAAGAGACCACATCTAGAAATGTTGTCGGGTATTCAACACGCATCAAGCAAAGCCCCTGAGCTGGCGCAGTAAGACGGGTCTCGGCACCAGCACCATTTAACAAGAGTCGGATAATATCGGCCGAGGTTTTCTTCCCCTCCCCGATCTGCACCAGGATACCGACCATCATCCGCACCATATGGCGGAGAAACCCGCTTCCGTGGACATCGATATGCAGTTGGGCTCCATCCACGCACAGAACGATTGAATCGATGTGCCTGATAGTCGTCTTGGCACTACAGCCCGCTCCACGAAAAGCTGCAAAATCGTGCTCGCCGACAAATAGTTGTGCGGCCCGTTTCATCAATGGAATATTGAGCGTCTTTCTAAAATGCCAATTGAAGCGTTCATGAAGGGGCGAACGCACAGACGACAGATAAAGGCTATAGCGATACCATTTTCCCTGAGCACTGAAACGGGCATGAAAGTTTTCATCGACCTGACGGACAACACAAACCGCGATGTCACGCGGCAACCTCCGATTCACCCCGTGCAGGTATGCACTTAGGGGTAATGGCTGTGCGGTCACAAAATGAACCACCATTCCGCGTGCATGAACCCCGGAGTCGGTGCGCCCTGATGAGTAGACAACCACTGTCTGACCGCAAATCTGAGCGAGGGCCTCCTCCACCTTTTGTTGAATGCTGATCCCATTTGGCTGACGCTGCCAACCGACGTAGGCCCCACCATCGTATTCGATCCAGAGTGCAATGATTGCCATCTTAAAAACTCCAACAGATACCGACAAAAAACAAACCGAGCGCCAGGTAAACCGAATCGATGCGTCGCCAGCAGAAATCACTAGCTCCTTGATTTATCAGCAAAATCGACAAACTTGCCTGCCGACGCGGCCGAAGCAAAAAGACGCAGCTCCCAGAGGGAAGCTGCGTGCTTTCAACCGTGCGAGAATCTGCTCCCCAAAAACTCCGTTAGCAGCGACAAGGGCGACATATATGGATCGATATTCCGTTCAGATATTAGAGACAGGCGACGATCGCGTCTCCCATTTCTTCCGTATTGACCCTCTTTTCGCCGGGTAGATTCTGAAAGATATCACCGGTACGGTAACCGTCTGCCAAAACCTTTTCGACTGCTGAGGCTATCGCATCGGCAGCCTCAATCATGCCGAAAGAGTAACGCAGCATCATAGCGGCCGACAGAATTTGAGCGATCGGGTTAGCAATCCCCTGCCCGGCAATGTCCGGCGCACTCCCACCGGAGGGCTCGTACATCCCGAAGGTCCCTGCTGCCAGGGAAGCACTCGGCAGCATACCAAGACTGCCGGTCAGCATGGCCGCTTCGTCTGAAAGGATATCGCCAAAAAGATTGCCGCACAGAATCACATCGAACTGCTTGGGCCATTTGACCAGCTGCATGGCGGCATTATCGACATACATATGGGTCAACGCGACATCAGGATAATCCTTGCTCACCTGTTCGACAACCTCGCGCCACAAGACCGAGGTCGAAAGGACATTCGCCTTGTCGATGGAGACAACACGCTTGTCCCTCTTACGTGCGGCTTCAAAAGCGACTCGGGCGATCCGCACAATTTCACTCTCGCGATAGAGCATGGTATCGAAACCCCTACGCTCACCATTCTCGACTTCGATCCCCTTCGGTTGCGAGAAGTAGATGCCGCCCGTCAGTTCACGCACCACCAACAGGTCAAATCCACCGGCAATCACTTCTTCCTTCAGGCTCGAAGCTCCGGTCAGTGCCGGGAAAATAATCGCCGGACGCAGGTTGCAAAACAGCCCAAAAATCTTGCGCAGTGGGAGAAGGGCTCCACGCTCCGGCTGTTCGTCGGGCGGCAGGGTTTCCCACTTGGGGCCACCGACGCTGCCAAACAGGATCGCGTCTGAACTCTTGCAGATCTCGATAGTGGTGTCGGGCAACGCTTTATTTTCACGGTCGATGGCAATACCGCCGACATTTGCTTCTGTCCGCGCAAAGCTAACATTA
>JBDNGT010000032.1:0-5677 GCA_041689145.1 Geopsychrobacter sp. | reverse complement strand
CTAAAAATATCCTCATTTAAAATGCCGAAACTGCGTTTTTTTTGTTATCCTTCTGGTGACATACCGTGGCTAGGTTGTTCCTCACGGAGCGACCTGGCTGCCTTCTCACTTGGATTTGACAAAAAGGCTAAGGCGATGGGATTGAGTAAAACCCTGCGAGAGACCGAACCGTTTAATCTATTATCTGAGGACAGTTTTGCCGACCTCAGTCAGACCGCGATTGTCAAAAAGTTCCCGCCACACACACACATTCTTAACCAGAACGATCGACCCACCGGTTTTCTATACGTCATCAAAGAAGGGTTGGTCGAGATCGTCGCTCTAACCCCGGGCGGCACAGAGATGGTCGTTGATTATCGTAAAGAGGGCTCCTTTTTTGGCGGCACGCCAATCTTCACCAACGAGGCCTATACCGCCGGAGCACGTACGGTCAAAGCCACTGAATGCTATCTCATCCCGGCGGAGGCCTTGACTTTGGCCGCAAAAAATCACCCCTATATCACTGAATATTTCACCAGGGCCCTTTTTTCCCGGGTCCGCAGACTCTATTCAGATATGGTCAGTGAGCATGGGAAAAATACCCTGACTCAGATGGAGGCCTACCCTTTTCAAAAACGCCTCTCTGAAATTATGTCCTTCCCCGTAGAAACTTGCACATCTTCCACGCTGGTCAAATCGATAGCGAAACAGATGACCGCACGCAGCATTGGTGCCGTTCTGGTTTGTGACAAAACGAAGGAAGTCCAAGGGATTGTCACTGAACGAGATCTTGTTGCAAAAGTTTTGGCCAGTGCCGCTATCGACTGCGAACAAACCACAGCCGCCGACATCATGACCGCCAAACCCTATTCCATGACCCCTGAAACCTACATGTATGAAGCGACCAGCTTCATGATGGCACACAAGATCAAGCACATGCCGATTCTCGATGGCCACGAGCTTGTAGGTATCGTCTCGCTACGCGATTTAATGCGTTATCGAAGTCAGAAATCGATGCTGCTGGTCGGCAACATCAAAGAAGCAACCTCCTTAAACGAACTAGTCCGAGCCAGAGCTGAAATCGTCAAGGTCGCCCGAGCGCTCTTAAGTGAATCCCGCTCACCGATTGAAACAATGGAGATCCTCTCCTATATCCACCACTGCATCTTGCAACGTGGCTATGACCTCGTTTACGAACAGATCCAGCAGGAAGGGATCAAACCGCCCGACATCAGGTTCTGCTTCATCATCATGGGGAGTGGTGGCCGCAAAGAGATGTTGCTCGGGCCCGATCAGGACAACGGCTTTATTTACGAAAACCATCCAGATTCACGGCATCAAGAGGTCGAAAAATTCTTCGACCTCTTCGGCGAAAGACTGGTCGAGGCTTATGCGACGATCGGTTATCCAAAATGCAATGGTGGCGTGATGGGGAGCAACCCTTTCTGGCGCGGCCGCCTTAAGGACTGGGATGCCCGGATCTATGACTGGATCCACACCCCTGAGCCGAAAAAGGTCATGTATTCCACGATCTTCTTCGACTTCATGCCTCTGACCGGTGATGCCTCACTCTGCCAGGACCTGCGCGATATCGTCTACAAACAGATTCGAGAGTTCCCGCTGTTTCTCTATCACATGATGGAGCAGGATTTTAAACATAAGGTTCCGCTCGGACTGCTCGGCCGTTTCAGCGTCGAACGGGATAAAGAGCACAAAGGGATGCTGTCACTCAAGCAGGCCGGCAGTGTCTTTATTGTCGACTGCATTCGCATGTACCTTCTTGAGAACCAGCTCGATGCCGTCACCACAATTGAGCGATTGGACCGCTTGGTGGAGGCCAAAGTGTTCAACGCCGATACGGCAGAGCATGTCAAGGCCGCCTTCGAAGCGTTTACCTTTTTGCGCCTGCGCAACGAAATCAGGGGGATTGACCGAGACGAGTTCCCGTCCCACTACCTGGACCCCTATGCCCTGACGAAAAATGAGCAGGATCTTCTGAAGGAGGCCTTTCGCGCCGCCAGCAAACTCCAGGATTCGGCGCGGCGGCACTTCAACGTCGGATGAGGCTCCATTTGGCACCTGGTTTTCCAACCAACTTTCCCTGGCGGACTGCGTTCAGGTAAGCAGGCTTAAGTCGCTGGTTTTCATGGCCCGCCGAGCCCGCTGCCCGCCGAGCCCGCTGCTCGCCGGGCGGGGAAAAGGATGTCCACATTGCTCTCCCCCCGCACTCAAAAACGGCTGGCCCTCGGTTTCGGTGTGTTTGGCATCGGTTTTATGGGCGCCGACCTCATGATCACCGGTAACTTCTTTGTTCATGTTGCCGAACTCATGGCGGCCAGCATCACCTGCTTTATCTTTGCCCTGCTGCTTGATCGCAAGGCTAGCCAGCCAAAATCTACCCAAAAAAACTGAGCAAATTCTAAAATAGCAAGCGCTGAGAAAGAATGGTAATGTTAGAACTATCTTTATTTATGCAGCTGGCGGCTTCGGCACTCGCGGCGTAAGATAGTTTTCTTCCCATTGGCAGGAGATTCCAGATGGGCATCAACCAACTCAAAGAAACCGCTCCCTTCGACATTCTTCCCGATGAGGTCCTTCAGACCTTGCGCGAGTCGGCCCAAGAGAAAAGGTTTCCAGCGAATAGTTATATTTTCAAACAGAATGACTCACCGACTGGATTTCTTTACGTTATTCAAGAGGGCATGGTTGAAATCACCGCTACCGTTCCAGGCGGGCAAGAGATGGTCGTCAATTATCGTAAAGAGGGTAATTTCTTTGGCGGCACCCCGATCTTCACCGAAGAGCCCTACACCGGCGGGGCACGAGCCGTGACTGAAACCTGCTGTTTCCTGATCCCGCGCGCCTGCTTGACGGTGGTTGCAGCCGACTACCCACAGATTCACGAATACTTTACCCACATCGTGCTCAGCCGCGTGCGCAGCCTCTATGCAGATATAGTCAGAGAAAACACCAGCAACACACTGACGCAGATGGAAGCCTACCCCTTTAAAAAGCGCCTCTCAGAAATCATGAACTCTCCGGTCGAGACCTGCCGAGAAAACGCCGGTGTGCGTCAGGTGGCAAGCAGCATGACGGAAAAAAAGATCAGCACGCTGGTCGTGGTAGATGCTTCCGGCGCACCAATCGGAATCATCAGCGAACGCGATCTGGTCACCAAAGTTTTGGCTCCCGATACTGCAGGCTATGAGCTGGCCACGGCCAAAGACGTGATGTCTGCTCACTACCATTCGATGCCTCCGGCAACCTACATGTATGAAGCGATGACCTACATCACCGCCCACAAGACCAAACACCTGCTGATCAAGGATGAGGGTGAATTGGTTGGAATTGTTACCTTGCACGATCTGATGCGATTCCGCAGCCAGAAGGCGATGCTGATGGTTGGTTCGATTCGAGATGAAAACAGCCTGGCAGGATTGGCCAAAATAAAAAATCAAATCTTACCCGTAGCTCGCACCCTGTTGACCGAGACCCACTCGACGCCAGAGGTCATGGAGATCCTCTCCTACATTCACCAGAGCATTATCAAAAAAATTTACGCCATCTGCTACCAGCAGATGCTCGACAAAGGGATGAACCCACCCGACATCAAATATGCTTTCCTGCTCATGGGGAGCGGCGGGCGGCGCGAAATGCTCTTGAATCCCGATCAGGACAACGGTTTTGTCTTCGAAAATGTCTCAGATGCAAAGATGACCGAGGTTGAAGCCTTTTTCACTCCCTTCGGCGATAAACTCGTGGCCGCCTTTGCCGAGGTAGGCTACCCGCTCTGTCACGGCAAGGTGATGGCGAACAACTCTGCCTGGCGCGGCCGCCTGACGGACTGGCGCAGCCGCATCCACGACTGGATTAACGACCCCGAGCCACAGAAAGTGCGCTATTCATCGATCTTCTTTGATTTCGTCTGTCTTGAGGGTGATCGTCAACTGGTCGACAACCTGCAGCAGATTGTATTTTCAGAGGTGCGTGAATTCAAGCGCTTCCTCTATCACAGGATGACCCTCGATCAGAGCTACCGGGTTCCGGTCGGCATGCTTGGCCGTTTCCTGCTCGACAAAGAGGGGGAACATAAAGGGCAGCTTTCGCTTAAACAGGGCGGGAGTGTCTATATCGTCGATTGCATCCGCATGTTTTCGCTCGAAAGGGAGATCCCTGAAACCTCTACACTTAAACGCCTTGCTGCATTGACCGACGCGCGAGTTTTCGAGATCGAAACCGCTGAGCACATTAAAGCCGCGTTCGAGGCGCTGACTTTTTTACGCCTGCGCCATGAGATTGCTCTACTCGAAAGCGGCAAGGCCCCGAGCCATTATCTCACCCCCAACGATCTGTCGAAGGGGGAACAGGAGCTCCTCAAAGAATCGTTCAATGCCGTCAGCAAACTCCAAGATGCCACCAAACGGCATTTCACCAAATCGTTTATCTAAATGGCTAAACACCCAATTTTGTGGATTGTAACCTTTGGTTTTCTACTGCTCCTTGGAGCCTGCAGCGATGGAGGATACTACCTGCAGGCCGCCAAAGGGCAGTACGAAATCCTCAAAATGCGCCAGCCGATCGGAGAACTGCTCGCCTCGGGGAAACTTAATCAGAAGCAACAGCTTGAACTGTCGCGCATCCTCCAGATTCGTAGTTTTGCAACTGAACAGCTGGGCCTCCCCGAGAACGGCAGCTACCGTAGTTATGTTGCACTTGAAAATCGTTATCCGATCTGGAATGTTGTTGCTGCGCCAGAGTTTTCTCTTGACCCAAAAACCTGGTGTTTTCCAATTGCAGGCTGCGTCAGTTATCGCGGCTATTTTTCAGAATCTGCCGCAACCGAATTTGCGCAAAATCTGCAAAAAAAGAATTATGACACCCTCGTTTCGGGTGTTCCGGCCTACTCGACCCTCTCCTGGTTCGATGACCCGGTTTTCAGCAGCTTCAGTAGCTGGCCGGCACCTTCTGTTGCGCGGTTGATTTTTCATGAGCTCGCCCACCAGCAACTCTACCTGTCAGGGGATTCAGCATTCAGTGAAGCCTTTGCGACCGGCGTTGAGCTGGCCGGAAGCGAGCGCTGGCTAGCCGCCTATGGAACGGAAAAAGAAGCTGAACTTTTTCACCGTCGCCTTGAACGGGAGGCAACCTTTGTCGACTGGACAAATTCGCTCCATCTGCAGCTTGCCGAACTGTACGCTTCCAATCTCAGTCTCTCGGCCAAACGGCAAAAAAAACAGGAAATAATGGCCGAAGCACGACACAGTTATCTAAGCATCAAAGAGGCTTGGGGTGGCTACAGCGGCTATGACAAATGGGTCGACAGTCTCAACAATGCACGGCTTGTTTCACTTCAAACCTACCGGCG
This sequence comes from Geopsychrobacter sp., assembly GCA_041689145.1. GTDB lineage: Bacteria > Desulfobacterota > Desulfuromonadia > Desulfuromonadales > Geopsychrobacteraceae > Geopsychrobacter. The sequence goes on along the minus strand of JBDNGT010000032.1, from coordinate 333 downwards.
CCTATTACCTGCCTTTGCGGCGATACTGGCTGATAACAATTATGATTTCAAAGCGTTCTACCAGACCTGCAAGAACTTGGCTGAGCTACCCCGCGAGCAACGTCAGCAAATATTGGCCATGTGGCAAGAAACCGGGAAGCTTGCTGCGCGGGGCAAACCGAAAAAAAGGGTCAGCGATAAATCGCTAACCCTTTGATATTTTTGGTGCGCCCGACAAGATTCGAACCTGTGACCCCTGCCTTCGGAGGGCAGTGCTCTATCCAGCTGAGCTACGAGCGCGTAAGGCGTTACTATATACTGCAATTTAAATATGATTGCAACAGCAAAACGTCT
>JBDNGT010000031.1:0-16335 GCA_041689145.1 Geopsychrobacter sp. | reverse complement strand
CTATGCCGTCGCGGGCAGCCTTGATGTGTTGATGCAACTGCAAGGACAGCCTGCGACTCTAACCGGCATACAACAGGCGGTTATCAAGCTCAGCGATCTTCAGGCCAGTATCGGAGATCTCCGCCCCGCGCTTAATGGAACGCTCAATTATGCTGCAGGGCGCGTCAATGGTGAGAAATTGAAGATTGATCTTGGCGGCCAACTTCTAATTCTCGATCTGGAAGCAACTAAACTCCTATCGACCTTACCTTTCGTGCAACTCAGTATTTCAAGTGATAAGTTAAATCTTGATAGTCTTTTCCCGCCACCGAAGGAGCCTTCACCGCCTGCAGTTGCGGTGGAGGCTGCCAAAAACACCACAGGAAAGGCAGTGGTCGGAGCGCCGAATCCAAATCAATATGAGCCTTTGATCCTCCCGGTTGAGGGCCGTGTCCGCGTGCAGGTTTCACAGTTGCTTTATCGGGGTCTTCTCCTCGAAAAGGTGCAGGGCGAGGCACTGTTGCAGGCGGGAAGATTTTCACTTGACGGTTTGACCGCACAGCTTGCCGGCGGGGCTGCAAATCTTACTGCAGAAGCAGAGCTTGCCCAGGCCCGCATTCCTCTGCGTGGGCAGCTCAGGTTGGACGGAATCGATCTGAGGGTGCTATCCGATGCCATGTTGCCCGCCGCGCAGGGGAGCATCAGTGGATCCCTGGTTGCGGATAGTACCTTTAGTGGCCAAGGACAAGCAGAGAATTTCTTGGACTCATTAACCGTCAGCGGTAATTTTGATCTCAAGGATGGTGAGATTAAAGGAAGTCCCCTTTTGGGCGAAATCTCGCTTTTTCTGACCAATCCAGAATTGGAATTATTGGGCTTCAGTCGCTTTTATGGGAACTATGGCTTGAAGGGCAAGCAGGGGACAATCGATGCCAAACTCGAGAGTCGCCGAGCCTTCTTTGTCCCCAAGGGTTCATTCTCACTCGACGGCCCCTTGAATCTGTCGCTTGAGACCCGGATCTCTCCTGAAATGATGGCTAAGTCAGGAGTGGGGGGTAAAGGACTCGAACTGTTAAAAGACGACAAGGGCTGGAGCCTGCTGCCACTGAAGGTAACCGGAAGTTATCGTAAACCGCACTTGTTCCTTGATTCTGCTGGCCTCAAACAACAACTTAAAAAAGGTGTGGCCGAAGAACTTGGTCGTCAATTGCAAAAGCAGCTTGGTGGGGCCGATACAGAAGGCGATCCCGGTAAGTCGATGCAAAAGCTGCTGGATGGAACGCTTAATAAGCTGTTCGGTAATTGAGCTTTTTTACCTGGTCACTGATCGATCGCTGGTCTGGATAAATCGTTATCAACGGTGTAGCTTAACTTACGATTTTGCCATGCTCTAAATTTCAGGAGAATTTAATGTCAGGAACAGAAGATTTTAGTGGTTTTGAAATCATTCGAGCAGCAATGGAAGTTGAAAAGCATGGTCACCGCTTCTATTCCGCAATGGTTGAAAAGGCCCATACTCAGCTTACGCGGGAACTTTTCGCCATGCTGGCTCAGGACGAAGTCAGCCACTTGCGAACTTTGGAAAAATTGGCATCTCAATACGAAGACGGTGCTTTCTGGGAAGGGGAGGAGGAGTTTCTTCCCTATTTGAGACGTTTTAATGACCGTGAGATTTTCCCTTCCGCCGAGACAGTCGCGTCTGCGCTGGTCAGTAAAGAAGGCGATATCTGTGCTCTTGAATTGGCGATCGACGCTGAGGAGAAATTTGCGGCTTATTTTCATATGGCAGCAAAATATGCTTTAAGCGATGAGGGGGAAAAGGCCTTTTCCTGGCTGGCGGGAGAAGAGGACCGTCATGCGGAAATCCTCAAAGAGCGCAAGTCCAAGATTATTGGCGGCTAAAAAGATCTTGATGTTCCTTGGTTCCGCCGGCCCTTTTTCCTTCAACGCCAAGACGTTTTAGTGAACCTGTGTCAGCCCACTTCGTTATATTCCCGAGCACGAAATTCAACTCCAAGTTCCTCGGCAATTTTGCGGCAGGCATCGATATCGACGCCCGGATAAGAAACCGCCGTTGCTGTGACCTCCGGGATGTAGCTGGGAGCCAGTTTTAAAAAATTCTTTACGGCCTGATAACTCTGCTCGGCGCTGAATTTGGATTGGCAGAGTTGTTGATATTGCTCGGCATCGGATGCATTCAGCGAGACGGACAGGGCGTCGATCTTGCCCGCCAATTCCGGCAGGATATTTCTGCCGTAAACCAGATTGGCCTGGCCATCGGTATTGATCCGAATTCGTACTTGCTGTTGCTTGAGCCAGGTCGCCAACTCAAGGATCAGCTCAAGGCGCAAGAGCGGTTCGCCGTAACCGCAGAAGACAATTTCGTCATAGGCTTGTGGATTGCCGATCGCGATTTTCAACTCTCCAAGATCAGGTTCATGATCCAGTTTCAGCTCGTGCCCTTTGACCACAAAATCGTCAAATTTAGGGCAGAACACGCAGCTGTTGGTGCAGCGGTTGGTAATGTTCAGGTAGAGCGAATCGCGGATTTGGTAGGCGACCTTTGTCTGTTGATCGATCAGGCCGATACCGAACAGATCGAAGGCGTTGCGGTTGGTCACGCGTGACACATCTGCAATGGTCAAGCCTTTAATCTGCGCAATTTTTTCTGCGGTCAGTTTCACGTAGGCCGGTTCATTCCGTTTGCCCCGAAAGGGCTGGGGGGAGAGGTAAGGGCAGTCTGTTTCGATCAGCATTCGGTCGATCGGGATGCCCGCGACAACCTCGCGAAGCCCTTCATTTTTCGGGTAGGTGATGTTGCCGGTAAAGGAGAGGTAGAAGCCCAGGGCGAGGCAAGCTCGGGCCATCTCCAGGTCGCCGCTGAAGCAATGCAAAACTCCGCCGATTTGCTGTGCCCCCTCTTCACGCAGGATTTGCAGGATCTCGCTGTGGGCGTCACGGTCATGAACAATAATCGGTTTATTATGCTTTTTGGCCAGCCGGATTTGCCGGCGGAAGGCTTCGCGTTGTTGCTCTTGAGGTGCGCGATTGCGATAAAAATCGAGGCCGATCTCTCCGAGCGCCACAACCTTGGGAGCCGTAAGCAGAGACTCGAGCAGGACCAGCCCTTCAGCGGTGGCCTCCTGAGCATCGTGTGGATGGATCCCGACTGCTGCATGGATACAGGAAAAACGGCCAGCCAGGGCGACGCTTGCCGCCGAACTCTTCAGGTCACAGCCGATCGTTAATATCTGTTTGACCCCGGCCTCATCTGCGTTCTTGAGAACCTGGTCCAGATCGTCGTCAAACTGATTATTGTCGAGATGGGCATGCGTATCGACCAGCGATAGAAGTCTATCGGTCATCTGTTTTATTCCTGCGGCTATTCATCGGCTGCGGCTATTCACCGGCCTCAATTCGTGGAAAGAGTGGGGCGGCTTTAGCGATTTTAGTTCCAGCCGCCAGTTCACCCCAGGTGTCATTATCCTTCAGGGCCGAATTGGGGTCTACCCCTAACTGGGTGAGAATTTGGGCACCGGTCTCCGGCATGAAAGGCGTCAACTGAAGGGCAATGAGACGCTGCGCTTCAAGCAGGTTATAGAGGACGGTTCCAAGGCGCTGTTGTTGTTCGGGGTCTTTGGCCAGGGCCCAGGGTGCGGTTTCATCAATATACTTATTGCCGGCTGAAATCAGTTCCCAGATCGTTTGTAAGATCTTGTTAAACGCCATGTCGTTGTAGAGAAGATCGATCTTCTCTACCGCTTGTGGAAAGCGCTCAGTGAATATTGCGTCGATCCCGTCGCCTGGACCTGGCGCGGGGAGGATACCCGCAAAATATTTACCGAGCATGGCGGTGGAGCGGCTGAGGAGATTGCCGAGATCGTTGGCCAAATCGGAGTTGATCCGCGAAATCAATGAGCTGTGAGAAAAGTCGCCATCGAGCCCGAAAGGGACTTCGCGGAGCAGGAAATAGCGAATTGGGTCGACGCCGTATTTGTCCGCCAGCATGTTCGGCTCAATCACATTCCGCAGGCTTTTGCTCATTTTCTGGCCTTCGACAGTCCACCAGCCGTGGGCGAATACCTTTTTGGGCAAGGGGAGCCCGGCCGCCAATAGAAAGGTCGGCCAGTAGACCGCGTGAAAGCGCAAAATGTCTTTACCAATGACATGGGCATTAACCGGCCAAAATTTTTCGAACAGACCATCCTTGTCATCGGGGTAACCGAGGGCAGAAATATAGTTGGTCAACGCATCAAACCAGACATAGATGACATGCTTTTCATTGCCGGGGGCCGGAATTCCCCAGGAGAAGGAGGTGCGGGAAATTGACAGATCGCGCAGGCCTTCGCTGATAAACGAAATAATTTCGTTGCGCCGCGATTTAGGCTGTATGAAGTCGGGGTTCGCCTCGATGTGTTTAATCAGCTGGTCCCCGTAACTGCTCATGCGAAAGAAGTAGGATTCTTCCTTCAGTTTGGTCGTTGTGCGGCCACAATCCGGACAGCTTCCATCGTGCAATTGGGTCTCGGTCCAGAAAGTTTCACAGGGGGTGCAATACCAATCTTCATATTCGCCCAGGTAGATATCTCCCTGAGTCTGGAGTTTGAGGAATTGCTGAGTGACGGTGTGCTTGTGGCGTTCCTGGGTGGTGCGGATGAAGTCGTCATTGCTGATGTTCAGCTTTTCCCACAGGGCTTGAAAGCGCTTGACGACCCGGTCAGCCAACTCAAGGGGGGTTTCACCGTTAGCATGGGCCGCGGTCTCAACCTTTTGGCCATGCTCGTCGGTGCCGGTGAGAAAGAAAACATCAAAGCCACGTGAACGTTTGTAGCGCGAGATTACATCACAGGCCAGGGTGGTGTAGGCGTGGCCAATGTGTGGGACATCGTTAACATAATAGATCGGGGTGGTGACGTAGAATTTTTCAGCCATCACGGCCTCCTTTATTTAAGGATATTAAACAGATAACAGTAGATTTAATTTTGATTCGTTGGTGCGCCTTGCTCAGGCCGCCGCCGTGGACGGCGTCGATGGCGTCTTCGTGGGCGCGTTGTGGTTGTCTCGTCACCCTTTTGTACGGCCGGTTTCTCTTCGGCTATGGTAACAACAGGCTTATCGTTCACGCTGGCCTGTCTGTTTTCAGATTGAGCTTGTTGGTCTGAATTGCGTGGTGTGTTGCTGCGTCCTCCACGGCGTCTTGGGCGTTTTGGTGTTTTGTCTTCTTCGTCTTTTGTTTTTTCGCGTTCGGCAGGTTTGGCGACCAAGCGTGTCGGCTTTTGCTGCACAACCGGTTCGGCTGGTTTTTGCGGTTTGTTGAGATCATCAATATGGATTTCGCGTCGGCCATCCTTGTCGACAACCGTAACTTTCTGCGCGAGAACATTCAGGGCAATTACATCTGCCGGGCCGTCGGGCAGATTCAGCTTTTTGCCACATTTTGGCAAGTTTTTGCGCAGTTCATTGTAGGTTTCGTATTCGTAACCGAGACAACAGAGCAGTCGGCCGCACTGGCCACTGATCTTGCTTGGATTTAAAGCCAGTCCCTGAGCCTTGGCCATTTTGACAGAGACCGGTGCAAAACGGCGCAAATAGCTGCTGCAGCAGAGCTCCCGGCCACAACAGCCGAGCCCGCCAACCATCTTGGCTTCATCGCGCACGCCGATTTGGCGCATTTCAATCCGGGTGCGGAAGTGCTGAGCCAGATCCCGGACCAGTTCGCGAAAATCGATGCGGCCATCAGCGGTAAAATAGAAGACGATTTTGGACCCATCAAACAGGTACTCGGCGCGCACCAGTTTCATTTCCATCGTGCGTTCCTGAACGCGCTTCTTACAAAACTTCAGGGCCTCTTCTTCGCGATCGCCATTTTTATTGGCCATCTCAACGTCATGCTGATCGGCTTTTCTCAGGATGGCCTTGAGATTAGCCTGGCAGTCCTTCGGATCTTCTTCGCGCACCGGACCGATGATCGTCCCGAGGGATTTCCCGCGTTCGGTTTCAACAATAACCTGATCCCTGTTTTTAAGTTCCAGGCTGGTAGCATCAAAATCAAAGAGCTTGCCGGCACATTGGAATGAGACGGAAACGATGCGTTTCTTTTCCATAAATATATAAACTCTCTCTATACAGTAGTTATGCGGCAGTCATCGCCATCAACATCGTTTCCATGGCGAGTTGACGGTTGACGTTGCGTTGCAGGTGAAGTCGCGCCTGATCCAGGGCCTCCAGTTTATTTAAAAGCCCAGGAACCCGCTCGGTCCTGAACTGGGCATAAAGTGTTTCGCGGAGATCGATGTTGACCAGTTCATTCTCGGGCCGACCATGGAGTAATAGCAACAGGTCCCGATAGAAGGATTGAATAATATCGAGGATCTCCGGAAGATTCTCCTTGTCATCGGCCAGTTCCTGCGCCAGATCAAATAAAGGGAAGATCGATCCAGTGGAGAGCGAAACGAGAGATCTCAGCAACTCTTTGCGTCGCTCCAGATAGAGGCTTCGATTCTCTCCAAAGGCTTTTTGAAAACTCCCATTGGAGAGCGCCGCCAAAACCTGGGCTTCCTGCCCGGAAAGGTCGAGACGATGTTCCAGGATTCCGGCGAGCCGAGAACGGGACAAACGGTTAAAGCGTAAGCGTTGACAGCGCGACCTGATCGTGTCGATGAGCATCTCCGGCTGTGCACTGAGTAGAATCAATAATGTGCCGGGGAGTGGCTCTTCGAGGGTTTTCAGCAGGGCATTAGCTGCTGCGGCATTGAGACTTTCTGCGCCGTCAATCAGGCAGATTCTGACTTCGGCTTCTAATGGCCGTAATGAAATGTCATGCTGAAGCTTGCGGACCTGATCGATCTTAATCTGGGGCCCTTCAGCGGTCAGCAGGTGGAGGTCGGGGTGGTTGAGGTGATCGACCTTGCGGCAGGCGGCACATTCACCGCAGCCCTCACTCTCTTCGCAAAAGAGCGCGCGTGCCAGTGCCAGCGCTACGAGTTTTTTCCCGACACCTTCCGGGCCTTCAAATAGATAGGCGTGGGCAAGGCGTTTGTTTTTAAGCGCCCGGCGGAGAATCTCTTTCTGACGGTCGTGGTCGATAATATTAGCGAAAGTCACCGCTGTACCTTCTTCTGTTGTTCCAGAAAGTTGAGCGTCTCGCGCTGAATTTGAAAGGACAACTGCTCAATTGAAAGATTACCGTCAACTATTGCAAAGCGTGCAGGTTCGGCCTTTGCCAGGGACAGGTAGCCGTCGCGAACGCGTTGATGGAAAGCCGTTGCCTCGCGTTCAAATCGTCCCTCTGAGCTGTCCTGTAGCTCGATCTCCCTCGATAATGCGCGGCCCAGGCCAATTTCGACCGGTAGATCGATCAGGATTGTCAGGTCTGGCGTTGTCGCCTGGGACGCCACCTGGTTTAGATGTCCGATTAGCTGCCGGTCGAGACCTCGGCCATCGCCCTGGTAGGCAAGTGACGCATCGGTATAGCGATCGCAAAGGACCAGCTTTCGATTGTCGAGGGCCGGGCGGATGACCTCACTGACATGCTGTGCGCGAGCTGCGGCGTACAGCAGCAATTCAGCGGTCGGATCAAGTGCGGTGTTTTGCGGGTGAAGCAATATGCTGCGGATCTGGTCTGCGATCGCGCAACCACCGGGTTCGCGGGTTTGGACAACGGCATGGCCCCGATGCTGCAACGCAGTACGCAATAGGGCAATCTGGGTCGATTTTCCCGAACCCTCAATCCCCTCAAATGTTATGAATAGGCCCATCAGCGATCGATCTAGAGAAAGGTTGTGGCTCGGTAAAAACTGAACCATTATTGGTCGAGACGCACTCTATTGATTATGCCTCTGACGTAAATCGTGTCATTATAGGAACTGCAAGTCGATGAAGCAAGGAGAAACACCTGTTTTCACGACTGTTCCTCTCCGCGACGAGCACGCGCCGGCCCGGGTAATGTATTTGAATATTTAAGCGCTTTTCGATATACTCCACCGGTTAATTGTCGGTGGCTATTCGTCGGCAGGGAAAGGATCACAACGGATAAGATGCCGAATTTTTCGATTGAGCAACTTCAACAGAGTATGGGATACACCTTTAAAAATCCCTCCCTGCCTCTCCAGGCGTTGACCCACAAATCGTTCAGTAATGAACAACGCGGCATCTTTGAATTGCATAATGAACGTCTTGAATTTCTCGGAGATGCCGTGCTTGAATTGGCAGTAAGTGATAGAATTTACAGGTTATACCCAGATATCCCCGAGGGGGGTTTGACTCGCATTCGGGCCGAAGTGGTTTGCGAAAAAGGCTTGGCTAAAATTGCCAGAAAGCTCAACCTGGGTTCTGGTCTGCGACTCGGCCGCGGGGAAGAGAAGTGCGGTGGGCGTACAAAGGCCAGCCTGTTGTCCGATGCGCTTGAGGCGCTGATCGGGGCGGTTTTTTTGGAAGGTGGCTTTGTGTCTGCTTGCGGTCTTGTGCAGAAAATATTTGCTCAAGATCTTGAGGATTCGGCCAATATTCGCTATGGCACAGATTATAAGACGGCGCTGCAGGAAAATTTACAGGCACGTTTCGGCAGCCTGCCAGAATACCAGTTGATCAAGATTGATGGTCCTGATCATGGACGTGTTTTTACCATCCGGGTCACCTTTGATGGCCGCGAACTGGGGTGTGGCGAAGGAAACAGTAAAAAACAGGCGGAACAGAATGCCGCATCCGAGGCACTGCTCCACAGTTTTGTTGTCGGATTAGAGGATAATTAATGACTGAGCAGCAACCTTTTTTTAGTGGTTTTGTTTCCCTGGTCGGCCGGCCGAATGTCGGTAAGTCGACCCTGCTGAACAAAGTCCTTGGGCAGAAGATCGCCATAACTTCGAATAAACCTCAGACCACACGTAACCGAATTTTGGGAATCCACAACATCCCCGCCGGTCAGATCCTGTTTCTGGATACGCCGGGCATCCATAAGCCTCAGGGGAAGTTGAATCGCTTCATGGTTGATCAGGCGATTGCCGCTTGCAGCGATATCGATCTTGCGCTTTTTCTGGTTGAAGCGACCTCGCTTCCTGGTGGTGGCGACGAATATGTCCTGAATATTCTAAAAAAATCTTCTGTGCCGGTTGTGCTTGTCATCAATAAAATCGATCTGGTTGATCCTCCTCAACTGCTGAAGTTAATCGAGGCTTTCGCGCATAAGCATCCGTTTCACGCCGTTGTCCCCATTTCGGCGAAAACAGGTAACGGCGTCGAGGTGCTCTTAAAAGAGATCGAACCATTTTTGACCGCAGGTCCGCGGTATTTTCCGGAGGATATGATCACTGATCTCCCGGAGCGATTTATCGTCGCCGAGTTGGTGCGCGAAAAGATCATGCGTCGCACCCGGGAAGAGATTCCCTACGGGGTGGCGGTCCAGATTGAGACCTTTACCGAAAAGCCCGAAAAGAATCTTGTGGTCATCCAGGCGATGATCCATGTTGAGCGGGAGAGTCACAAACGGATTCTGGTCGGCCATCGAGGTCAGATGATTCGCGATCTCGGCGTGGATGCGCGAAAAGAAATTGAACGTTTTCTTGGAACCAGAGTCTTTCTGGAATTGTTTGTCCGGGTCGATGAAAACTGGAGCCAGAGCGAAAGAATGTTGCGCGAACTAGGTTATGAATAAATCTAGTCACCACTATTGATCTCATTGTTGATCCCATGGCAGTACTTTTTGGATAAGGAACCGATTCTCTGATGCTCCCTGTTGTTGCTATTGTCGGCCGACCCAATGTCGGCAAATCGACCCTGTTTAATCGCATTCTCGGTCAACGTAAAGCGATCGTTGAAGATTTTGCCGGGGTCACCCGTGATCTGAATTACGCCGAGGTCACCCGTTATGAAAAGCCCTTTCTGCTGATCGATACCGGTGGCTTTGAGCCTGCCAGCACCGACCAACTGCTGTCGCAGATGCGCGAACAATCGCAGTTGGCGCTGGAAGAGGCCGATATCGTCATCCTGTTGATGGATGTCCGTGATGGCCTGACGCCCTCGGATATTGAAGTTGCTCAGATACTGCGCAAGATCCAAAAGCCGGTTTTCTTTGTTGCCAATAAGGTCGATGGTGATAAGCAGGAAGATGCCGTCGCCGAATTTTATGCGCTGGGTGTTGAGCGGGTATATTCCCTTTCCTCTGCTCATGGGCGGGGCGTCGGCGAGTTGATCGACGATATGCTCGAGATGATGCCCCTTGTAGTGTTACCCGATGCCGAAGGTGAAATCCGGATGGCGGTGATCGGCCGTCCCAATGTCGGCAAGTCTTCACTGATAAATCGCATGCTCGGTTTTGAGCGGGTGGTGGCTAATCCGACCGCCGGGACGACGCGCGACAGTGTTGATACCCCTTTCGATTATGAGGGGCAGCGTTATGTTTTTATCGATACGGCCGGTATTCGACGTAAGGGGAAGGTCAGCCAGACTCTCGAAAAGTACAGTGTTATTCAGGCCCTTAAGGCGATGGACCGGGCGCATGTCGTACTGATGATTATTGATGCCGTAGAGGGCGTGACAGATCAGGACCTTGCGGTCGCCGGTTACGCCTATGAGCGGGGCCGGGCCTTGATTCTGGCGGTCAATAAGTGGGATTTGCCGGAAAAAGATACGCATACCATGAAGCGCTACCTCGAAGAGGTTCGCCGTCGGTTCAAGTATCTTCCCTTTGCCCCAGTTCTGTTTATCTCAGCATTGACCGGACAGCGGGTCGATAAAATTATGCCTTGCGTGTCACGTGTTTTCGGCGAGTTTAATCGTAAAATCACCACTTCGGAGTTGAACTCTGTTCTGGGAGAGACTGTGGTTCGTCATCCGCCACCAATGTCGAATGGGCGCAGAATCAAGCTCTTTTATGCCACCCAGACCACGGTGCGTCCTCCGACTTTTACGATTTTCACTAATAGTCCCGACGATATCCACTTCTCTTATGAACGCTACTTGCAGAATTCCTTGCGCGAAGCTTTCGGCTATGAAGGTGTGCCGATCCGTCTGAAGTTTAGAGGGCGTGATAAGAAATAAGCGCTGAATAATAACCTTTAATCTCAATGGGGTCTAATTCCCCGTAGCTTGCTACGCGATTTAGCAAAGGTTGTAGGCTGTTGATACCCCGCTGCTTGCGGCGGGGTCGTTCATTTGAACGAGGCGTCTAGAATTGACTCTGATAGAGTGCAAAGAGACAGATCATATAAGTTATCTGAGGCAGGAGCGAGGGTGTGAAAAAAATTTTGGTAGCAGAGGATTCCGCGACGATGCGTGGCCTGATTATCTCAACACTCGAAGCGATGGAATTTTGTGAAGTCGTTGAGGCATGCAACGGTTTTGAGGCCCTGCGAGCGTTGCCCAGAGAGAAGGTCGATCTGATCATTACCGATATTAATATGCCGGACATTAATGGCCTGGAGTTGGTCAACTTTTGCCGGAGTAATGTTCTCTACGCTCAGACCCCCGTGATTATTATCAGCACAGAGGGGAGTGAGCGTGACCGTGAAAAGGGATTAGCTCTGGGTGCCGATGCCTATCTGATTAAGCCTTTTCTGCCTGAAGACCTACAGCAACTTGTTCATAAGCTGCTTCACTGATCTGGAGTAGTTATGGGACCAAGACAGGCTGTTGGTGAATTTCTCGCGGAAGCAGAGGAACTGCTCGAAAAATTGAGTCAGGATCTTGCTGAACTTGGTGAAGGGACTGAAAATGGTGATGTCAATCCTGACCTGGTAAACGGGATCTTTCGCGATGCTCATTCGATTAAAGGGCTTTCGGGAATGTTCGGCTTTAATGATATTGCCGAACTTGCTCATCATCTTGAAACCTTGCTCGACAAGATGCGCCTCGGCAAGGTTTCGTTGAACGAAACCTTGCTCGACATTCTCTTTGAAACAATTGACGGTGTTGGATTGTTGGTCCGTGGCAAGGCTGTAGACCCTGATTATACTTTCGATGTCTCACCTTATGTTCAACGCATAGAAAAACTGCTGGCGGGTCCAAGTCATAACGCGTCAGCCTCACTTAACGCCCTCAATCTTGATCCCTTGTTGCTCAATGTTCTGACCGAATACGAAGAGCACCGCCTGCAAGAAAACCTGGCTCAGGGGAAACTCTTGTTGCTTGCCTGCATCTCTTTCCCCCTGGACACCTTCGATATCGATCTTTCGGACCTTATCAACGAACTCAAGCATGTCGGCGAAGTTGTCAGCACCTTGCCGGGGGCCGCAAATGATGATCCGACCCGGTTGGCCTTTCGCATCCTTTTTGCCTGTAATATCCCCCTTGATAACCTGTCAAGTCGGCCCAATCTGAGTGATTGCGCCTTTGATGTCGTTTCAAAATCTAAGACTAGTTGCCTGGTGTCGGAACCTCTCGTGACCGAGAAATATACCAGTCCGTTACCACCTGTAATGCCGACCAGCGAAGATACCTCTTTGCGCTCAGTAAGCCATTCTGTGCGGGTTGATATCGGCAAGCTAGATATCCTGATGAACACCGTCGGTGAGCTTGGACTGGTGAAGGGGAGAATTGCGCAAATCACCACAGATCTGACCGATGCCGGGCTTTCACAGTCACAGGACCTTGAAAAGGCCGTCCATGCCCTGGAGCGCCGACTCGCCGAACTGCAGAAGGCGGTTATGGATGTGCGCATGGTTCCGGTTCGCCAGTTGTTTGATAAGATGGGGCGTATCGTGCGACGCATGGCCCAGGAATTAGGCAAAAGGGTCGAATTGAAAACCTTTGGCTCTGACACCGAGCTCGACAAGCTGATTGCCGAAGAGTTGACTGATCCGTTGATGCATATTATCCGAAACGCGCTTGATCATGGGATTGAAACGGCCTCTGAGAGGCTGTCTGCTGGGAAAACTGAAATGGGCTGCATTGAACTGCGTGCGACTCAGCGGGGTAATCATGTCGTTCTGGAGATATCGGATGATGGCAAAGGGATTGACCCTGAGGTTTTGCGCAAAAAGGGGATTGAAAAGGGCTTAATTGACCCCGACACCCAGCCGTCGCGTCAAAATCTATTTGCATTGCTTTTTCACCCGGGCTTTTCAACCCGGGATGAAGTCAGTGAATACTCGGGTCGTGGGGTTGGGATGGATGTTGTCAAAAATAATATTTCAGTCTTGTCGGGCATTATTGATATAGATAGCACCTATGGACAGGGAACCGAGATCAGCCTGACCCTGCCGATCACCTTGGCGATCATCAAGGCATTGGTGGTCTGTATCCAGGGGCGGGACTATGCTATCCCCTTGACCTCGGTCCTTGAAACCCTGCTGCTGGAGCCGGATATGATTCAGACCATCGAGGGGCAAGAGGTCATCGAACTTCGCCGTCAGACCTTGTCTCTACTTAGGTTGAATCAGCTGTTTAACCTGGACCAGAAGACAACCTCGCAAGGCGAATTTGTTGTGGTTGCCGGGTTTGCCGGACGTCGGATCGGAATTGTTGTGGAAGCGTTGCGTGGTCAGCAGGATGTTGTCATTAAGTCACTGGGAAAGTCTCTTTCTTTTGTGAAGGGGATTGCTGGTGCCGCTGATCTTGGTAACCAAAAGACAGTTTTGGTGCTTGATGTCGGCAGCTTGATAACCGATCTATTGCGTGGGGATTCAGGCTTGCATGTATAAAGAATTCTTCAAACTCAAGGAGCGGCCATTTAGCAAGACACCGGACCCGCTTTATCTCTACCCCTCGCGCAGCCACAGAGAAGCACTTGCGCGCCTGCTGCACGGGGTGGAAGAACGCGAAATCATTCTACTGACGGGTGATATCGGATGTGGAAAGACTACACTTTCCCGGGCTTTGATTGATGAGCTTGGTGACTCGGCGAAGGTAGCACTATTGACCAATCCGCGCCTTTCTCCGCTTGAGTTTCTTTATAGTCTGGCGACGAATTTTGGTGTTGTTGCTCCGGCATCAGATCGACTTGGTCTCCTCGAACAGATTGAGCAGGTTCTTTATGGCCTGTTTCGCAAGGGTCGTGTGCCGGTTTTGATTATTGATGAAGCGCACCTGATACCGCACCGTGACACCTTTGAAGAGATTCGCCTGTTGACCAATTTTCAACTTGATGACGGCAACTTGCTCGCCGTGATCTTTCTTGGACAGCCGGAGTTGCGGCAACGCTTGGCCCACCCCGTTTATAAACCCTTGCGGCAACGGATTGGCCTGCAATTTAATGTCGGACCGCTCTGTCTGGAGGAGACTGCCGCCTATCTTCACCATAGAATTCGCTGTGCCGGGGGGAGCGTTGATCTCTTTCGGGATGATGCGGTCACCGAGCTGTATCGATTTTCCGGGGGAGTGCCGCGGCGGATTAATCAGGCGGCAGCTCTCGCGTTGTTGGAAGCCTTTGGTCGAGAACAGAGACAGATTGATGCGTTGGTTATTGCCGAAGTTGTTGCTGAATTGTCCGGGATTTGAGTGTTTTTTTATCTTTTGATTTATTCTTCTGCTATAGTTGCACGGATAATTCGAATTTTTAATAACTGATAATGAGCTTAGGTTAAAATGATGGATCTGGCTGACATCCGGAAAAAATCACGTACGCAAACTTCAGGAACATCGGTGGATTTGCCGGCGTCCGAGGTATTGCCCTCTGCGGAGATAGGACCTCCAACGACACTGCCCGCATCTTTGCCAGTTGAGAACTGGTTCTGGGATGAAATTGGGACTGAGCAGTTTACGACCGAGGAGGAATACTCGCTGAGTTTGACCGATGCTGGCGACGAAGTTGGTGAGCAGGTTCAATGGTTGGGTTTTTTTCTTGGAAATGAAGAATATGCGCTTGATATTGAAGCTGTTTCGGAGCTTATCAAGCCGCGGTCTTTAACTGAATTGCCATACGTTCCGGCTTATATTTGTGGAATTATTACTTTACGTGGCGAGGTGATCCCGGTTGTCGATTTGAAACTTCGCCTCGGTATGGCACATGACGACCGTTGTGATCTCAACTTGCAGCGCATTGTCGTCTGTGAGGGAAGGGAGCAGCGGGTCGGATTATTGGTTGATCGGGTTTCTCAGGTGGTACGTCTGTCGGCGGATGAAATCGAAAAGCCACACTTGGCTGGAGATGATCCTGCGACCGCCTTTATTCAAGGGGTCGGGCGTAAGCAGGGGAGGATGTTGATCCAGTTACGCCCGGAGAAGGTCATCGAAATTGAAGCTGAGGTGGGAGCTTAATAACGCTTCATTCAACATAATACACCAGCATCGTCGGGCAGGGGGTTGTCGACGATAGAGCTTGGAGGGAAAATGCAAAAGAAAGTATTGATTGTCGAAGACGAAGAGAGTTTATTGAAACTTGAAAGCATCCTGCTGACCACCAAGGGATACCTTGTCCAGGGGGTGACTACCGGTTTAGCTGCTCTGGAAGCGGTCAATGAAGAAATCCCTGATCTTATTCTACTCGATGTTATGTTGCCTAAAATGGATGGTTTTGAGGTGTGCGAACGGTTGAAGAGTGATCCGGCCACCAAGCATATTCCTGTTGTCCTTTTGACCGCCAAAAAGACTCCTGAAGATCTCGCGCGGGGTGAGGAGGTTGGTGCCGATCATTACATTACCAAGCCTTTTAAGTCGGCGATGGTTATCGACATTATTGAACAACTCGTGGGCAAGAATCGTTGAGCATGAAGTCGTTGCCACCGGTACAAGAGGGGGTATCTTCTGATGAACTTAAGCTGGCATGTCTGCGTGTGGGGTCAGCTTATTATGCTCTAGACATCATGGGCATTCGTGAGATCATTTATCCGCTACCGATTGTTCAGGTTCCACGTGCCCCGATCTATATTGATGGGGTCATCACTTTGCGCAAGGCGGTTGTACCGATTGTCGACCTTCGTCGTCGCTTCGGAGTCGAATCGCGTGAAGAATCTCATGAAAGAATTGTGGTCTGTGCCGTTGATGGGCGGATTATTGGTCTGGTTGTTGATGAGGTGAGTGAGGTGGCAACCTTTTCGCGGGATGGAATTCAGTCTGCTCCTTACTACATGGCAGACCAGGATAATGAGTTTTTTCCTGGGGTTTGTAGTCATAAAGGAAACCTTCTTTTATTGATCAACTTGAGAAAAATACTCTCGAGTGACCGACGTATTGATGCTGATCTTATTCAGAGACAGGCATTCGAAGCTACAACTAAAGATTGAGTTCCAATGATTATTGTTTGCCCAGAGTGCCAAAAAAAACTGCGGATCAACGCCGCAATGTATGCTGGAAAAAACCTTTCACTCACCTGTCGTCATTGCAGGCAAACTTTCCCGTGCCTGATCCACCTAACGACTAAAATTCTGGTTGCTCATGGCGAACCCGAGGTTTGCCAGACCGTTCTCGATGTTTGCCGTCAGGATG
>JBDNGT010000030.1:0-14629 GCA_041689145.1 Geopsychrobacter sp. | reverse complement strand
GATCAGTCCGCCGACCGCACCTTGTTCGTCGGGGCCGACAGATAGCGAAGCCCCGGCGGTGAATCCGGGTGAAACCATCCCCAGCCCCAGCCCCAGAATCCCCATAATGAAAACCAGCACTGCAATGCTGCTGGCAAACAGCAGTGCCCCGTAGCAGAGCATCAGTATCGGCAGCCCCAGATTCATCAAGCGGATCGGGCTCAGTTTTAAACGCGCTACCAGGACCGACTGGGAAAATAACGACATCGCCGCCGAAAACATCATCCCCATGCCGAGCGCCTGGGCTGTCTCCATGCCGTTGAGCAGGAAACGATCCTGAAAGTAGAAGCCGATGGTCTGACTCATCATCGAGAAGGCGAAGAAGGTCAAAAAGCCGACCAGGATGTAGGGGAAGTAACGCCGGTCAAACAATTTCAGTTTCGGCAAGCTCGCTGAGCGGGGCGTTGTCCGTACCGGTTCTCGCAAGACGATGGCGATCAGCAGGGTGCTGAACAGGGTGATCCCTGCGGCGATATAGAGCGGCGCGAGCAGGCCGAGGACGGCGAGCAGCCCGCAGAGGGCCGGGCCGAGGATCGCCCCCAGGGTTCGGGCCGCCCCCAGCTGTCCCATCCCGGCCACCCGTTGTTCGGCGCTGGTGGTGTCGGCGATATAGGCCGCGGCGGCGCTCGGCGCGGCCGACATCAGCGAGGCCATCAAGACCCGCGAGCCGATCGCCAGCAAGTAGAGAGTAAGCCCGGTCAGCAGTCCTTTCAAGCCGAAGAAGAAGACCGAGGCGAAGAGGATGCAGCCGATGGCGTAACCGCACAAACCCAACAGCAGCACCGGCTTGCGTCCCCAGCGGTCGCTGGTGCGGCCCCAGATTGGGCTGGTCAGGGTGAAGGCCAGTGCGGAGCAGGTGATGATCAGGCCGATCTGCACTTCTCCCAGGCCAACCTCACGGCCTAAGGGCGCCAAGAGGGCGAAGGTCATCGACTGGCCGATACCGGTGGCGAGTACGCTGAACAGGACCAGCCAGGTTGAGAGCCTGGCCCTGGACGTTGGAGGGTTGGAAGTATTCATGGATTTGAAGATTAGATTATCGTGCCCAGATAGGCAATGGCTGATGGCGTCGCAAAACTCACAAACTGCTGCGTTGCTGCAATTTCTCTCGCTGCTTCGACGTACGTAAGTACGCCTCATTGCTCGAAAATTTCGCGCCTTGCATTTGGCGCTTTTTGCTTAGCCATCGGATATTTTGCTTTCTTGCGAAAGTATCAAGGTTCCTTATTTGTTTATTAAGGGTTGGATTTCTGCTTGACATGGCATCCGCCTATGCGGATATATAGTAACCATGAAACAGACCGCACGCCTTTTTAAAAGCCTGGCCGACGAAACCCGCCTGCGCATTCTCGCCCTCTTGACTGGCGGCGAACTCTGCGTCTGTGACCTGATGGCGGCGCTCGCGCTGCCGCAATCGACGGTCTCGCGCCATCTGGCGACCCTGCGTCATGCCGGGCTGGTCGAGGATCGCCGCCTGGGGGTGTGGATGTACTACCGCTTGACCACCGGCAAAGCGGCTTCCGCTGACCTGCTTTCGTTTTTGCAGGCTCAATTGAACGCGCTGCCCGAGGCCCGAGCCGATCGGGATACCCTCCGAGACTACCTGCGGCAGAAAGATGCAGCTGCTTGCGAATAACAAGGAATCGCTGATGACTGTTAAACGGGTCCTTTTTCTGTGTACCGGCAACTCCTGCCGCAGCCAGATGGCCGATGGCCTGATCAACCAGCATTTTGCCGGGCAGATTCAGGCCTTTTCCGCCGGCACCGAACCGCACGGACTCAATCCGAAGGCCGTGAAGGTCATGGCCGAGCTGGGCATCGATATCAGTGGCAACAGCTCGGATCATCTCAGCCGCTATGACGGGCAGGATTTCGATTACGTCATCAGCCTCTGCGGCGATGCCGATGAGAAGTGCCCGCTCTTTTTCGGCGGCGTCGAGCGGATCCATATCGGTTTCGATGACCCGCCCCGGGCGACCGGAACTGAGGAAGAGGTATTGAATGCGTACCGCCGGGTGCGCGATGAGATCCGGCAGCAGTTGGGAGATTTTTTCATGAAAGAGCTGCAGAAATAAATCTCACCACCGAGGCACTGAGACACGGAGAAAACAGTTTGAAATTCAGGAATTTGATTTCAGTATAAATCTTGAGCTTCACCTGAAAAGAATATCTAGTTTTACTCCGTGCCTCCGTGGTGAATATATACGCTGAAAGGCTTGTACCCATGTCCAAAAGTTTAACCAAAAAACTCAGTTTCCTCGACCGTTACCTGACCCTGTGGATTTTTCTTGCCATGTTCATCGGCGTCGGCAGCGGCTGGCTCTTTCCCGGGGTGAAGGATCTGGTCAACGCCTTCTCGGTCGGCACCACCAACATCCCCATCGCCATAGGTCTGATCCTGATGATGTACCCGCCGCTGGCCAAGGTGCGCTATGAGGAGCTAGGCGAGGTATTCTCCAACAAAAAGATCCTCGGTATCTCACTGATTCAGAACTGGGTGATTGGCCCATTATTGATGTTTATCCTCGCTATTGTCTTTCTCCACGATTACCCGGAATACATGGTCGGCCTGATCATGATCGGCCTGGCGCGCTGTATCGCGATGGTCATTGTCTGGAATGAACTGGCGAAAGGCAACACCGAATACTGCGCCGGACTGGTTGCTTTCAATTCAGTCTTTCAGGTGCTTTTCTATTCGGTCTACGCCTGGTTCTTCGTCAGCGTGCTGCCGCCGCTCTTCGGCCTCGAAGGGGCGGTGGTGCAGGTCTCGATCGGCCAGATTGCCGAGAGCGTGGCGATCTATCTCGGCATCCCCTTTGTTGCCGGGATGCTCACCCGCTTCACCCTGGTTAAATCGAAGGGACGTGACTGGTACGAGCAGAAATTCATCCCCAAAATCAGCCCGATCACCCTGATCGCGCTGATTTTCACCATCCTCGTCATGTTCAGCCTCAAAGGGGAGTTGATCGTCTCGATTCCGCTCGACGTGATACGCATTGCGATCCCGCTGTTGATCTATTTTGTGATCATGTTTCTGGTCAGCTTCTGGATGGGGATTAAGGTCGGTGCTGATTATTCCAAAACCGCGACGGTCGCTTTTACCGCCGCGGGTAACAACTTCGAACTGGCGATCGCGGTCGCCGTCGCGGTCTTCGGCCTCGATTCGGCGGTCGCCTTCACCGCGGTCATCGGTCCGCTGGTCGAGGTGCCAGCGCTGATTGGGCTGGTGAATGTTTCCTTTTGGCTGCAGAAGAGGTATTACGGCAAGACAGAATTACGCTGATCGACGGCCTGTCGTTGGGGTTAACAGCCCATGTCCTGCTCGGCATCCTCATCGTCATCGGCAGGGCCTTGGTCGACAGGGGCGGCTTGTTTGTGAGTTTTCTCAAGTGGCGGCGCTGATTTTGATGTGATTCCCGTGACCAATGCAATGAGGCCGCCGTTTAAGTTGACGACATTGTCGAAACCGAGAATATGCAGCACTGTCGTTGCGCCTTCAGCCCGGCGGCCGCTGTGGCAGTAGACAACCACTAGTCCGTCATGAGGAATAATATCAAGGTTTTCGACGAGTTGATCAAAGGGAATACTGATCGCGCCGGACGGGTGTATGATGGCATATTCTTGCGCAGTGCGCACATCGATCAGGGTTGCCTTTTCACCACTTGCTAGATGTTTGAGCAGTTCACCAACGCTGATCTTGTGGGTCCCTGGATCGTTGTGCAGAAAGTTCATTACCTCATGGGGAATTTTCTGAGTCGGCTGGGCAAAAACCGAAACGGGAAGCAGAATTAGGGACAACAGTATCAGGGTTTTTTTCATTGGAAAACTCCCAGGCTGAAATATTCGAAAATTAATATATAGAACGTAAACATAACCGGGGGGATTCCCCCACGTCAAGGGGGAGAACTCCTCCCGGAACCACCGGCGCCTGATTAATCGGAACATAACTGGAGAAGAAAATGAGGCATTTTTTTGTCATACTGCTATTGCTGCTCACTTCTCTGTCATTTTCTACAACCACGGACGCCCAAACTGGGAAAAAGCCAGTCATCCAGTTCGGCTTCATTCCCCGCTATAATCCGATGTTGATGTATCGTTCCTATCAGCCCATGATGGATTATTTGACCGAGCACACCCCTTACCACTTCGAATTAAAACTGGCCCGCGATTACACTGAAGCGGTGAGTTTTCTTCGTGAAGGTGTGACGCCGATCGCCTCCCTCGGTGATGTCACTTTTACTGAAGCGCAAAGTGGTTTTGGCGCAATTCCCATACTTAAACCCCTGAATTCTCAAGGGGAAGCCTTTTATCGAAGTATTTTGATTGTGCGGGATGATAGTCCGATCAGAACACTGGAGGGTCTCAAAGGGAAAACTTTCGCTTTTGGTGATCCCCATTCTACCTCGGGGAACCTGATTCCGCGATTTTTTCTGTTTCAAAACGGGATTACCCTTTTTGATCTACAGGATTTTGTGACCCTCGGGTCACATGACGCCGTGGCCAAGGCGGTCCTGAAAGGAAAATATGCAGCGGGAGCGGTGAAGGATGTCATCGCCTACCGCTACAAAGAACATGGACTGCGCTTTCTCGCTGAATCGGATTTGATTCCATCAGTGCCGATCGTGGTACGCGAGGACGCGCCGCTGGAGGTCACAGCTGCGGTTAAAAAAGCATTGCTTGCTATAGATACAAGCGATCCTAGACAGTTGGAAAAAATGCGAGACTGGGATCCCGAATTTCGGAACGGCTTTATCGAAGCCCGCAAAGAGGATTACTTGCAAATTTTCCAGCTTATGAATAGCTTTCGAAAAGGCTGCGGGGTCCGATGCCACTGAATTTCTTTAATTTCACTAGCCTGCGAAGCCGGTTCATGGCGTTGGCCGTTCTGCTCACTCTGGCGACCTCAGCGATCTGGGGCGGATGGGCCTGGGGCCGGGAAAAATCGTTTCTTACCCAAAGACTTTCCAGTGAAGGGGAGATGCTGGTCTCAAGCATGGCAATCCCGATCATCAATGCCCTGCTTTACGAGGAACTCGGAATTATTCGGGAGGGTGGGCTTCTCGATAATTTTGTGGCCGACATTATGGGGAACCGTCAGCTTACTCCTCTATATGCCATGGTTCTCGACCAGGATGGCCGAGTACTGGCCCATAGTACCTTCTCGGAATATGGGAATATCTACACAGATGACTTAACCCGCGACGCCTTAATGGCTACTGGTTTTCTTGAACGGCCCACACGATTAAGCAAAATCCCGGCTCGTGATCTTGCAATGCCGCTGGCAATTGCCGGAAAACGCTGGGGTTGCTTGCGCGTAGGCATCCCCCTTATTTCCCTTCAGCGAGAACTGACCCTACTGGGAGGGCAGATCGCCATTTTTGCCATCCTGTTCACCCTCGGCGCTCTGGGGATTTTTTTTCTAGTTGGGAATGGCTTAGCCCTTCCCTTGATTTCTCTGGCCAAGCAAATGGAGGCTGTCGACCGGGGAGTCGACATAGAGTTACCGAACACCCGGCGTCGCGATGAGCTTGGCCTGTTGCAGAACAATTTTAGCAGGATGCTCAACCGACTGAGGGCTAGCGAGCTGGAGCGTGATGAAAGTGTCAGGTGTCTGCTCGAAAATGAACGCTTAGTCACCGCTGGCAAAATCGTCGCCGGAGTTGCCCATGAAATAAACAACCCTATTGCCGGAATCGACGGGGCATTAACGGTGCTTGAGAAAAAACCTCAGGCGTTGGAGCAGTATCTCCCCTTATTGAAAAACGAAGTGGAAAGGATCGCCGGCATTGTCTCTCAACTTCTCGATCTTTCGCGGACAGGCGAGTTGCAACAGGAAGTAATTGAGATTCCAACGTTGATTGAGCAGATTATGCATATCTGCCTTCTGGCGACCAAAGTGCATGGGATGGATCTGAAGTTAATCGGACCAGTTCCCATGGGCAAGATCAACTGCGATCTCCGAAAAATTAAGCAAGTGGTTTTGAATCTGGTGCTTAACGCGGCTGATGCTATGGAGAATAGTGGGGAAATCCAGCTGCAAGGCTTTGTCAACTCCAGTGATTTTTGTCTTCATGTAGCAGACCATGGCCCAGGGATCCCCAATCATCTTAAGAATTATATCTTTACCCCCTTTTTTTCCACTAAACCTGCGGGAAAAGGGACTGGCATCGGATTGGCCTTCAGTTTAAGCACCATTGAAAAACATGGTGGCAGTCTGCATTTGCTGGAAACCGAATCGGGCGCCTGCTTTGAAATTAGGCTTCCGCTTAAACCGAGAATAATATGAAACAAAAAGCGATACTTCTTGTAGAGGATGAACCACTACACCGGCTGAGCCTGCAGGATAACCTTGAAAGCGCCGGGTACCTGGTAGCAAGTGCCGAAAATGGGCAAGAGGCCCTTGACCATCTCCGAAAGCAATTTTTTCCTGTTGCCCTTGTCGACATCAAACTGCCTGATATTTCAGGGATAGAATTACTCCACGAATTAAGGTGTCGGCAGTCTGACTGCTGTGTGATCCTGATGACCGGGCAATCGACCGTAGAATCAGCCGTCGCCGCCATGCGCGACGGTGCCTACGATTATCTCGCAAAGCCGTTTAAGGTCGACCTGCTATTGGTGCGAATTGAACGAGCCTTTCAATTGCAAAGCCTTCGTGAAAAACTGGTCGAAAGCCGGAGAGAAGAATTATTCAACAGCCATGCGCCGAAATTTAGGAAGCTGGTTCAGTCATGCCGGGCTGCTGCCGCCACCCAGGCCACAGTGTTGCTGCTAGGCGAAAGTGGAGTCGGCAAGGAACGACTGGCCGAATTCGTTCATAAGAACAGCCCTCGGGTGAAAGGCCCCCTTGTCCGGGTCGCCTGCGGATCGATCCCAGAGACCCTGCTTGAGGGGGAACTGTTTGGCTACTGCAAGGGAGCATTTACTGGTGCCCAACGCGCCCATTGTGGATTAATTATGCAGGCCGATGGGGGTACCCTGTTTCTCGATGAGATAGGGGAAATCTCTCTCGTCATGCAGGTAAAGTTGCTGCGGGTGTTGCAAGAACGAAAATTGCGTCGTCTCGGCGACGAAAAGGAGCTCGAGGTCGATTTCCGCCTGGTTGCCGCAACCCATCAGAATCCTGAAGAATTGGTCCGCCAGGGACGCATGCGCGAAGACTTTTATTACCGCCTTAACGTCATCCCTCTGCAGGTGCCTCCGCTACGCGACCGACGCGAAGATATCCCATTACTGATCGTTGATATACTGCAACATTTCTCAAAACAGTATGGTGTCTCGCCGATTGTTTTTTCGCCAGAAGCGCTTCAAGTACTTGGGAATTATGCTTATCCGGGCAATATACGTGAATTGCGTAATCTGATCGAACGGCTGCTGGTTCTTTATGCCGGTAAGGTGATTGGGGTGGCCGAGCTGCCTGCCGAAATTTCCGGGCACCGTTCCAATGGGAGCGAACTGGTCCAGAGCATTCAAACCAATCTGCCCCTGCGGCAGGCCGTGAAGGAATTTGAACTGCGATTCCTCCAAACCGTCATCGAAGAAGAGCGGGGAAACCAGACTGCTGCAGCATTTAGGCTTGGGATTTCGCGGAAAAATCTCTGGGAAAAACTGAACCGCGAGTGAGTCGAAACGGTAGCAACTTGGCCGCAACATTTAAGTATCCGAAAGTATTGAAAATTTCAGATAATTGATCGTGACTGCTACCATACGGTAGCAGTCACGATCAATTATCAACCCTACCCCACCTGCTATCCCCTTGAAATCATAAGAGAATTCCCTCACATTTTCTAGGCATAAAGATTGCTGATGATACCAATGATCGTAATTTCCCAATCATTTCTGGGCTGGAATTTTAGAGTGGTCTTCGGACAAGAACATCAACCGGATGCGAACAGGAGGAGTATCTTATGGCTGAACAGGGAATGCTTGAGCAGATGCGCGCTGATCTGCCGCGGGCGCTGGCGAAACCACCAGAGCAAAGACGTTGGGGGATGATTGTCGACATCGAAAAATGTATCGGCTGTCATGCCTGCACCGTGGCGTGCAAGGCCGAAAACAAGACGCCTCGTGGTGTCGATTATCGTTTTGTCAAGACCGCCGAAGATGGCAAGTATCCCGATGTTCAGCATTATTACATGCCGAACCTGTGCATGCAGTGCGATGATGCTCCCTGCGTCAAGGCTTGTAAGGACGGTTCGGTGACCAAGGGGGTCGATGGCGTAGTGCGTATCGACTACAAGAAGAATTCGGGTGATCCGCACGTCACCGCTGCCTGCCCCTACGGCGCCATGTCGACCGATGAGGGTGAATATTACACTGAGGGGACGCCCCAGCGCGAAGCCTATGAAGATGCCGCTACCTTCGAGTACGGCCAGAAGGCCGATCGTAAAGGCAAGATCGGCAAGAACCGCAAGTGCCATTACTGCATGCACCGGGTTGATGCCGGCATGCTGCCCGCCTGCGTCACCACCTGTATCGGTGAGGCGAACTACTTTGGCGACCTGAACGACCCCAAATCACTCGTGGCTCAGAAGGCCAAGAATAAGGGCCTCTACGTTTTCAAGGCCGATCAGGGCACCAAACCAATAACTCGTTACCTTGGTGCTGATGCTTATAGCTGCGCCAAGTGCCACGAATAAGGAGGGCGACAATGAAAAAGATAGCTAAACAAGAGATTGCCGACCAGGCCGAAGTCATCGATGAAAAAGGTGTCAGCCGGCGCGGGTTTTTGAAGTGCGGTGCCTTTTTGGGTGGTTCCCTGCTGGTCACCAGTCAGATGGAATGGGCGCTCGGCATGGTGGCCAAGGCTGAGGCCGGTATGCTGGCTCCTGGTGATGCCTATGAACTGGCCAAGGCCGAGAGCATCATTTACGGGGCCTGTCTACAGTGCCACACCGCCTGTACCATCAAAGGCAAAATTCTCAACGGCGTTCTGGTCAAGATCGACGGCAACCCATACAGCGCCATGAATATGACTCCGCATCTGGATTATAAAACCGACCCTCAAGAAGCAGCCAAGGTTGACGGTCATCTCTGCCCCAAGGGGCAGGCCGGTATCCAGTCGCTTTATGATCCCTATCGTATCGTCAAGGTTCTCAAGCGTGCCGGCAAACGTGGCGAGAACAAATGGGAAGTGGTCTCTTTTGACCAGGCAGTCAGTGAAATCGTTAATGGCGGCAAGCTGTTCATGCACGTATCCGGTGAGAAGAGTCGAGTCGTCAAGGGCTTGAAAGAGACCTACGCCCTGCGTGACAGCAAGGTCGCCAAGGCGATGGCCGCAGATGCCAAAGCGGTCGGCAAGAAGAAGATGTCCGTGGCTGACTTCAAGGCGAAATATGCTCAGCATCTCGACACCCTGATCGATCCCAACCATCCTGATCTGGGACCGAAGAACAACAAGTTCGTGATTCAGAATGGTCGCATCGAACATGGCCGCAAGGAGTTCTCCAAGCGTTGGCTGAAGGACAGTTTCGGCAGCGTCAACTGGTATGAGCATACATCCATCTGCGAGCAGTCTCACCATATTGGCTACAACGAGATGACCCGCAAATGGAAAGATGGCAAGTGGGGCAAGGGCAAGCACCACATGAAGCCCGATATCTACAACTCGAAATACATCCTCTACTTCGGTACCGGCGCCTTTGAGGCCAATTTTGGCCCGACCAACCTGGCGCGCAAGGTGACCAAGGGGCTCTCCGAAGGGACGCTGAAAATCGCGGTTGCCGACCCGCGTTTTTCCAAGACAGCGGCCAAGGCCCAACAGTGGTTACCGCTCAAACCGGGTACCGATGCCGCGCTGGCCTACGGTATGATCCGCTGGATTATCGACAACAAGCGTTACGATGCCCAGTATCTCACCGCAGCCAACAAGGCGGCCGCCAATGCCGTCAAGGAAACGACCTGGAGCAACGCCAGCCATCTGGTTAAAGTCGAAAAAGATGGCCCGGGCGCCCTGCTGAGGGCCGACGAGGCGGGTGTTGGTGCCCAGGACGAGTTCGTCGCCATGGTTGCTGGCAAACCTGCTGCAGTCAACCCTAACGATGACAAGATCGCAGTGGTGGGCGATCTTGTGTTTTCCGGTGAAGTCAACGGGATCAAGGTTAAAAGTGTCTTTACCCTGCTGACCGAAATGGCTCGCAGTAAATTGGTTGCCAAATGGGGTGAAGAGTGCGGCATTGCCGAAACCGATATCGCTCGCGCAGCCAAGGACTTTACCTCCTTTGGCAAGCAGGCCGTGGCCGAACTTTATCGCGGCCCGGTCCAGCACACCAACGGCTACTACAACGCACAGGCTGTCATTCTGCTCAATGTCCTGATCGGCAACGCCGATTGGAAGGGTGGCCTGCAGGCCGGTGGTGGCCACTGGCACGAAGACGGCACCAAAAAGGGACCGTATAATATCAAGAAACTCTACGCCGATAAGGTAAAGTCCTTCGGTGTCACCCTGACCCGCGAGAAGCACAAGTACGAGGATTCGACCCTTTTCTCCGGTTATCCGGCCAAGCGCTGTTGGTATCCCTTCTCCGGCAACGTTTATCAGGAGATCATCCCCTCGGCTGCCATGGGTTATCCCTATACCATCGATGCGCTCATGATTCACAAGGGCAGCCCGGCCCTGACGACACCAGGAGCGAACAAAAACATCGAAATCCTGCAAGATCTTAAGAAGATTCCGCTGCTCTTTGCCTCGGATATCGTCATCGGCGAAACTTCTATGTATGCCGACTATATCTTCCCCGATACCGCTATTTGGGAGCGCTGGGGCACCCCGCATGCGACGCCTGACCTGTTGACTGCGGTTTCAAAAGTACGACAGCCGATGGTCCAGGCGATGACCGAGACGGTTGAGGTCTTCGGTGTCAAGCAGCCCATGGGCATGGAGGCGTTACTGTTAGCGATTGCGGAAAGACTAAATTTGCCTAACCACGGCAAAGACGGTTTCGGTAAGGATCAACCTTTGGAGCGCTCTGATGACTGGTTCATCCGTATGACCGCCAATCTTGCGCAGGGGGATAAACCCGATACTCAGGTTCCGGCAGCGAGTAAAGAAGAACAGGAGATTTACGCCAAGGCCCACAAGCATCTTTCCGGTTACGCCTACGACCCACAGCGCTGGCGCAAGATTCTCGGCGACGATATGTTTATGCGTACGATCACGGTTCTTAACCGTGGCGGTCGGTTTGAAGATGACGAGCATGCGTACAAGGGTGATAAAGTTCATCATCAGTACAAAGGCCCGTTCAATCTCTACGCCGAAAAGGTCGCTATGGCCAAACACCCCGGGACCGGCAAGAATTTCTCCGGGTTGGCCCTGGCCGAACCGATTCTCGACTTTCATGGTAAGGAAGTTGTAGATGCCGGTTACGACATGACTCTGATCACCTACAAGGATATTGTCGGTGGCCAGTCACGGACCATCGGCAACTACTGGGCGCAGGGACGTGAACTGGCCGAGAACTACATTCTGATGAATTCGCAGGATGCCAAGAAGCTCGGCATCAAAGACGGTGGCCAGGCGAAGATCCTCTCCGCATCCAACAAGGTCGGCATGTAGAATGTCGGTCATGGCCTCGACCGTCCGGTCGGCGGCAAGGTCAAGGTCATCGAAGGGATCCGTCCCGGCGTAGTGGCAGTTTCCTGGTCCTGTGGGCACTGGGCCTACGGCGCCAATGACGTCATGGTCGACGGCAAGGTGGTTAAGGGCGACAAGCGGCGCGGCAAGGGTCTCTGTCCCAATGCCGCCATGCGTATCGACCCGGTTCTGCGGGATATGTGCCTGACCGATCCGATCGGCGCCTCTTCATCCTTCTTCGACACCAAGGTGAAGGTGGTTAAGGTCTGATATTGATTAAAAATTTGTCCTGCTTACGGGCGATGAAGCGCAAACTTCACCGCCTTTTTTTAATACGGTTGAAGACAAAACACTGCGGACACCAGGATCCAGGTCAGCGCCGAGAGACGCTACGAAATTAACTCTTCTTTTCCTTTTAGACGGCGCGGTCTTAGAAGTGTCGCATAGATTTTCGTTGCCGCCCGTTCAACCTCCCGTATGCAATTTCTCTCACTTAATCTTGATGGCGTCGCAAAAACTCACCAACTGCTGCGTTGCTGCAATTTCTCTCGCTGCTTCGACGTACGTAAGTACGCCTCATTGCTCGAAAATTTCGCGCTTTGCATTTGGCGCTTTTTGCTTAGCCAGCGGATATTTTGCTTTCTTGCGAAAGCATCAATCTTGACATGACATTGAGCTACTGTAATATTTTTGAACTCATCTTGAACGGTCGCAGCCTGTTACTTGAACAGTTTTTCAAGATCCGCAGGACTCGGCAACTTGCCAGCGCTGATCGGCCTGGTGCATGTTTCCTTCTGGCTGCAGAAGAAATATTTCGTCTGCGCGGGTGACAGGCGTGAGGTGACAGGCGTGAGGTGACAGGCGTGAGGCACCGAACTATCAGGAGATTAAGTAGCGAGCATGGCATTGGATAATCCAACGATGAAAGCTCTGCAGGCCCTTCCGAAGCTGCGGCTTGAGCCCTCGCGCTGTGTGCAGCAACGTTATCAACCGACCGGTTGCGCGCGCTGTTTCAGGGTCTGCCCGACCGGCGCGATCCGTTGGACCGACGATGGGTTGCACTGGGAGCAGGCTGATTGCCAGCGCTGTATGCTCTGTGTCGCGGTCTGTCCGACGGGGGCCATCCTGGCGACGGAGCTCCCCCTGGTGCACCGGCTTAAACTTCTGGCGGTCGAGAAGAAACCGGTGCTCGCCTGCAGTGGTCACTCTGCCAGTCTTGGCCATGCACGATTGCCCTGTCTGGGGCTGTTGATCCGTCCGGAGCTCTTACTGGTGTTCTCTCTGGCGCTGGGGAAACCCTTCCAGCTGAATCTGCTGGCGTGCAGTAGTTGCCCCAATGCGATGATGCTCCCACATCTGCGGGCTGCAGCGGCTCATGTTTTGGAACTCTCGGCGCATGCCGTTTTGATTGAGGATAGAGCGAAGCTGGAGTTTAAAGAGAAGGGTGTCAGCCGGCGCGAGTTTTTCAGCCTGTTGCGGCGGCAGAATAAGGTTGCGGTCCGTTCGTTGGCGGAACGACTCTTGGAACCTCCTGAGCGTTCCTACGGGGATAAAGCAATGCCACCGCAACGGTTGCTGCTGATGCAACTGCTGAAGCGTCTGCCCGCTGAGGAACGCAGTGAACTTGCGGCACGGCTCTTTCCGCAGGTTGCAATTTCAAGGGAGAGTTGCTCGGCTTGCGCCGGTTGCGCCGATCTTTGTCCCTCCGGAGCCTTGCTGGCGCCGCGCAAGGGGGACCCGCCAACTGTTCATGCTCAGAACTGCACGGATTGTGGCCTGTGCACAGCCTTTTGTCCTCAACAGTCCATTTCAGTGCAGCCTGGATGGTTGTCGCAAGCGGCCAAAGCTGTGTTGGGTTGAATGTGTAAGATACCGTTAGAGATATACTGCTCAGGCTGCCTAGCGCAAGGGCAGAAGCGAGCGCAAAGAGAAACAATTACACCAAGCGTGTTTTCATCCCTTTGCTTTTAGCAGCTTTTCAATCTCGGCGGGGTTCGGCACCTTCCCAGTTACGACAACCTGACCGTCGACCGCCAGCGCAGGGGTGGTCATCACACCGAAACTCATGATCTGATTGATATCGGTGATCTTTTCCAGTTCGTATTCGAGGCCGAGGTTATCGGCGGCCTGTCTGGTATTCTCCAGCAGTTTCTGGCATTTGGTACATCCGGTGCCGAGGATCTGGATTTTTTTCATTTTAGATCTCCTTTTTTGGGTTAGCCACCAAGGCACCAAGAACACCAAGAGGGTCAGGGACTCTTTTAACGCAGAGACGCTGAGTCGGAGAGAAAAGCTAAATTGTTTTTAGGGTTAAACCAAAAGCAATGACTCTGCCTTTCTCTCCACCTCTCCATCTCAGCGCCTCTCCGTTAAATTTTTTTTTGGTGTCTTGGTGGCCATCGGGTTTAAAAAATTGCTCCGTAAATCATCCCACTTAGCGTCGCCATCACCATCACCAGCAGGACGAAGACGACGGTCTTCTTGGTGCCCATCACACTGCGGATGACCAGCATGTTCGGCAGCGAGAGGGCCGGACCGGCCAGCAGCAGCGCAAGCGCCGGCCCCTTACCCATGCCAGCGCCCATCAGCCCCTGCAGAATCGGCACTTCGGTCAGGGTGGCGAAGTACATGAAGGCGCCGAAGACCGAGGCGAACAAATTAGCGAACAGTGAATTACCGCCGACCAGTGAAGCGACCCATTGCGAGGGGATCAGACCCTCATGCCCCGGGCGGCCGAGCAGTACACCGGCGATCAGCACGCCGATCAACAGTAACGGCAGGATCTTCTTGGCGAAATCCCAGCTTTCACCGAACCAGTCGCCCATTTCACCGTCACGGGTGCTTTTCAAGTTGCTCAGCATGGACAGGCCGATCACGCCGAAGGTGAAGGCGAGTTCTGGATGCTGTGGCAAAATAATTGCGCTCACCAGCGCCGGAATGCCGGCCAGCAGGATGCGCACAAATCCGAGTTGAAACCAGGTAGCCAGCATCAGCCCCAGGGCAACTGAGAAGCCGCTG
>JBDNGT010000029.1:0-9250 GCA_041689145.1 Geopsychrobacter sp. | reverse complement strand
TCGCGGTTGGCCTCTTTGCCCTTGAGGTCCTGACGTTTGTCATGCATTTTCTTGCCGCGTCCAACGCCGATTTCCAATTTCACCAGACTGTGCTTGAAATAGATTTTGGTCGGCAACAGGGTCAACCCCTTCTGTTCGGTAAGGCGGATCAGCTTGTCGATCTCAAGATGATGCAGCAACAACTTGCGGCGGCGGGTCGGCTCGTGGTTTTCACGATTGCCCTGTTCGTAGATGTTGATAGTCATATTATCTATGAAGACCTCACCGTTGCGAATGCGGCAGAATGACTCTTTGATATTGACATGCCCGAGACGTAACGACTTGACCTCGGTCCCCTGCAGGACTATGCCGGCTTCGAAGGTCTTCTCGATGAAGTAGTCGTGGTAGGCCTTCTTGTTACTGGCAATAATTTTAATGCTCATATTTCAGCTGTTCATGGGCTTGAGTGTCTGGTTCGGACTGCAGACCAACGATTTTCGGCATAAAGATTTCGCGCTTCAATGCGCGAGTTCCGACCCGAATAGAGAGAAAGGTCCCGACCAGAAAAGCGACTCCGATTAAAGCCGCAAGAAGTTGTGGGTCAACGGCGATCTCGGTATTTTCAGCAATAAACTCTCCTGCGACAGCGCCGATAAGTAACCCGATGACCGGCAGGATGTAAAGCACAAAAGAGGACTGCAAGAAATGCTTGGCGCTGGTAACGACCTTGACCTTATCACCAACCTGCGCGCCAATTTGATTAAAGGACTCAACCAGCATCGACTTGCCGTCATCCCCAACCTGACAGGCGCCGGAGGAGGGGCAGTGCTTGCAGGCACTCTGCTTCTGGCAGAGCACCACAGCAATTTGGCGCCCTTTAAGTTCTATAATGGTTCCATATTCGACAATCACCGATAACTCCTTCAAAACCTTAGTTACTCCCTAAGTATAGGCAGTTCAGCCAAACTTAACAACTTTTCCGTCAAGCACCAGGGCGTCAACCTGCTGCCCCTGTCCTGCATTGATCAGGGAATCGACCAGCAGTTGCGGTCTGAGTTGAGTTTTCAACCGTACGACCTGAAAACTCGAGCGCCGGCCCGGTTTCAATTCCCCCAATTGATCCTGTAATCCGAGGGCCGCAGCACCGCCGGTCGTGGCTAAAGCGAAGAGTTCGTGTGAGTCAAAGGTATCGGCATAGACCTCGGCAGCAAAAGCCAATTCATCCCAGACTGAAAGGCTGGCATTACTGGCCAGACTATCGGTGCCAAGCGCCAACTTTATTCCTGCATTTTTAAGTCTGGCCACCGGTGCAGTGCCGACCTGCAGGCGGGCGTTGGAACGCGGACAGAGTACCAGGCGAGCGCCTGCGTCTGCAATCTGATCGATCTCAGAATCAGACAGTTGCACGCCATGGACCAAGAGTTGATCCTGGAAAAGGCCGCTTCGTTCCGCCAGATATTCGATGGGGCGCAGATGTCTGGCCTCGGGTCGATATTGGTGCCAATTGACCGCGCTATAGAGGCGCTCGATCAGTTCGCCATCACCCCCATAAAGAAAGTCAATTTCTGCAGCCGACTCAGCAATATGGATCGCACAGCATAGCTGATTTTCAACTGAGTGCTCAAAAAGCTGGCTCAGATACTGGGGACGGATGGTGTAAGGGCTGTGAGGGCTGAGGCCCAATTCAAAACGTCCAACCCTTTGCTCTTGCAAGACATATTTAAGTCTTTTGAATTGCTGCTGGGTTACGGCCAGGTCCTGGCCGAGGGATTCGAGAAAGATCCGCCCCATGAGTGGGGTATCCATAAACGCGCTTCGTCCGTCGTACCAGGAGAGGATATCGCCGATCGCAGCGGTGCCCGACTCAAGGCACAAGCGTATCCCGGCATTGATCGCAGTATCCATGGTTTCAAGCTGGATACTGCGTTTAACCATTATCAGCCGCAAAATCCAGTCGACAAAACCGCAGGGACCTGAACCGACGCCGGCGGCCGAAGCCCACTCTGGATACAGACTCAATTCAAGGTGAGTATGAGCGTTGATAAAGGCCGGCAAAATCACTGCATCGCCATAATCAACAACCGGGACGGCGGGAGCTGACTGCTTTAGCTGCGCAAGGCTGCCAATTTCAACAATCCGCCCCTTATCTTCAAGCAGCGCGCCGCCATCGAGGGGCAAGGCATTAGAGTAAAGCAGGTATTTTGAGGTGTAGATACAGGTCACGGCAGATCAATCTTCGGCGATAGATACGGGCACAACTTCTGGCTCACTCAATGCCTCTATCTCTTCGAGAAGCTGGAGGATCTCTGGATGATTGGCAAGCTCAAGCTGTTCATATAACACATTTTGCAGAATCTCATCGGTCGTCAGTGGGTTGGCCAGTACCACGCGCAGTACCGTGATAACTTTTGTGCCGTAGTTTTTCGAACGTAATCGCGTTCGTGATACAAAGGTCTTCCCGGCTTCGCGCTGGACTTTCTGGATGAACTGGTTGACCTGGTCGAGCAGCAGGTTGGCTTGGCATTTCTGTGACAGGGTCATGCCAACCATCAACTGGCGAATAGACTGAGGCGCGTAGCGGTAGGTCAGAATGTTCAGCTCGGGCGTGCTGGTCAGTTCGAAATCAGTCTGTTGCCTGATCAGTGCAGCAAAACGTCGCGCACGTTCGATCCCCATATCGATCAACAGTTCGTAGCCTTTGCGGCCAATAATTGACAGGCCGGCGTGAACCAACATCGCCATCCCGGGGCGCGAGCCCTCAAGTGTGTGACTTCCCAAATCCTTGGAACCACGCCGCAGAATATAGGCCGCATGATGCTCGATCGCCGAGAGTGCAGTCGGGTCTTTAAACACCACCATTCCAGCACCCATCGGGACATAGAGTTGTTTATGGGCATCAAGGGTCACCGAATCGGCACGTTCAATCCCGCTCAAGAGCTGTCCATACTGATCAGAAAACAGCGTCGGTCCACCCCAGGCCGCATCGACGTGAAAATGGCAGCCCTGCCCAGCCGCCAGATCCGCCAGAGCACTCAGTGGGTCGACATTGCCCGTTTCGGTTGTGCCTGCGATACCCACTATGGCCAGAGGCCTAATATTCCGAGACTCTAATCGCTTGAGCTCTCGTCTTAATAGATTCAGGTCGATGCGATTATCGTCATCGGTATCGATCATGATCAGGTTGTCGCGTCCAATGCCGAGCAGATCGACCGCTTTGCCGAGCGAATAATGTCCGCGCCGTGACACCAGCACCGCCAGACCCTCAGCACCTAGATGGCGTAGCGAACGATGCAGCCCCTCAGCAGCAATCCCTTTAAAATCACCGGAGGGCGCAAACAACCGATTGCGTGCGACCCAGAGAGCAGTAATATTGGCGATCGTTCCACCGGAGCAAAAGGCGCCAAGCGCATGCTGACTGTTATGTACCCACTTGGGGTAGAAACCGGCATCACGCCGATAAACCAAGCGGTGCAGCATCGCAAGAACCTGACGCTCCATCGGCGTGAAGGCCTTGGAGGTCTCGACCTTGACCAGATTCTGGTTAAGCGCCGTCATGAGCCGCGCGAGGGGTAGCATGAAATAAGGCAATGCCGAGGTCATGTGACCGACAAACCCCGGTGCGGCAGTATGGACCGACTGAGCGACCAGTTTTTCTTTGACGAACTCAGTATATTCCGAAACGTAGGTCGGCTCTTCGGGGATCACCGGTGAAAGAAAATCGGCCTCAATCTCTTCTATAGGACGTTCCAGGGCGACGATATGCGTCCCCAGAAAACCGGCAACATCAGCAGAAATAGCCTGATCGATGACACCCAGAGTCGAATCGGGAGCCTCAGGGTGGGTGAAGATCCGGTAGAGGTTTTCCAGATTGGCGCGTGCAGCTTCTTTTGATTTCGGCATAGTTTTATCGCTTAAGTAGCGACTCCAGATGAAAAATCAGCGCAAAAAGCAATTATCGATCAAACGGGTTCTGCCAACATAAACGGCGATGAGTAACACAGAATCGGCATCAACCTGCGCTTGATCCTGCAGGCTGAGCTGATGACAAATCTGCAGATAATCGACACGCGCCTCGGGATTAGCCTCGATCAGTGCGCGGGCTGCGTACAAAACTTGCTCGCAGTCAAGCATCCCCTCAGCGACGAGTTGCCGGGCTGTGGCGAGAGATTGAGAGAGCGCTAACGCTTGAGGTCGCTGTGGCACCGACAGGTAGCTGTTGCGCGAGCTTAGTGCCAGACCATCGGTTTCACGCACAATCGGCAAACCGACGATTTCCAGCGGCATATTCTGATCGAGCACCATGCGCCTGATGATGGTGAGTTGTTGAAAATCTTTATTCCCGAAGAAGGCGATATCGGGCTGAACAATATTAAAAAGCTTGCTGACTACCGTTGTCACACCACGAAAATGTCCAGGTCGACTGGCACCACAGAGGATCTCGGTGATCCCCTCAACATCGACCCAGGTTGCATAGCCCCGTGGATACATCTGTGCGGCCGTCGGGGCGAAGATGACATCAACCCCAGCCTGTTCAGCCAGCGGGCCATCGGCCTTGAAATCCCGCGGATAGTCTTCATAGTCTTCACCGACACCGAACTGAGCCGGATTGACAAAGATCGAGAGCACCAGCAGATCGCCGTTCTTCCGCCCTTCTTCGAGCAACGACAGGTGACCCTGATGCAAAAACCCCATGGTCGGGACAAAGGCGATCCGCTGACCGGCAGCTTTTTGCTGAAGGCTCCACTGCTGCATTTCAGACACTGAATTTATAGTTATCAATTATAAATCAGGCGCTAAGCGCCCCCTTATTTAAAGCTATGCTCGTCGGCTGGGAAGGTCCCGCTTTTCACCTCACCAATATAGGCGTCAATCCCCTCGCTGATCGTCTGACGCACATCGGCAAAACGTTTAACAAACTTGGGAGAGTATTTGTCACACAGACCGAGGATATCGTGGATGACCAGCACCTGGCCGTCGCAATCGGGACCGGCGCCGATGCCGATGGTCGGGATGCTAAGCGTAGCACTGACCTGTGCGGCGAGACTGGCGGGGATTCCTTCGAGCACCACAGCGAAGGCCCCAGCCGCTTCAACGGCCCGAGCATCAGCCAGAATTTGTTTGACCTGAGCTTCCTGACGACCCTGAACCTTGAAGCCGCCCATGCGATGGATCGATTGCGGGGTTAGCCCGATATGCGCCATCACCGGAATATCGATCGCCGTAATCGCAGCGATGGTCGCGGCGATATTCTCGCCGCCTTCCAGCTTCACCGCCTGAGCGCCAGCCTCTTTAATCAAACGACCGGCATTGCGTCGCGCATCGCTCTGATCGATCTGATAGGACATAAAGGGCATGTCAGCAACCACCAGCGCTTGTATCGAAGCACGCACCACCGGTTTGGTGTGATAGATCATCTCATCCATCGTCACCGGCAGGGTGTTCTCATACCCGGAGAAAACCGAACCCACCGAATCACCCACCAGAATAATATCGATACCCGCTTGATCCACCAGCTGAGCAAAGGGGTAATCATAGGCGGTTAATGCACTGATCTTTTCTCCAGTGCTTTTCATACCAGCGATATCAAGAATTGTCTTACGTTTTTTCACAGCAGTTATCCTGTCCTAACAAAAATGCCCTCCGGTAACGGAAGGCATAGAGAGACACTGAAGGGAAATCCCCAGTACCTGAGTGCTATCGCATTTCCGTCCCGGTCACCATGGATCCAGGCAGTATAAATGTTATGTTTTGTCGGGTCTTTTCGGCTCCGGTACTTGTCCCGGGCCCCCAATGTGAGAGAATCTAACTCTCCCTAAAAAAACATTATACCATTACCATAGCGGTAAAAGTGCTGTCGAGCCAATTTTTTTTCAGTTATCTGCAGACCATCCTTGTAGGCATATGCGATTTTTCTCCCAAAACCCAGTATCGACGAATACCACCCAGAGATACAAGGGGGTCGATGACTCAGGTATCCATTTCACCCCTGCTCGAAAACGCAGAATAATCGGCATGAATCTCCACCCACTCCCTTTGTCCCGCAGAGCTGTTCACTCCAGACTCTTTTGATTTCAAACAGCACCATGCTGCACTTATTGCGCTTGGTCATTGAAACCACCCATACTTTACATTAAGTTGTAAAAACGTATACTTATGAAAATAACCCACCAACCCTGACTGTCAACCATGAATGAGCATATCCTCACCAGCCTACTTGCAATCGCAGCCCTGCTCGCCGCCGGACATGCCATGTTGCATAAGCGCGACCCACGCTCGACCTTTGGCTGGATCATGGTGTGTATCGCCATTCCAGGAATCGGACCATTAATTTACTGGGTCTTCGGCGTAAACCGCATCAGAACCCGAAACTGGAAAATGCATGGACGTGAAAGCATCTGGCCGGCAACGGCATTTTGCGAATGGTCTTCTGATCTGTCCTGTTCGAGTCCGTTCAGCCAAGAAAATTTTGCCTCTTTTCTTAATCTTTCTGATCATGTAACCCGCCGTCCTCTTCTGCCTGGAAACCGGGTCACTCCGCTTTACAATGGTGAGCAGGCATATCCAGACATGCTCGACTCGATTAGCTTGGCGAAGGAGAGCATCTATCTTTCAACCTATATTTTCGAATCAAATAAAACCGGTAAAAGCTTCATAACAGCCTTAGCCCAAGCTAAATCGCGAGGAGTTCGAGTTCGGGTATTGGTTGATGCCCTGGGAGAACGTTACAGTTTTCCAGTTGCACGCTGGCTCATGCGCCGCCAAGGAATTTCAGTGGCGCGTTTTCTCCCCTTTTCATTACTCGCACGGGGTTTCCACCTCAACTTGCGGGGCCATCGTAAAATACTGACGATCGATGGCTGTATCGGTTACACGGGAGGGATGAATATTGGTGACCGCCACCTAGCAGAAGATACAAAAAGGGCCAAAAGGGTGGTTGATGTCCACTTCAGGCTCGAGGGCCCCGCAGTTAGCCACCTGGAGGATGCCTTCGCCGAGGATTGGCGTTTTGCAACGGGGGAACATTTGCCCGCTAGTCAACCATCTCAACTGCTAAATTCCAAAGGCAATGCCTTTTGTCGTGGGATCAGTGCTGGGCCCAATGAGGATTTTGAAAAGCTACGTTGGATCATCAATGGTGCCATCGGTTGCGCGCGCAGAAAAATTCAGATCATGACCCCCTATTTCATCCCCGAACGACCGCTCGTTTATGCGATTAATACTGCGGCATTACGCGGAGTGGACGTCGAGCTCTTCCTTCCCAGCAAAAGCAACCTCCCGTATGTTACCTGGGCCACACGTGCTTACCTTGCAGAACTACTGCAGTACAGCGTCAAAGTCTATTACCAACCCCCACCCTTTGTTCATAGCAAACTCATCATCGTCGACGACGTTTATGCCCTGGTCGGTTCGACAAATCTCGATCCCCGCAGTTTTCGCCTGAATTTTGAATTTAA
The DNA here is from genome assembly GCA_041689145.1 of Geopsychrobacter sp. GTDB lineage: Bacteria > Desulfobacterota > Desulfuromonadia > Desulfuromonadales > Geopsychrobacteraceae > Geopsychrobacter. Next base: position 1,817 of record JBDNGT010000029.1, on the reverse strand, counting down.
TCTCGAAGTCTATGACCAAGAACTAATCGGCAGCCTTAGTCAGCACTTTGATACGGCTCGAGAAAAGTCGCGTGAGCTAACTCTGGCCGAGATTCAGGAGCGAGCCATGAGCACAAAACTGATCGATGCGACAGCTAAACTTTTCTCCCCATTCCTCTAAATATTTCGTGTATTCTCTTGTACAGACTCTAACCAATAATATCTATCCGAATTGCGCTGGTATGAAACTGATCAATAAATCTATCGACCAATTTCTCAACCGCAGCAGTGGTGTTTATAAAGGCTACCTTTCTCCAAAAATCCCAAAGCAGTTCACTATCCCGATCATTGCAGAGGTTAACAACCGGATCGAGTCAATTCCCAGTTTTATTAATTGCCGCCTAAAACGCGACATTCCAGGCCTCAGCTTTGCTAAACCTTTGATCATATTTGATGAGATAACGCGCGGCATAGCCGGTGAAAAGATTGCGGCTCAATTCACTAAAATGGGTGCGAAACCAACATCATTTATTGTCTCAAGTAATAAAATCAGTGAGATCGAACGGATCTTGGATAGCGGGCTCAAACGCTTTGCCGGTTTGGAATTCAACTGCGAAATTTCGACTTCTCATTTTGATCAAAAGTATGGGGCTGTGAAATGTGGTGAGAAGTGCTATGACATTGTATATGGCGTCGGCGGTGGCAGTGTTATCGATGTCGCCAAATACGCAGCCTACAAACTAAACCTCCCTTTTGTTTCAATCCCGACTTCCCTGGCCAACGATGGCTTCGCCTCCCCCTTTTCGGTGATCAACCTTGGGCAGGACGGCACCATGACGCTCTGCGCCAACACACCACTTGCTGTGGTGGTTGATATCAACCTTGTTAAATCCAAAGATCCGGGATACCGACGTCGCATTCGCAGCGGGATAGGTGATCTACTCTCCAACATTACCGCAGTCCTCGACTGGCAATTAGCGGATCAAAGACACAAGGAACGGTATGAAAGCTTCTCAGGATTTCAGGCAATCTGTGGGGCTCAGTTGGTCATGAACGAATTACGAGCAGGCAGGGATCTATTTTACGATGACCATTTTCTGGGTATTTTAGCTTGTTCGTTGATCGCCAGTGCAGAAGCGATGAGTCGTTACGGCTCCAGCCGACCAGCGAGTGGTTTTGAGCACAAGCTTTACCATGCCTATAACGAATTGACCGACTTTCGTCCGGGGGCGACTCATGGTGAGTTGGTTGCAATCGGAGCACTTTGTTCAAGCTACGCTCACGGTAAATTTCAGGATGATTTACGCCAGGCATATTTGAATACGGGGCTGCCGGTGAGCAGCAAGGATTTGCAAGACTGCGGCGTTAAGCGAAATCTTTTAGTCACAGCGATTTCGGCAGCACAAAAGGTCAAACCGGAGCGCTACACTATTTTAGAAGATTGCGGGACGGAGAAGATGCTGGTTGCCCTATCTAAAGCCTACCCATAAAGCACCAAGGGGTTAGCCAGAAACGGCTAACCCCTTAATATTATGTTTTTTGTTTATGGTACCCGGGACGAGAATCGAACTCGTACAGGATTACTCCCGAGGGATTTTAAGTCCATTTGTTTGAGTTTGAATAAACCTTGTTGATCAAGAATAGCTTGTACTTTTCAACAACTTAGGCTATATTAGTCCCTATTGTATATCACTTAATTTTGAATTGAAGTGATGCACCACTGATGCACAGGCGGTGCACGAGGAGACAATATGACCGACACCAAGAAGCCCCAAAAAGTACGCCTGAACAAAACCAATCTGGACAAGCTGAAAGCCGCAGACGGGAAACGCCGCATT
>JBDNGT010000028.1:0-6566 GCA_041689145.1 Geopsychrobacter sp. | reverse complement strand
GGCCATGCTGATTTCAGGCGAAAACCGCATGAGCCGTATCTCTGTTTGTCTTGATGCCGCACATAACTTCCTGCTCTCACGGGATGCGGCGCGCCAGATTGTTGAGCAACAGATTCTGTGCATCGGTGAAAACTGGCCGCGGGTTTGTGAGGCGGCAGAGATGAGTGACGTTGATCGCAACCTGCTCTGGTCACGCCAATCCCTGAATCCTTATGCCTTTGATGATCTTGGCGAGGACTGCGCGGATCTGGTGGCGATGGTGAGGCAATACAAGGGCTTACCTCGTCAGTGTAGCGTATGAGCCACGGCGACGGACGCCTACGATTGATGCCTGAGTCTACTGGAGTCGCTTTTCAGCGGCTTACTTGAAATTTTACCCTTGACGAAGAAACTATATTTAAGAGCCTTTTTTTTATGCTCAAAACTCAATTCAAGCCAAATAAGAGCCCTAAAATAGGCCGTTATTTTAAATAGTAAATCTTTCTGGATAAAAACTCTTGCAATAGCCCTAAAAAGGGCTACAATTTGGTCAATTGATTCCCTGTAAACCTTTTTGAGGCTGTGATGGATTATTACTATATGTCTGATGAAGCTATCGAAAAAGAGATAGGGAGTCGATTCCACGAGTTGAGGTTGAGAAAAAACCTCACTCAAAAAGAGCTCTCCAGGCGGACTCTTCTTTCAGTCAATGCAATAAAGAACTTGGAGTCTGGAAAGGCGAGATTGAGCACAGCAGTTGCTGTTCTTCGAGAACTGAAAGCTTTAGATAACCTAGACTCATTCATCCCCGATCCTGGCCTCAGCCCTATGCAACTTGCCAAACTTCAAGGCAGAAAGAGAAAAAGAGCTAGCGGGAAGCAAGACGACAATAAAGAGCAGAATGAGGTCCCAGAATGGTAAAAAAAATCCAAACGGCCTATGTAAACATTTGGGGAGAGACAGTTGGTGCGGTGTCTTGGCGAGAAGCCGGTTATGCTGTATTCGAATACGACAAGACTTTTTTGCGTAAAGGGCTAGACCTCTCCCCGGTAATTATGCCGATTGACGACGCCATACGAGGCGATGGTATTTATGAATTCCCAAGTCTGAACAAAGAAACCTTCAAAGGACTTCCAGGGCTTCTCGCTGATTGTCTGCCAGACAAGTTTGGTAATAAAATCATTGACGCCTGGTTGACCCGCCACGGGCGTGACACGAAAAGCTTTACCTCTGTTGAGCGCCTCTGCTACACGGGGAGGCGAGGAATGGGGGCGCTGGAGTTTTCTCCCGCCCTGAATTCAAGAAAAGAAGAATCAGCACCCGTAGAGATTGCACATCTCGTTGAACTTGCCCAAGCTATTACGACCGAACGAGACAACCTTTGTACGGAACTGGTGCGCGATGAGAAACAAAACTCTGACGCTTTACAAGAGATCATCCGGGTAGGAACCTCAGCGGGGGGAGCCAGGGCAAAAGCCGTAATTGCCATGGATTCCAAGGGCCATATTCGTTCGGGGCAAACCCAAGCCCCCAAGGGATACTCTTACTGGCTGTTAAAATTTGATGGAGTGAATGACCTGGAGCTTGGTACTTCACAAGGATATGGTCGAATCGAATACGCTTATCACTTAATGGCACGCGCGGCAGGCATAGTTATGTCTGAGTGCAAACTTTTGGAAGAGAGTGGACGTGCTCACTTCTTGACAAAGCGATTTGACAGGGTTGGTGGTGAAAAAATACACATGCAGTCTTTGTGCGGAATAGGGCATTACGACTTTAACATCCCAGGAGCCTACGGTTATGAGCAGGCATTTGCGGTTATGCGTAGATTGAAAATTCCCAAATCAGAAGCCGTTCAGCAATTTCGTAGAATGATTTTCAATGTCGTATCGAGAAACCAGGACGACCACACAAAAAATATTGCATTTCTGATGGACAAGTCCAGCAAGTGGGAACTTTCTCCGGCCTTCGATGTCACATATGCTCACAACCCCAAGGGGCAGTGGACAAATAGCCATCAAATGACCATTAATGGCAAGAAAGAAGCGTTCGCGTTGAAAGACTTTGTAAGGGTGGGAGAGTCGATAGGCGTAAAGAAGCCATTAGATATTGTCGCTGAAATCGTGGAAGTCGTCAGTCAGTGGTCAACCTATGCTCAAGTGGCTGGGTTGGGTGCCGCTGAAATCAAAGACATTGGACGCTTTCACCGGCTCTCTTTTGAAAAGTGATACACAAGTGGTGTGCGGACGATCGCTGTCGTCTCTGCCTAAGGACCGGTTGCGGCAAAAAACTGAGCATCACCGAACAGATTGCCCTCTACGAAAAGCTGAATTCTCTGCAAAGTGATAAAAATTTCCTCGTTTCCCCTGTTCAAATTGACAACAAGACAAAGCCTTGAAATAATGGGACGGCATTAATATGGAGGTTTCTCAGGGATAGTCCCTCTTCCCCTGCCTCATCCAATTTTTCAGGACGTACTTGCATCAATATCGACCCTGAGGTTGAGTGACACCGATACAGCGCTCGTCGTTAGTTGCGAGCATAGATAATCGCCTCCTGGTCAGTAGAAATTAAAGACCTGTCGCTAAAGTTATAACCGTCAATAGACGGCAGGTTCACGAAGCAACCTGGGATAACGCCAGGCGCTTGATAAAATTTCTCAAAACACCACACAAACAATGCTACATTCACACGCATTTCACCGACAAATAAGGCATGAATTTGTGCTGTAACAATCCTGTCTTATGGATATCGATAAGTCAGGATTTATTGTCGGGACACTAACCCACCCCGTTAAGGAAGGGCCCAAAATGGCAAAAATATTGATTGCAGAGGATAGTGATACCGAACTGGCATTTCTCATGGAAGTGCTTAAAGAAACCGATCATGAGTTTACTTAACGCGTGATGGGATTGAAGCTGAGGCAGCGGCAAAGTCGGGCAATTTTGACCTGATTATTCTCGATGTCATCATGCCGGGTAAGAATGTCTTCCATGTTTGCCGCACCCTCAAGAAAGACCCAGCCCACAAGGACACTCCGATTATTCTGTTGACCTCTAAATCTGAAAACAGCGACAAGTTCTGGGGTATGAAGCAGGGTGCCGAAGAATACATCACCAAACCTTACAATCCTCTCGATCTGCTCTTGGCCATTCGGCAGCATCTGGGAGTAAAATAAAGGATCTCAGCGAGGGACTAAAAACTTACCTCGGTGGTGACCAGCAGGGTCAACTTGTCATCGATTTTATTCTTCGCACCGCGATCTCTGGCCCCAAGCACGAGTCTCTGGTCAGCCCACGGCTTTATTCCCGAGCGTCTTCTGCCAGAACAGCCCACATACAATCAGCACCAGTCCGGCAAAGGTCGCCGGCAGAATCTCCTCGCCGACCAGAAAATGGATAAAGAAGAGAGAGATAAAGGGGGAGAGAAAGATCAGACCGCTAATGCGGGCCGTATTTTCAGCGGCGCGTAAGGCCATCAGCCAAAGGACGAAACAGGCGCCCATCTCGAAGAACCCGATATAGACCGCGCCGATCAAACCGGGTAGCGGCGGCCAGACCAGTTCGGAGAAGAGCAAACAGTAGCCAAGCACAAAAGGAAAACTAAATAGAAAATTGACCAGCAACGCAACCGCCGGATCACGTGGATCGCGCGTATTGTAGATCCAGTAGAGAGCCCAGACGATGGTGCTAGCTAGCGCCAGCAAAACCCCGGTCCCATCAGTAAAGTGCAGGCTGAAGGGATTCCCTTCGGTGGCGATGACCACCACGCCAACGTAACTGAGCTGCAAAGCCCCCAACTCGGCCAGCCGTAATTTTTGCCCCAACAGAGGCACTGACAATAGGGTCAGTGTAATGGCCCAGGTGTAGTTCAAGGGTTGGGCCTGCTGAGCTGGCAGCAGCGTGTAGGCCTGTAGCAGAATCAGGTAGTAGAGAAAGGGATTAAGCAGGCCGAGCAGCAACGACATGGCATACTGATGCTTGGTACAGTGGAAAATCAGCCGAAATTTCCCCTGCACCAGCAGGATGACCGCCAGCAGCAGGGTCGACACAGAACCGGCGTAGAGCAGCAGCTGAATCGGCTCTAGATAACCGAGTGAAATTTTAAAGGCCGAGGCGATGGTCGACCAGAACAAAACCGCAATCAAAGCGTAGAGCGTGGCACGACCCTGACGCGTCATCTGATACTTCCGGCACTTTTGATGAACAGGCGTAAAACCCGCGTGAGTGGCAGAATCAACAGCAGCAAACCGGTAAAAATAAGACCGATTCCGCTAAAAGCCTGGACCGTCATGTGTTCGCCGAGCAACAACACCCCAAATAACCCGGCCGTCATCGGTTCCGCCAGCGACAGGGTGACCGCCGACGCCACAGGAACCGTCTGCAGACCGCGGCCAAACAGCCAATAAGAGAGTGCCATGGTCGCAAGGCCAAGATGCAACACCACCAAAAGGGTGCGCGGCTGTGCAACCCAGGCAAGATCCTCGCCGATCAGTAGCGGGGAAAGCAGCAGAGCACCCAGGCAAACCACCACGGCCAGCAGTGCGTTCGGCGAGTGGGCTTCAAGCAGTCCCTTGAATATCAGGGTATAAGCCGCATAGGAGAAGCCCGCCCCGATGGCCAGCAGGATACCGAAGGAATCGACAGCAAATCCGTCCCCACCGCCAGCCAGCGCGAGGAGCGTGCAACCGATAATCGCCAGCAGCGTTGCCGCCTGCCAACGCATACCGGGACGCTCGCCACGATACAGGTACCCAAGAATGCCCCCGGCGACCGGCGCACTGCCGATCCCGACGATGGTCCCGACCGCCACGCCGGTCTTGCTGACGGCGGCGAAGAAACAGAGCTGGTAACTGGCCAGGAAAATTGCCGCCAGCAGGGTCGGCCTGAATCGCCAGTCAGCTAATCGACCCAACTCCTTACGACTGACGGCTATGGCCAGTAGGGCAAGGCCACCAATCAGCAGACGCAGGAAACCGATAACCGTCGGATCAAATCCTGCGGGTGCAAAGGATTGTGCCGTACCGGTCGTCCCCCAGAGCACGGCCGCGCCAAGGATGTAATAAATTCCCGCATTGTTTTTCATAAAGTTGAATCAGTTTCTTTTCGGATCAGTTGACGGTATGAATCATCGAGCACGCAAAAGAGCAGTTTCTCTTTTCAGCAACAGGCGACAGGGGTAGATCATCCATAGAACCGCCAGCGCGCGTCCAGCGACATAGGCCAATGCAGCACAGAGTGCCCCGGACAAACTACTATAGAGCAACATCAAGGTCAAAAATCCAAGAATCACAGCGGCCTCGAGAACGGTTGCCGTGGATATCGGTCGTGTCATCCGCCCGGCCATCAACACCCCGCGCTGAAAAGAACTGAGCACCGAACCGGCCGGCAGCAGGGCCATTAGAATCAGCGGCAGGCCGGAAAACTCGATCAAGGCGGCGTTGAGCCCGGCAACCTCCCGCAGCCAGAGGGTTGAAAGCGGCGTCAGCGCAATCAGCAGCAGGCTGCCGCCGGCAACCAGGGCCAGACCGTAGGCGAAGTTGCGGATCGGCAGATAACCGCGCAGATCGCGGCCGAGCAGTGCGATGGCCACCTCCTGAAATGAAAGTCCGATCGCGCGAAAGATAAAGGTCAAAGCCCCCAGAACCGGCATGACCGCCAACGATTCAAGGGGAAAGCGCCCCTTGCCGAGAAAGAGGATCACCAGCGGGTGAACGCCGAGGGTAATAAAGGGGGTCAGCGCCAGGGGCAGGTAATAACGCCAGAGGGCCGGATAATCGAGCACCTCGCCCTGCTGTGGTGAAAGCAGCAGCTGGCTGATTGCGCGCCGCGCGAGCAGACGACTGGCCAGCAGTTCGGCCACCACCCCGCAGCTGAGTGCGATCCCGCCAAGCAATGCTCCCTGCACCCCGGATAAGTAGAAAAGACCAAAACCACAACCGGCCATGCCTAAAAGGCGAAACAGCGTGGCCGATGCCACCCGTCGGGTCTGCCCGCTGCGAATCAGCACCCCCTGATAAAAACGCCGCCAACCGATCGCTGCCGGCCAGGGGATGAGCGCCAACAGGGCCCAGTGGGTCTGCGCGGCGATCTCCGGTGACAGGCCGATCACCCCTTCTATGATAAACGTGTAGATTGGGGGTACGAGCATCAGCGCCAGCCCCAGAGTCACAAGCAGAGTTAATCCGGCCGTAAAAGAACGGAGTCGCCGATAGGCCAGTGGGCTGGAGGCCAGCGAAGTCGAGGCACTCATCAGCATAATGATCGGTGCTTCGGCCACCAGCGCAAAGGAGAAAGCGACGCCGTAGGCTGCCAGGTTCAACTCTGCATTGACCATGCGCGCGATCAGGGCAGTCAGCAACGGCCCATCGATTGCCATCAGCAACCAGGTGCCGAGCAACGGGGTCCAGAAGCGCAGGATGCGGCTAGGGGTCAGGGACTCAGCTGTCATCCGCCGACACGCGCATCCAGGCCATGAGCGGCACAGATCGCGACCACCGATTGAAGGCATTCACTGCCCGGCGGCGCCATGCCGCCAATATCGTAGACCTGTCCGAGCCGATGGTACTTATTTTCAGCCACATTGTG
>JBDNGT010000027.1:0-9043 GCA_041689145.1 Geopsychrobacter sp. | reverse complement strand
CGGCTCGGGATAATATTGAGCATCGCCTGATCACCGACCAGATAGACGAACACCACCCCCAGACCACCGGTCACAAAGGCCAGCGGCAAGCCAGCCATCATTTATGGTCGACATTAAAAAAATCATCAACGATGCTGGCGTTATCGTGTTGGCTGACGGCTGGCTGGCCGGTGGTTTTGCCTCGAAGAAAAACTGCATTCTGGGACCTGAAACCATAAAGGGTCAGGTAACCCGCGCTGCCGGCCCGGCTTTTGAGCAAATGCTGGTAGGTGCCGGTGCGTCGATCTCTTCGATGTCCAGTTCGGCAATATACCAGGCCATGCAGACCGGTGTTCTAGATGCTGCCAACACCAGTTCCGGAAGTTTCATATCGTACCGTATTTATGAGCAGGTCAAATGCATGACCGCCCCTGGAGATTATGCGCTCTGGTTCATGTATGAGCCGATCCTGATGTCGCAGAAAAGCTGGGACAAACTCAACAAGGCACAGCAGGATGCTCTGATGGCCGCCGGCGAGAAGGCCGAATTGTATATGGCCGCTGAAGCTGCTGGTCTGGACGACAAAATGGTCGATGTCTACAAAAAGGCGGGCGTGAAAGTTGTGACCATGAATGCTGAGCAGGCCGCTGCCTGGAAGGCGATTGCCCAAGAGACCTCTTATAAAAATTTCGCCGAGAACGTTCCCGGTGGTAAAGAACTGATCGAAAAAGCTCTATCAGTCGAATAATAGATAAATCCCCGGGAACGGCTTTAACTGTGCGTTCCCGGGCTTCTCTGTTGCGGCTTTTGGGTGAATTGTCAACCCAGGGGCATGAGGTTCACATGAAAAGTTTTACTAAGTTTGTCGAGATGGTTTCAAACGCCTGCGGCATTATCGCGGCAGTGCTGGTCGGGATGGCCATCCTGGTCGTTTGTCAAATGGTCGTCATGCGTTATTTCCTGAATGCATCGACGATCTGGCAGACCGAATTTGTTATCTTCTCGCTGGTCGGATCGACCTTTATCGGATGTCCTTATGTTCTAATGGTCAAAGGGCACGTTAGCGTCGATCTTTTGCCCCATTACCTGAGTCGCAAAGGAAGCTATTTTCTGGCCCTGATTGCGAGCGGTCTGGGGCTGCTTTTCTGTTTGATACTAACCTGGAAGGGCTACGAACTTTTCCATGAAGCGTTGGTCAACGAGTGGACGACCGACACGATCTGGGCTTTGCCGCTCTGGATTCCTTACTTATCAATACCTCTAGGTATCGGCCTTATGTCTCTACAATATGTTGCTGATATTTTGGCTCTCGCCTTTGGCGACGACATACCGTTCGGCATGGATACACATAGTTTGGATGAAGGAGAGTAGAGAATGAGCCCTCTTGCAATAGGTGCCCTCATAGCAATTAGTACCATCATCGTCTTAGCCACTGGAATTCCCATTGCCTTCGGTCTGGGGTTGGTGGCTACAGTGTTTCTGGTCCTCTTCGATGGACTCGACTCCCTCGACATTCTGGCCGACGTTTTCTTCTCTGGCATCGCTGAATTTTCCCTGGTCTCCATCCCGATGTTTATCGTTATGGGTGCGGCGATAGCGGCCTCGCCTGCCGGCAAGGATCTTTATGAAGCGCTGGATCGTTGGCTGCACCGTGTCCCAGGTGGTTTGATTATCTCGAATATTGGTGCCTGTGCAGTCTTTGCCGCTCTCAGCGGTTCCTCACCTGCGACTTGCGCCGCGATTGGAAAAATGGGTATCCCTGAAATGCGCAAGCGAGGATATCCGGATGGATTGTCGGCGGGTGCGATTGCGGCTGGTGGCACCTTGGGAATTCTCATCCCACCGTCAATCACCATGATTGTCTACGGTATAGCGACGGAAACCTCAATTGGTCGACTCTTTATGGCCGGTCTGTTACCTGGTCTTCTGCTGTGCGGTCTGTTTATTGTCTGGTCGCTTTTCACCGCCTGGCGTAGCGGTTATAAATTCAGCAGCAATGAAAAAGGTTTTACGCTGAAGCAAAAACTTGAAGTGTTGCCACGTGTTCTTCCATTTATTGCGATTATTGTCGGTGTTTTGTTCGTTCTTTACGGAGGAGTTGCAACCCCATCGGAAGCGGCGGGCGTCGGGGCACTGTTCGTTCTTGTTCTTGTCGCCGTCATTTACAAAGTCTGGCAACCGAAAAAAATATGGGCAATTATTAATGGCTCGATGAAGGAAAGCGTGATGATCATGATGATTATCGCGGCCTCCGCCCTGTTTGCCTATACCTTGTCAAGCCTTTATGTGACCCAGTCGATCGCTGAGTACCTTGCCAACATGGATGTCAATCGCTGGGTGCTGATGGGGATGATCAATGTCTTCCTGCTGATTGCCGGATTCTTCCTGCCACCCGTTGCGGTTATTTTGATGACCGCACCAATCTTGTTGCCGATTATTGAATTGGTCGGTTTTGATCCCTATTGGTTTGCCGTCATCTTCACCATCAATATGGAAATAGGCCTGATTACGCCGCCGGTCGGTTTGAACCTCTATGTCATCAACGGGATAGCGCCGGACATTTCCTTGCCAACGATTCTTAAGGGTGCTTTCCCCTTCATGCTGTGCATGATTGTTGCAATTATCATCTTGTGCATCTTCCCTGAAATTGCGACTTGGCTGCCGACGGCGATGCTGGGCCCGGCTGTCTAGTGATCGAGCTTATATGGGCGTATTGGAACATTTCATAAAACCATCGTCGATTCTGGATATCAACAGCAGAGGAAGTTCTGATGGCAATAAAAAAATGGGACACACAAGCTGAAAATCGGCGGGACCGATTGCAGCGTGCGGCGTCAATCTGCACTGACAGGATAGTTCCTGCAGAGCGCATGACCGCATTGCTTGAAGAACTAATCGAGCCCGGCGACCGAGTCTGCCTGGAAGGCAATAATCAAAAGCAGGCCGATTTTCTGGCGCGCTGCTTGGCCCAGGTTGATCCGCAGCGAATCTTCGATCTTCACATGGTGCAATCGGTGATTGCGCTGCCAGCGCACATCGAGCTGTTTGAGCGCGGAATTGCCAATAAGGTCGACTTCAGCTTCTCGGGTCCGATGGGTGCCCGCATGGCTCAATTGGTTGCTGCGGGTAAGATCCAGATAGGCGCGATCCATACCTACCTCGAACTGTTCGGTCGCTACTTTATTGACCTTACACCCAAAGTGTCCTTAATCGTCGCGCACAGCGCTGATCGACAGGGAAACCTCTATACCGGTCCGAATACCGAGGACACTCCGACCATCGTCGAGGCAACCGCGTTTAAAAGCGGCATCGTTGTTGCCCAGGTCAACCAGATCGTAGACCAGCTACCACGGGTCGATATTCCTGCGGATTGGGTTGATTACATAACTGAGGCACCGAACCCGCATACACTTGAACCCTTGTTCACTCGCGACCCAGCGCAGCTCAGTGAGATTCAGATCCTGATGGCGATGATGGTGATCAAGGGGATCTATGCCGAGTATTCTGTCAATCGTTTGAATCATGGTGTCGGGTTCAATGCCGCAGCCATTGAGTTGCTTCTGCCGACCTATGCGGAGAGCCTCGGTCTGAAGGGCAAGATTTGTCGACACTGGATGCTGAATCCACATCCGACACTGATCCCGGCGATAGAAGCAGGCTTTGTCGAATCAGTCTATTCTCCGGGTTCCGAGCTGGGCATGGAAGATTATGTTAGTGCCCGTCCCGATGTCTTTTTCAATGGCAGTGACGGCAGTCAGCGCAGCAATCGCGCCTTCAGTCATGCTGCCGGTCATTATGCAACCGACCTGTTTATCGGTTCCACGCTACAGATGGACCTTCAGGGGAACAGTTCCACGGTAACTCTGGACCGGATCACCGGTTTCGGCGGCGCTCCTAACCTTGGCGCCGATGCCCGTGGCCGTCGCCATGCCAGCAGCACCTGGTTAAAAGCCGGTCGCGAAGCGCAATCTGGTTTGTCGGCCGCCCCACGCGGTCGAAAGCTGGTGGTGCAGATCATGGAGACCTACCGCGAACATATGCAACCCACTTTTGTTGAGCGACTCGACGCTTGGGAGATGATGGAGAACACTGGTATGGATCTGCCACCGATAATGGTCTATGGCGATGACATCAGTCATGTAGTCACCGAGGAGGGGATTGCCAACCTGTTGCTTTGTCGCACGGAGGAAGAGCGCAGTGAAGCAATCAGAGGCGTGGCCGGGTACACTCCAGTGGGACTTGGCCGCTCTCACCGTGCTGTGGAAAATTTGCGTGATCGCGGTATCATTCGCCGCCCGGAAGATCTTGGTGTCGATCATCGACTGGCTACCCGCGACCTTTTGGCGGCTCGCTCGATCAGGGAACTTGTTCACTGGTCCGGGGGGCTCTACCAACCGCCAAAACGTTTCCGTAACTGGTAGGTCCAGACGGTCACTGCTACTGATAAGGACAGGTAATGGAACATCTACAATTCGAGTTTAAAGGCTCGGCAAACCGGAAAGGCTGTCAGAAAACGACCTTAGTCGGTGTGGTGTCCTCCGGCAATTTGGAGGTCATGCTGGAAAATTCCGAACTGCAGGGTCTCTGTCGCATCAATGTGAGTACTTCGTCTCAGGGGTTTGGCGAAATATGGCAAGCGGTCCTGAACGATTTCGCTGCTCGGTATGATCTGAGTAATCTGCAGATTTCGATTAATGACGGTGGGGCAACTCCCGCAGTGGTTTGTCTGCGTCTCGATCAAGCACTGGAAAATTATCTGGAGGCCTCATCATGAGCGACTTGTCAGGCATAAGCCGTGGGCATAGCTATTACGAAGCCAATGCCCGGCAGCGCATCGCTCACCTGCTGGATCCAGGTAGCTTTCAGGAGGTTCTTGGACCTGCCGAGCGGCTCACCAGTCCGCATCTTGAGCCCCTGGGGCAACCCTGTTCCTTCGATGATGGGATCATCATTGGCACCGGCAGTCTAAACGGTTTACAGGTGCTGGTTGCAAGTCAGGAGGGCGGATTCATGGGCGGGGCCGTGGGGGAGGTGCATGGCGCAAAACTGACAGGTCTGCTTGAACGCGCAGTGAACGAAAGGCCGGCGGCGGTTCTGTTGCTGCTTGAGTCCGGTGGGGTGCGTTTACATGAAGCCAATGCCGGGTTGATTGCTATCTCTGAGGTAATTAGAGCCCTCCTTGCGACCCGGGTTGCCGGGGTCCCTGTTCTCGGTCTGATCGGTGGGGCCTATGGCTGCTTCGGCGGGATGGGTATCGTGGCACGTTGTTGCGATGCGTTGATCATCAATGAGGAGGGTCGCCTCGGCCTTTCTGGCCCTGATGTGATTGAAACTACTATGGGTGTTGAAGAATTCGATTCCAGTGATCGAGCATTGGTCTGGCGTACGCTCGGCGGTAAGCATCGTTACTTGTTGGGTGAGGTGCAGTGCCTGGTTGAGGATGATATTGACGCATTCCACACAGCGGTGATCAAAACAATTAACACGGTTCAACCCCTGTCCCTAGAATCTCTGGAACAGGAGCACTCGAGCCTGACTCGGCGCTTGGCTGACTATGGGCAATGTCAGGACGGAGCCGATATCTGGGGTGAAATGGGGATTGACGATCCACAAAAGTTGCCCCTGATGGATATACAGAGCTTTATGGTGACGGTGGCTGACAAAGGCCAGGGGAAATTATGAATATTGAAACGTTGTTGAGCGAATTGTTCCCGCTGGGCCATTCGGTAACAAATATCGATAGCATTCTCACCGGGTACGGCACGACAAATAAGGGTGAGATCGCTGTGCTGGGGACCACTGACCATCTTGCGGTTGGTGTCGAGGCTGCACTGGCTCTCGCCACCTCGGCCTTGGGCGTCATCAAGAACGATCCTGGCCGGCCGATTCTTCTCCTGGTTGATACCCAGGGACAGCGTTTGAGTTTGCAGGATGAACTGCTTGGCATTAACGGTTATTTGGCGCATTTAGCAAAGTGCTTGGAGTTGGCGCGGCAGCGAGAACACCAGTTGATCTGTCTGGTTTATGCTGAAGCGGTCAGTGGTGGATTTCTCTCATTTGGCATGATGGCGGACGAAATCCACAGTCTGCCAGAAGCAAAAGTACGAGTGATGAATCTTCCCGCGATGGCCCGCATAACCAAGCTACCACTTGAGCAGTTAGAGGAATTGAGTCGCACCTCTCCCTGCTTTGCTCCGGGAGTTGAGAATTTTATCAAGCTCGGCGGTATCAATACGATTTGGCAGCAACCTTTGGCTGAACGCTTAGTCGAGGTCATCGGAATGAAGCTCGATGAAGATCAAAGACGACACAATGGCTTTGTGCGACAAGGACGGAAGCTTGCCTTTACGGTAGCTCAGCGTGTGAAAGCTGGATAGTCAATGACAGACGGTAATCAGGTGCTGCCTCTCCTGATCAGGCCGTCCTGCAGTGCGCTCAAGGTGTTGCAGCGGATGTCATTGTCATGGGGACTCACCGCAGAACCATGGATAAGGGTGCGTTACTTGGATCTTGTGCTGTCAAGGTTGTGCATGAATCCACGATTCCCGTCTTACTGGTCAGAATTCCCGAAGGGTACGCAGATCTGCCGAGCAAATCCGGGGCTCCAGAGATCATTGAATTTTGATGCGAAGGCGGGGAAGTTTATTTGCCTGGGGTGATAACAGGGCTGGTCTCTCCCCGCGAACAGTTTAAAATCGGTATGTTTTCGCGACCGAGAAAAAGAAAGTGTTTTGAGTAGAGATTATTGTATACAAGAATCTCTACTTAGTATACAACATCAATACATATTATGAATCATACCGAGAAACAGATAACAAGGTGAATTGAATGGACAGCATCGCTTACGCTTTTATGGCCTACGGGCTCACAGCCTTGATCTCGCTGGCCGTCGTGGGACTCATCGTCATCATCAACCGTCTGATGGGAAATTCTGACAACGAGCAGGAGACTGACTGACCATGGACCAACTAATCCATCTTTTCCCGGGCATTGGATCCTTCTTTGTAGATGACCCGATCGTTGCCGTCACCCGCGTCGTACTGATTGTTTTCGGCATGGTCCTGGCTTACTACGGCTTTAAACGGACCCTGGAGCCTTTGATCATGGTGCCCATGGGGCTCGGAATGATCGCCGTCAATTGCGGAGTGCTTTTTCTGGACAGCGGCGCTACAGGCAACATCATCCTTAATCCGCTGGTAAGCGACCCCGCTGGCCTGATTAATCTCCTGCAAATCAACTTCCTTCAGCCGGTTTATAATTTTACCTTCAGTAATGGGCTTGTGGCTTGTCTGGTCTTTATGGGCATCGGGGCCATGAGCGACATCAGTTTCCTGCTGATGCGTCCCTGGGCCTGTATCATTGTGGCCATCTTTGCCGAAATGGGGACTTTTGTTACTCTGATCATTGGGCTGAAATTTGGACTCCCGCCCGGGGAAGCGGCAGCGGTGGCCACTATCGGCGGGGCTGACGGTCCCATGGTCCTGTTCACTTCTCTGATGCTCGCCAAGGACCTGTTCGTCCCAATCTCTATCATTGCTTACCTTTACCTGAGCCTGACCTATGTCGGCTACCCTTACCTGGTTAAGCTGCTGATCCCTGCCAAGTATCGTGGTATCGAGACCGATTTTGATATGGGCAACGTCTCTAAAAGAAAAAAATTCATTTCCATTCTAGTAATAACTACGGTGCTCTGCTTGCTGTTGCCTGTTGCTGCTCCGCTGATCATGTCATTTTTTATCGGCATGGCGATTAAGGAAGCAGAGATCGAGCCATTACACGCCTTGCTGGAGACTACCATTTTGTATGGCGGGACCTTCTTTCTAGGGTTACTTCTGGGTGTTCTTTGCGATGCCAGTACCATTCTTAATCCCAAGGTCGGTATCCTCGTCGTGCTCGGGATTGTCGCCCTCACCATCTCGGCACTAGGTGCAATCCTGGGCGGCTGGATCATGTACCTGGTCACCAAACGCAATTTCAATCCGGTCATCGGCATTGCCGGGGTCTCCTGTATGCCAACGACCGCCAAGATCGCTCAGAAAATTGCAATGGAGGAGAATCCGTACTGTATGATTATGCCGCTGGCGATGGGCGCCAGTCTCAGCGGACTTATTGTCTCTGCCATCGCCGCCGGGGTATTTATCTCGACGATCGGCATGTTGGCGCCCTGACATTGAGACTCTCGTTTGTTATTGAATTTCGCGGGCATCTCAACAATGTCCTCCTCTCTTAAGGTTTGATGAATATTCAAACCGTTGAGATGCCCGAGTCATTTTTTAGCTCTTGCCTCAAGTAAGGAAAGCGTGATGAAAGAAACAAAAAGGTGGGACACGCGGAAGACCGATTATTTCGAACGGATGAGCGGGGCAACGCTATATATCGGCAAAGGCAAGGTTGTTGCTGCCGCAGATGCAACCAAAGTTCTGGAAGCCGTTATCCGTCCCTATGATCGGGTCAACATCGAAGGTAATAATCAGAAGCAAGCCGATTTCCTGGCGGAAGCTTTGATTAAATGTGACACACAACGCATCCATGATCTGCACATGGTGCAATCAGCCGTGCCCTTGCCCGTGCATCTCGATATGTTCGAGGTCGGCATCGCCAAAAAACTTGATTTTGCCTACAGCGGTCCCATGGGGGCGCGCGTGGCTGAGGCGATCAAGGAAGGCAAACTGGAACTTGGGGCCATCCACACCTACCTGGAACTCTTCGCCCGCTACTTTATTGACCTGACACCGCGCGTCTCCTTGATCTGTGCCTACGAAGGGGATGCTGACGGCAACCTGTATACCGGGTTCAATACCGAAGATACCCCCGCGATAGTCGAGGCGACCAAGTTCAGTCAGGGGATCGTGATTGCCCAGGTCAACAAACTGGTGGACAAGGTTACTCGCGTTGACATCCCTGGCGAATGGGTCGATATGGTTGTAGAATCGCCGAAGCCATTCTTCCTCGAACCCCTGTTTACACGCGATCCAGCCAATATCACCGATACCCAGGTGTTGATGGCGATGATGGCGATCAAGGGGATTTATGCTGAATATGGAGTCAAACGCCTCAATCACGG
>JBDNGT010000026.1:0-6206 GCA_041689145.1 Geopsychrobacter sp. | reverse complement strand
GTCGACCGAATTATTCATCACGCAAGCATTATCGAAATCGAAGGAGAGAGTTATCGAAAAAAACAACACCTGAAAAAATAACGAAACTCAACCGGCCATCCTAATTGTCGTCAAACCGGACAAGATAGTTGACGCGAGACAACACACCGTAAAACCCCGTCTGTTCACGGCGGGGAGGATGTCAAGCGTCCTTCCAACGGCCAATCTGGTTTAGAGCCCGACCGATTAATTTTCGTCCCACTCCGATTTTTTCAGCTATATCTGCATTACTCAACCCTTGTCGTTTGGGGAAGAGATGGTGGCAGAAAACTTTTCAAGGTATAGCCCCCACCCTACCCCTCTTTGTCATCCCTCAAGTGCTCAACACATTTCATGCTCCCCGTATACTCATGGTCTTCTTCTGGCTCACCTGAAGCATCCGGCTCATCATCATCAAAGAAGCCCCACCGTTCAGCAACTTTGATCCGTAACCAGGTCATCTTAAGTCCTGGGTTCTGCTTAAAAAGTTTTTCGAGATCGTCCATGTCTGTTCTCCTGTCGTTATGGGTTTAGGTTCTGGACCCACGATACAGGACGAACTATGGCCCCAGACCGGAGAAAAGCACGCTTTTTGGCCCCTTTTCAAACAAAACATCTAATTTCTCTTGATTTCGCCCTGTTATTTGTTATCCTCATTAATAACGTTATGCGTTATTATTACAGATAACATGAGGAGGCCCGAATGGACCGGTTAGTGACGATCAAGACCGTGCAGGACGCTATTGCTCAGATCGAGAACAATGGTGACACGGTGACCCAACGAAAAATCCGGATGGCTCTGGGCGGCGGATCACCTAACGAAATTAACCAGATTTACCGAGAAATCGAAGAAGCAAACAGTATTGGGATCGACCTACCCCGAGACTTGCCGCCTACCCTGGCCAGCACGCTGATGAAGGAGATCAATAATCGCGTTCTTGAGTCAGCAGGAACCCTGCAAGAGGAGGTTGCCAGGGCGCGGCGAGAAATGGCTGATGCTATAGATGACCTTACCCGGTCTGAAGAACAACGCTCACGGCTTGACTTGAAGCTCACAGAGGCGAGAAACCAGGCAGAGGACTACCGGCAAAAAGCGGAGAAGGAATCCGCGGTGAACGCAGAACAGATCGAGAACTTGAATAAACAGGTTGCAGAATTGAAGCAGGAAAGACAACGCCTTATTGAGAGCGGCGAGGTGGCGCGGATTGCAGCGGCCAAAACCCAAGAGCATGTCGAACGATCTGATCAGGCCGCACAAAAAGCTGAAGGCCAAACGGAGGGATTACGTGCTCAACTGAAAGATCAGCAGGAGGCGTTCAATCAGGCCAGTATACAGCGCCAGGCCGTGATTGATTCTTTGCGGAGTCAATTTAGCGATGCGAAATCAACCTCAGCGGTGGCCGGCGCGAAAGTTGAGAATCTTGAGCGATTAATCTTGGAACAACGAGAAGACTTGAAGCTTGAACGGCAACAACAGGACACTTTGAGAAATGAACGACATGAGATGCGGCTGAAGATTGAATCTTCTGAGATCGAGATCAAAAGGCTACGTGCCGACCATGATCAGGGGAGAGACGACCTCCAGTTGGCGAACCGATCTATGATGTCACTCCAAGGAGACTATGTTGAGCTAGAACGGTCTCATGCAGAGATGAATCACCACTACAGATCGATCTCTGATGACAACCAGAAGCTGCAGCAGGAGATATCCCAATTAAAGCAGGGCGGCCAACAGGATTAACCCGGAAATACCTCGCAACACCGGAAAAAATTTTGAATCTACATTGGGCGCGGGGTCTCAGGCGCTTAAGCGGCAACAGTTTTTTTTTGAGCAGGAGCCACAACGAAGTCGCTCATAGCTGAACCGGGCATCATAGATACCCTGAGAAAGGAACTCGGCGTTTGTTTTTGGTTGGGGATGGGACTGGAAATGTTCATCGAGGACCGTCAGGGGACAGTTCATCTAAAAGGTCATTCCTTATTTTAGCTAGTCGGTGCATAGAGGCTCCTATGACATTATCGGTTCAAGGGTTTTTTCTGTTTGATGTTTTGCATCTCGATCAGGCCAGCGTTCGTCTTCATTCAACAGGCCGCCCATGACCGTCCGGATATCATTGGTCAGGGCCACGCCCAGAGCGTCCGCAGACTTATAGATCGACTTGAGCCATCCCTTGCAGGTCTCAAAAACAGAGGCGAGCTTACTGGTTGGGGCCTTGCCCTCCATCATGAAGACCTCAAAACCGTTGGCCCACTTTTCGTGAGCTGCGACAGGGATCGGTCCGTTATCTTTTAAGCCCAGCCAGTCTTTAACGACT
Source organism: Geopsychrobacter sp. (assembly GCA_041689145.1). Taxonomy (GTDB): domain Bacteria; phylum Desulfobacterota; class Desulfuromonadia; order Desulfuromonadales; family Geopsychrobacteraceae; genus Geopsychrobacter. Next base: position 3,873 of record JBDNGT010000026.1, on the reverse strand, counting down.
TGCCAATCTTCTGTTTTGACTCCGTAATTGAGGGCCATATCTTTCAGGGACTCAAGCACGACATGGCCGGCCTCGTGGAGAAAGGTACTCTTGTCGGCACCGGCCATCGCCTGAATGATGGTTTTCCCCGGAGTAAACAGGACACTCCCTTTATTCTGCTCATCCCGATCTTGAAACAGGGGAAGCCCAGCCATGATGTCTGCCCGCATTTCAGGGGTGATCCGCATAGAAACCTGATCGGAGCCAGCATCGTGACAAGGAATGACATTACCGCCAGTGCTCTTAGCAACGCCATCGGCAACAAATCTATCAGCCCATATCGAGTTATGTTTTTCTCCATCCTCAAATTCGACGGTCCATCCCCCCTGCTCTTCTTCGTTGCTGATCGAAATCACGTCCAGCCCAACCCTGAATTTTTTGCCGAATTTCGACATGATGTTAGGGACTGCTCGATCATATAAATTCTTTGACCACGCCGGGTCCATACTAAGATCGGCACTTGCGAACTGGCCATGGGGAGAGGTCGTCCCAGTATTCGGCTGATCTCCATGAAATTTGATAATCTTTTCTGCTAGGGCTTTCCCCAATAAATTAGGAAGTTCAGCTTTCGTGGTTATTTTCTCAATGCACGTCCCCTCTTTGTCTTCAGCAAAGACATGGAAACTCTCAGATCCATCAATGGCCTGTGTTTCGACGTGGGAGATTTTCCTACTAAGACTATTCATCTCCGCAATTTGTTGCCCTGAGACCCAAGACACGCGGTCGTAGCCCTCTTCTGCGGCGATCCTAAGGACACGTTTTAGAGCGAGGGATTGCCAATTGTTGTTTTGCACAAAAGGGGCGAGAGGGGTATTGCTCGGACCCGCCTTACTCATAATCTCACGAGTATCAGCCACCCATTTCTCACCAAAAGACTCAACCAGGAAGGCAAGTCGGCGATCAATAGATTCCGTTGTTCTGGGGTCCTCATGCACATAACTTCTCAGAAGCCACCCGAGATCATAAGGAACAGGACTCATCCCTGCCACGGTAAGGGCCTTGACTGCTAGTTCGTTTCGTCCGCGATATTCTTCTGTTGCTGCAGGGTCATTAAACCCTTTCGTCCGGCCCTCCCGGTTCCAGTCGCTCTGGATCTCCTCGATAAACAATATTTTTTCAGCCGCGCCGAGAACCTCCGTGTTGAATCCCCGCGCATAGGAGTATTGAGCTGCTTCTGCGGGAGTAATAACCTTTTTATTAACGCCAACCTGAGGGGCTCCATTTCCAAGATTACCCTCGTCCGTTCCGACCATTGCGGCCAACCGTGCCCCGATATCAGTAATTTGTTCCGCGGTGGCAGTCAGAGAAGACCGGTCAGTGAGCCGAACGTGAGCTAGGACATTCAGCTCGTCCCAGTGAGAGGACTCAAAAGCATTCGACCTACTCTTTAATTTATTGCGTGTATCGCCATGTTCAAACACATGTTTAGCGACTTCCATCCAGTGAGACTCAGGTTTTTGAAGATACGCTCCTCCAGACTGGAGTTGGGGATCATCGCCATAACTTGCAAGTTCTTCACCGTCATACAAGACAGAGGTGCTTCCTTGCGTTGTACTCATGCGGTGACGCTGGATTTCAACCTTTGCTGGATCAAATTTATTCTGATCTTTTAGCTCAGGGATTGTCAGTAGAACTTCACGATAATTTACCCCGCCAGGCAGAATATGCTCATGATAGACCGTGGGACTGTCCCCATAACCACTCTGCATATCTGCTAAGGCGTCCTGCGCGTCGTAGGCCTCGACCAAATCATACTCAAGATCGGTCAGGTCTTCTCTCCCTCGCAAATATTCGACATTGAGACGGTCACCGCCAGCATCTTGAATTTTGCGCCGCAGTTGATCGTATTTGTCACCCAAAAGCTGACGCTCATTTTCAGCTTGTTTGATGACATCTACAACTTGAATGCCGTTTGCTTTGACGTAGTTCAGAACGTCAGCTTTGGTCAGCTTTTGCTGTGCGCCTTCCAGCCAGCCAATCAAGCCTAGACTTTCCAGTTCTTCTTCACGCACACCGGGGGTCTTCAATAATCGCTTGGCGAGATCTGGGCCGGGGATCGAGTTAAAATTAAATCGCTCAATCGCTTGTTCGACCGGCGAATAAAAAATAGGCGGTTGGGATTGATAAAGGATCCTCGCATCAGCCGAAAAGGTCCCGTAATTTGCGACAGACTTAATCTGCTCTGGGGCAAGGGCAACATAGACATTTTTGCCCCAGTTCAGCCCGACACCATACTCCCCTTCGCCATCCTCGACGTTTTTGAAAATCGCACTATCATGGCCCCGTTCTTCGGCCATTTCGATCCAAGCGTACATATCGAATCCATCAACTTCTTCCAAATCGCCCTTACCTTCAAAATCGATAATCAAAGGGTTCTGGAGCGACAAGTAGACCGGATATACACCAGGATGGGCCATTTCTTCAGGCTTGTATGGATCTTGACCGAAAAAATCAGAATGGATATCGACAGGAGTCCGGTCACTCCCTGCGAAAGTCACGGCATGTCTGCGAGAGTCAGAAAAATGGAATCCTTGAATATTGTTTTGATCGACATCAAACGCATTGAACCCTGCAGCGACGGTCCCGTGATAAACCACAATCGGCAAGCCTTGATCATCGACCGCCTTGCTATCACCAAACCAACCCATAAACTGCTCACGACTCTTGGCTGATATTTCAATTCCCCAGCGCTTAAAGAAGGCGGACTGAGGCTCGCCAGTTGCTTGAGCCCAACTCTTTGAATGTGCCTCAAGAATCGATGCGTTGATCCGTGCCTGTTCCGTCGTCTGGCCCCAAAGCTCAAGCAATTGAGTTTCAATCTCAACAACCTGGTCAATCGCAGGCTCATAGAGAGGATCTAGCTTTAGGATCGGCAGTTCATTCGCTAGTTTTTCGGCAAACTCGATTTCCCGTGCCTGAGGAGTCGGTGTGAATGCAGAAATAACCTGCTTTTGATTAAAGGCATGGTATTCGGTCGCACTCATAGAAACAGGATCAAAACTTTGCTGGGCCTCTGCACTAAAAGCTTCATCTGAAACAAAAGAGCCAAACCCAATAAGCCCATCAAAGTTGTTAAGTTTGAGGCGATCTATGAACGGAGAGCACGCAGCCAGAATGTGAAAGTCCGTCCATCCTTGATTGTTGACTGCGACATCATAGGACACTGGACCGTTTTCATCCCGCCAAGGCAAAGAGTTCAAGGCATCCCTGAACACGATTGGTGAAACTTCCAGGGATTGCAGGTAATAGTTCAAGGCTTTGGCCTCGACAACATCTTCTTGCCAGACAGCGCCATTGGCCGGACCTTGCTGTATTGTGCGCAAATCCAGAGGACTTTGGACATCCAGAAACCCAGGATAAACCCGAGGATTCTTGGCCTCACCAAAAGCACTGTCCTTCGGGTTTAAGGCATAAGTCGACGCGATCATTGGCGTGTCGGTAAACACCAGTGTTGGTAGATTCGTTGTAAAAACGTCCGTCTCTTCACCATGAATCCCCCGATAGACAACAAGAGGACATCCCGTGTCATCGACAACCTTTGAACCCTCGAACCAGTGGCGGAACGCCAGCATATTCTTCGGGGGGTTAAAGGGGGGCTCTATCACGACTTCCTGAATGGCTGGGTTAGCCTGCATTGCGCTCATATCAAAAGCTCCTAAAAGGCTGTCGTGAAAGAGAAGACTTCGGTTGCACTCTGAATTCCCAATTCATCTTCGGCAACTATTTTCCAAAAATAGGTTGTCCCAGGCAGAAGATTATTGAGTGTCATAGATCTACTAACCGTTGAAACAATAGGAGCCCATTGTTCGAGTCCAACACCTGAAGTGTCAGCAG
>JBDNGT010000025.1:0-3103 GCA_041689145.1 Geopsychrobacter sp. | reverse complement strand
CTCGAGCAGATCCGCCGGAATGGCCCCGCAATTGATCGCCACAAAGGGTTTGTCGCGGCGATGACTGTTGTAATGGATCGCCTTGGCTACCAGCTCTTTGCCGGTACCCGAGGCCCCGAGAATCAGGATGGTCGAGTCGGTTGCGGCGACCTTCTCCATGCGTGAAAAAACCTTCTGCATCTCCAGGCTGCTGCCGATGATGTTATCGAACCGGTAACGACCGTGAAGCTGTTGTCTCAAATACTGATTTTCGGCGAGCAGCTGACTTTTTTCCAGCGCCTTGGCAACCTGCAATTTCAATTTCTCGAAGTTGAAGGGTTTGGTGATATAGTTAAAAGCACCCTTTTTCATCGCTTCGACGGCAGTTTCGGCAGAAGCGTTACCGGTGATCAGGATGAAACAGGTGCGCGGAGAGATCTCCTTAACCTTCTTGAGGATGTCGATTCCGCTGATGCCGGGCAGAAAGAGATCGCTGATAATGAGATCGAAGGTTTGATTCTGCAGCAGATCAAGGGCGGTTTCACCACTATGGGTCGAGGAAACCGTATAACCGACCTGACGCAACAGAGTCGAAAGTGCCAGGCAGATTTCCTTTTCGTCGTCGATCAGCAGTATCTTGGCAGTTTGGGGCATGGGACCTCTCGACAATTGGGCAAGCGTCAGATGATTGACGAAATTTAGCATGACGATATTTATTGAGCAACAGAGAATACTAATTTAATTGAGTCCTCATTATCTCCTTAATGGGAATATCGTGGACTGTAAATAGCGGGTGGCGTTAGTTAGATGTTTCTTGCTTTTGATCCGCTTTGTATGATAATTGATCTGAGTTGTAGTTTTTTATGGAACATTTAGATTTGGCTCCTGGAGGGGATCCCATCTGATTATCCGATACTGAAATCAAACGTTTAGACTCGAATCCTGATCGTTGAATGCTGTCAGTTTTGCACTTAGTTATGTAACATTTCCGTGTTTAACCTGCTCTAATACCGAATATTCGCGTATAAACAGGTACATAGATGGGCCTCTTGCACATGTCGTCATCCCCGTGAAAACGGGGATCCAGCTTTTGAATTTCCCCAGAGAACCTCTGGATTCCCGCCTGCGCGGGAATGACGAATGGTAGCTTCTCTGGACTTTTGCAAGAGGCTCAGATTGTTTTTTGAAACTCTTAACCCTTTAATTTAGCTATTGATTTTTTGTAATTAACCCGAATGGAGGTACCATGAAGAAGTTTTTCTATTCTTTATTGATTTTGTTGGCACTAGGTGGCATAGCAAGTTGTGGTTCGCAGGATGGTACGACAATCACGCAAACTCAAGACGGTACCGTTGTTGATGCTGTTGGTTACACGGTCACATTATCAAGCGGCGTAGGGGGCAATGAGATGCTCGCGCAGAGAGGTTCAACCTCTGTCACTGCGTATGTAACCAATTCTTTAGGTGAGCCAGCGGAGGGTTACGAAGTCACCTTTCTGGCCTCTGCCGGGACAATTACTGAAACCGTATCCTCTGTAGCCGGTCAGGCGACGGCAACATATTTTGCTGGGACCGCAGGTGGTAGAATTTCAATCAAGGCTGGTACTTTTGCATTTATTGCTTCGGATGGGACGTTAAATTCTAGCGGTGCTCAAGATGAGCTCATTATCACTGTTGCCAGTGGCCCAGCCGCAGCTTTTGAAATCGTTAGTATTGCACCCCAACGGCTTGGTTTGAAAGGCTCAGGGAGTAATGAAGTTGCTACTTTAACTTTTAGATTGACTGACTCCGCAGGGAACCCTGTTGCCGATGGTCAGACGATTGACTTCAGTTTAGATGCGCCTACGGGTGGTGCTGAATTTCTCTCCTCTTCGTCTACACCGACGATTGATGGTGAGGCTTTTGTTTTGCTGGCGAGCGGAAGCGTCGCGGGGGTGGCTACAGTAACAGCGTCAACCGAAACGACAACTGGTACTATTGCCACTGAGGCACGTGTGACTATGGGTTACAGTAAGCCAGACCAGAAACATATCGGGATTGCTGCTGAGACGTTGAATGTCCCCGGTTTGGTAACATTTGGATTAGAAAATAAAATTACCGCATATATTGCGGATCGTTTTTCGAACCCTGTCCCTGCTGGAACTCCGGTCTATTTTGCCAGTGAATGTGGCATCATGGCCCTTGAAGATATTGATGGTATTGCAACAAATCTGACCAGTAACTTTGGCATTGCCTCAGCAACTTCCATCACCGCTGCCCCTGCATCTGACCTCTGCCGCATGTTGATCTGGACCGAGGGTGAAGAGGCATTTACCGACAGCAATGGGAATGGCATGTACGATACGGGGGAACCGCATGAGGGAATAGGAGAGCCCTATATTGATGCAAACGATAATAGTAATTTTGATTCAGAAGAGCTTTATTTCGATCTTGATGGAAATGGCCAATATACTGCTGCAAATACCACTTGGGATAATGATACCTTCGTCTGGACATCACAGAATGTTCTCTGGTCAGGCAATACCGCAGCACCGGTAATCACACCAAGTAGCTTTGAATTAAAAGAAGAAGAATCGGTAAGTTTTACATATACTGTTTCAGATGTGAACGGTAACCCTTTACCTGGCGGTACGTCCATTTCGGCTTCAAGTGATTGTAACGCTACAACTTTGATCGGTGACACATCTGTTACTTTGGCAGAGGTCATTACCCCTGGCCCAGGGACAACAAATTTCAAGTTGACCTTGATCGGACCAAGCCCAGCAGGTTCATTCCAATTAGAATCTTGTAGTCTTACGGTAAGTGTTACATCTGACTCAAATGGCAATGCCCAGAAGGCTGTAGCTGGTAAAACTATTGAAGCCGTGCCATAAATCTGAGATTACTTGCGCTGCATTGCCTATAGAAAGACCCTCAAAGAGCAACTGGAGTTGGTTGTAGTTGAAGATTAGCTGAATTAGGTAATTGCACGATCCAAACCAAAATCCTGAGTCCCCGTAGCTTTAACAAGTTGCGGGGTTTTTTTGTCCAGTATTACCTCTGTCGCGGTAAATCGATCAGAAACGAAGGGGGAGCAGGGGACGCAGTGGGGGGACGTTGTTTAATTGTTGAATTAAAATCCTAGT
>JBDNGT010000024.1:0-5574 GCA_041689145.1 Geopsychrobacter sp. | reverse complement strand
ATGCACGCAATGGTCACTTTGGGCATGGCCAACAGTCGCATGAAAGATTTTTACGATGTTTGGATTCTTTCCAGGCTCTTCGAATTTGATGGTCAGTTGCTGGCCCGGGCGATTGAGCAAACCTTTGCCAGACGCGAAACCAAAATTCCGATGGGCCCTCCTTTGGCGTTTTGCGAAGATTTTTATGGTGATACCTCCAAAAAGGCTCAGTGGCGAGCCTTTTGGAACCGGAATAAACTCAACAGCCAGATGCAGGCCCGGCATATCCGGCGCTTCTGCAAGCTGGATGAGAAGGGTGACGCGCTACTCGAACAGGTCACCGACAAGCTCGGCCTCTCGGCGCGCAGCTTCACAAGGATTCTCAAGCTGGCGCGTACCATTGCGGACCTGGCAGGATCAGAGGCTATTCAGACGCTGCATCTGTCCGAGGCAATTCAGTACCGGGGGTTGGATCGGAAGTTGGGGTGAATCTGATGGGAATATTATCTGGGACCCAAAGAGAAATTTATAGTTTCAAAAGCCAAGGGCAGACCCCTTGGCTATATTGTAGGCGAATCAGAGGTGGGGATCCCGACGTCTTGGCTATTCGGCCTCGGCCGTCAGCCGGGCGGCGCACGTTGCTGTATAAGGATGATGCTGTCTTTAAAAAAAATACTGAATAGGGAAATGTAAAGAATGTCCCCTAAACCGACGATAGGTGGTCCTCTTTGTTCCGGAATCAGTGAGTTGGTCCAGTTTAAATCGGAATTACCGGCCCACTTTCACCGGAATACGCAGAAATTGCAGCGGGTCATTTTGGTGTCGCTACTACTGACCTACTGAGTGCGATTAAATATCCCGGACGTGTTCGGGCGCGCAGCCTGCTGTGCTATTGGGCGGTTCGGGAACTGGGGCGACGGTGACCGCTGTTGCTTGCAATGTTAGTATGACGCAACCCGCGGTGAGTCGAGTCGTCGAACGGGGAACAGTGGGATTGCTGCTGAAGTTGAGCCTGGTCTGAGCGGAAAAAGAAAAGCATAATTACATGGGCGTCCCTCTAATCCCCGGCTTTTTGCCCCTCCATTCATTTCTTTGAACTTCCTAAACCAAGAATGGCCTACTTTCCCAACCATACACAACTGCACCGGTCATTGGATCAGCAGTTGAGCAAAAACACATAAACCCGTCGCCGAGGGTTATAATAACCTTGACACCGTACCATGGTACGGCACCCATTCTTTAAGCCAAGGAGGAGAGAATGAACCATCTGACCATCGGCCGTGCCGCAAAGCTCTCTGGAGTCGGTGTAGAAACGATCCGCTTTTACGAGCGTCAAAAGCTCATTGATCAACCGCCCAAACCGGACAGTGGATTCCGTCTTTATCCTCTGGAAACGGTCCGAAAGGTTCGCTTTATCCGCCGGTCCAAGGAAATCGGCTTTACTCTCCGGGAGATTCGGGAATTGCTCGGCTTCTATTTTTATACGCAAATTAGCTGCGAAGAGGTTCAGGAGCGAGCCAAAATCAAGATCGCCGATATGGATGCCAGGATCGCCGACATAAAAAAAATGAAGTCGGCCTTACAGTTATTGGTCGATGAATGCGGTCGCCGGGATGGCAAGTGCCCCATTCTGAAAACATTGGCCGAGGACCCATGAGGGAGCAATGACCATGAATACGGCTGAAACCCTATATCATCTGCACGGTCTACTTCCGTTGAAGGAACGGCAACAGAGCCTTTCGTCGGAAGAGACGAAATTGCACCGAACAATCTTACGCTCCTTTATGAAGTTGGGGCGGCCCCTTGAGATGGCGGAAATCTCCAGCTCTCTGAGTGTCGCGGATTCCGATGCAAGTCTGGCCCGACTAGGAGCCTGTGACCTGATCGTCCTCGATGGTCGAGGTGAGGTCATCGGAGCCTATCCCTTCACCACAGAAAAAACGGCCCACCGTCTGAAGGTCAGCGGTCACTGGATTCACGCCATGTGTGCCCTCGATGCCCTGGCGGTCAGTCCGATGTTCGGGCAGGAGGTCCAGATCGATTCGCGCTGTGTCATAAGCGGCGAGCCGATCTATATCCGACAGCGCGGCCTTGAGCTTTTAGAAACCATACCCTCAGGTGAGATCCTCCTGGGAATTCACTGGCAAGAGGTAGGGAATTGCGCTGCTGACAGTCTATGTCAAGAGATGGTTTTTCTGAAAAATCTCGCTGCGGCAATCAGCTGGCAGAGTTTGGTTCAAGACGCCAGGGAGCTATTCAGCCTTCGGGAAGCCATGGAGCTTGCGGCTGAATTCTTTGTTCCGTTAATAAGTGAAAGGTAACGGCATCATGACAGAAAATTCACCCCAAGGACCGATTTCAGCAAACGGCAAAAAGACGATCAGCTTCAGCTTGGCAGGTGCAATCGTGGCGGGATTCCTTGCTTCCGCCTGTTGCATCGGTCCACTGGTGCTGGTTTTTCTCGGCATCAGCAGTGCCGGCGCCCTGGTTGCACTGGAACCCTATCGTCCCTACTTCATGATCCTCACACTGGTTTTTTTGTCAGGCGCTTTCTATGTCACCTGCCGCAAGCCAAAGGTAGTTGACTGTGAAACGGAAGAAGCGTGCTGCAAGAGCGGTAGCAAGAAATTCCAGAAGATCCTTCTTTGGATTGCCACCTTGTTCGCCCTTGCCATGCTGTTTTTCCCACAGATTTTACTGACTCTACTCGACTGAAAGGATGTGTTCATCATGAACAGAATTTGGCAAATTGCTGCGATTACAATCCTTTTGGGCGGCTTAACCGTTATCCCCGTAACTCTGCCGACCTCATGCGGGTGCTCAAGCACCTGTAGCGTAACAAACGCCCATGCGGCGGAAAGCCAGACCATCGACCTGGCTTTGGAGGGGCTGACTTGCGCATCCTGTAAATTTGCGGTCAAGGGAGCATTAAGAAATCTGGACGGCGTTGAGCAGGTCGATGTCAGTTACGAAGAACGCAAGGCTATGGTCGTTTACGATCCCGAAAAAGTGTCGCCAGAGCAACTGGTTGAAGCTGTCAACAAAACCGGTTTTCATGCCGAATTTAAACAATCAACAGTCGAAAAATGAATTAATCCCCAAAGGAGGAGAATCTTGGCGGATTTCATCTGTTACTGTTTCGAACATACCGCAGCCGACATCCGTGCTGATGTGTCGGCCCATGGTGGCCGCAGTGAAGTTCTGGAGAAGATTGTGGCCGCTAAAAAACAAAGGACGTGTCGATGTACTGAAAAGCATCCGGAGCGACGCTGCTGTCTGGGTGACGTCCGCCGTGTCGTGGATGCAGCGAGAACAGAGATGAATAACGGCAAGGAGGCTGATGGTGACAATAAATAACTACGACCTGATTATTATTGGCGGAGGAGCGGCAGCCTTTGCCGCAGCAACCGAAGCCGACCGGCGCAAATTACGTACGGTGATTATCAACGCCGGGTTGCCGATGGGCGGCACCTGCGTCAATGTCGGCTGTGTGCCGAGCAAGCATCTGCTGGCGCTGGGAAAAAACCTGCACCATCCGGCCCATCCAGATTTTTCCAGTGTTGAAGCGCTAGCCCCGGCCTTCGATTTCGCTCGAGCAATGGCGGATAAAGATGCGCTGGTCAAGGCGTTGCGGCAGCAGAACTACCAGAAGGTGCTCGATTCCTTTTCATATGTCGAATTTATGGAAGGACGCGGCAAGCTGATTGATCCGCATCGGGTCAAGGTCGGCGAACGTGAGTTGACAGGCGACAAGATTCTCATTGCCACCGGCAGTTCCAATAAGGTCCCACCCTTTAAGGGGCTGAAAGAAACCGGCTATCTGACCAACATCGAGGCGCTTGAACTGGAACAAATCCCTGTCTCCCTGATCGTTCTCGGTTCGGGATTTCTAGCCCTGGAATTTGCTCAGATCTTCTATCGCATGGGGACCAGAGTGACCCTGATTGCCCGAGCGCCACGCATTCTACGCGTACAGGAACCCGAGATTTCCGAAGCCCTACGCACCTGCTTTGAAAGTGAAGGGATTGAGGTTTTCACCGAAACCAATGTGCTGGAGGTGAGTCAAGGCACCAATGGCAAACGAATCCGCGTATCTACTCCCGATGGTGAGCATACGCTTGAGGCTGAAGATATCCTGCTGGCGACCGGTGTACGTGGGAACGTTGATAATCTGGGACTAGAAGAGATTGGTGTCGAGGTTGTCGATAATGACCGTGTCCTGATCAACGAGCAGATGCAGACCAGTATCCCGCACATCTATGCTGCCGGGGATATTACCGGCAGTAAACGCCTTGAAACCGTAGCCGCCAAAGAAGGGAAACTGGCGGTGGAAAATGCCTTTGCCGCTGCGGGCAAAAGTATCGATTTCGGCAGTATCCCCTACGCGGTCTTTACCGATCCGGAAGTCGCCAGTGTCGGCCTGACCGAAGCCGAGTATATGGCGCAGTACGGCACCTGCTCCTGTCGCACCATCCCGATGGATATGGTGCCGCGCGCGGTTGCGGTCAAAGACACGCGGGGTCTGCTGAAGATGGTTGTCCATCACGAAACCGGCAAGATCATGGGCGTCCATATTCTGGCTCCCAATGCCTCCGAGATGATCCACGAGGCAACACTGGCGGTCAAGTTTGGTCTGAGCGTGGATGACCTGATCGACACCGTGCACGTCTTCCCGACCTACTGTGAGGCGATCAAGATGGCCGCTCAGGCGTTTCGCCGGGACATTTCAACCATGAGCTGCTGCGTAGAATAAATCAGGAGAAATGATCATGAAAGATCCGAAAAAGCAGTATCGCAATCATTTTATCGCCGCAATAGTTGGTACGGGCGTTGTCGCACTCTGCTGTTTTACCCCGATCCTGGTTCTGTCTCTCGGGGTGGTCGGCCTGAGCGCCATGACTCCTTACCTTGATTACGTACTGCTGCCCGCACTGGTCATTTTGATTCTGGTTGCCGCCCGTGCCTATCGAAAGTGGCAGCGCTCACAAGGGTAGAAAAACCTCTTAAAAGAAAGGGCCTTATTATAAAACGAATTTTCTTGATGATAGCCGGTTTGATCCTGCTTGCAACCCCGGCCATGGCCGGTAGCGGTGATGGCAAAACCTTTTTGATCCACGCTAAGACTTCATTGAGCCTGGATGATGCACAGATCTGCGCCGTACCGAACGTCGCCTGGGCTGCGCTGGCCAAGGGTTATAAAGTCACCATTCTGTTTGATGCCAGCGGAGTGACGGCGCTTAAAAAGGGTGGGATGTTCGGTGGCGACAAGACACCTCTCGACAAGGCTGATCTGCCAGAGAGAGAGCGCAAGTCACTGGTCGCCCAGTTGGGGATCCCTTTGAATGAAGTTCCGCATGATTACGGTGAGTATGTTAGCTTTCTTGGACAGAAAGGGATCGAACTCTACGCTAACCAGACCATGATGCTGCTCTACAAGATCGGCGATGATGAGATTGAGCAGGCGGTGACGCCCATCGGGCTGAAGAAGATGGTGGAGTTGCTCGAAAACCCTGACGTTTATGTGGCTTACTGACAGAATAAGTTTTTCGATCGGCAAGGGTATTGCTGAAGTCCCTTGCCGACCAATTACTTACT
>JBDNGT010000023.1:0-2585 GCA_041689145.1 Geopsychrobacter sp. | reverse complement strand
CCGGCCGCGGACAAGGGATTGTTCTCGCCGGCAACTCCGGCACCGGCAAAAGCCACATCGCCAAAGCCCTTTTGTTGATCGGTTGCCAGAAAAACTTTCGCTGCCGCTATGTCACGGCCTCAGCCATGCTGCGAGAGCTGTTGGCCGGTTTGGCCGACAATACTCTTGAAAAGAAGCTCAAACGTTTTCTTGCTCCCGAAATCCTGCTGATCGACGAAGTCGGGTTCGATCGACTGGAGCAGTATGACGCCAGAAACGCCTGCCTGTTCCACAAGGTGATCGACGGCCGCTACTGCAAAGGTTCAACCATCGTTACCACTAACATCGACTTCAAGGAACTTGGCGATTATCTCGGCGATCCGGTCATCACCGTCGCCACCGTCGACCGACTGATCCATCACTCTGTCATCATCAACATCCAGGGTCCATCCTGGCGCTTGCACGAATCCCAAAAGCTCAACGTAGAGAAATAATCACCAAACTCATCTCAAAAAAAGCAGCAGAAAGGATCTTCTGTCGAGAAGTTCTTTTTGCTGCTTTCTCTTGATCTGCGCTCCCATCGCCACGCTTAAATATCGTCAATTTTGCCTCTTGTTTTACGAAACCAGCAACTTTCGGGTGGGTCCATCGAAATGAATAAAAAGGGTCCAAACTTCATCGGTGGTGACAAATGACCCAAACGCGATACAAAACCCTGGCGATCGGCATCATCCTTAACAATTGGGCAACCTGCTATCCCACGAAAGATGACATGGTGCAACAGACCGGGAATATCGATTCTAGGTAGACGGGGCATGTATCCTCCTGCACAGTTTATGGTGATAGGATAGCAGTTTATTCCAGTTAGTCAACAACGTCCCCTACGGTTTCCCTACGGTTTCCGAACGCGGTAGAGTTCACGGAAGGCTTCCGTCTTCTCCTTTGCCAGCCGCAGCGCCTTGCCGTCATAGCGAAGGTTTGAGTTGCGCTTATCACGCTTCACCGGGCAATCGGATTGTCGCGGGCGCTTGTGGGGGATCTCCTCTCGGAACAAATGCGCCCATGATGACTCAAGCAAGGCAAGTCGTTTCGGCCCAAGCTGCTCGAAAGGATGGAACATGTCGTACTGTTTGTGATCTTTAACGTGAATTATGGATATTCCTCATAACTGGTTGGTATTGCTGATGAATTTACCATAAGCCACACATTTTCGCAAATATAAACTGACAAATAATTGAACAATTTTAGGTGGTTACGCAGTAGATGCTTTTTGCGAGGGCATCAGATATAACATTTAAAAACATGTCACAAATCTCTGCTATCATACGTAGTAAATGATTAAAGAAGAAAAGGTGGCCTTGAATTGACTGACGAGGAACTTATGCTGGCCTATGCAGATGGCGATATGGAGGCCTTTGAGGCCTTATATTGGCGCCATAAAAATCGTATTTTTGGCTTCTTGATGAAGAAGTTAAAAAACCAGACTGACGCTGAAGAAGTTTTTCAGGCAGTTTTTATCAAGTTGCATGTCGCCAGAGAAAAATACCGGCGAGACATCCCTTTTCTGCCCTGGGCATTCACGATCACCCGCAATGCCTTGATTGACCACATCAGAAAGAGGGATGCCTACCAGAAGCACGTTATAACCTCGGAATTGGCCGTGGAAACCTACGCCGAGCCGTCAGGCTCAGAAGCACCTGAGCGCATTGAGGTGGAGGGCCTTTCCAGTTTGACCGAGACCCAGCGTCAAGCCCTGGAGTTTCGTTTTAACCAGGGATTGACCTTTGCGGAGATTGCCGAGCAGATGCAGACTTCTGCAGATAACTCGCGACAAATCATCAGTCGGGCGATCCGCAAACTGCGTAAATTGATGGCGGGCAAGGAGACGGACCGTGAATCAAACGAAGAATGAACACGAGATGCTCCAGGAATTTGCTGATTTTGTCGAAACCGAGCAGATTGCCACCGAAAAACACTTAGATGAGGCGATCCTGGGTAGAGTGAGAAATGATCTCCACCCGGCGTTTTGGAAAGTCTATGGCAAATTGTCCCTGGTTGAAGCAACCGCAGGGCTTGCAACACTGACCATTTGTCCGCAATTCGGCTTAGGATTCGGTCAGCATAATCTGTTTTTACATGCCCTGCACTCATCAATTTCACCGGCTGTCTTCTATCTTTTCTGCGGCCTGTTTTTCGTCATTCTTGGTGCAACCCTGGGTGGACTGATTTTAAACCGAGCGGAGATACTCACTGTTGGAAATAACAAATATCCCTATTTTTTAATTTGTAGTGTTCTAACTTATCTCATCTTAATAGCTCTGAGCCCGGAGGTTTTTGTCGTTAGTTCACTGGTTTGGATATTGGGTGCAATGTTGGGTAATGTTTTGGGTTTTAATGCGACCATTCGACTGCGTCAAGCAATACCTTGATTGGAAGAATTCAGATGAAAGACTGTGCGAGCTACTAATTGATGCTTTCGCAAGAAAGCAAAATATCCGCTGGCTAAGCAAAAAGCGCCAAATGCAAGGCGCGAAATTTTCGAGCAATGAGGCGTACTTACGTACGTCGAAGCAGCGAGAGAAATTGCAGCAACGCAGCAGTTGGTG
>JBDNGT010000022.1:0-15384 GCA_041689145.1 Geopsychrobacter sp. | reverse complement strand
TCGCAGTGCCGCTTTATCCCCGCAGACAGTGGCTTGTTCCAACGAATTCCCTGGCAAACAGAGCAAATACAGTCGGCAAATGATATCCGCAAAAACTGTGAACGCCCCTTAAAAAACAAGGGGCTAAGCCTCGCCAGCGATTATTTGATGGTCGAGAATTTTCAAAAAAATGCATTTAAAAGCATCATGGACTAAAACAACCTAGTTCGTTAGAGTGCTTTTCAACACCCTTATGAGGAAGATTTTTTTGTCCCAGTTTAGAAACAAAGAAGCCCACCTTTGCAGAAGGCGGGCTTCTTTAGTTGAAATGGAGATAAGGGTTCCTCGCTCAGGTCTAATCTTGCGCAGCCAGATCGGCAATGCTGTGCTTTTTGAGGACCCGGACCATTTCACCCTGAGCCTCAGTCCAAACCAGATGCGCAGCGCAGTAAGCCTTGCGGAGGCAGTCTCCGCTATCAATCAGGCAATGGTTCAACTTGAGTGGCCCCTCCTCGGCTTCGAGCAGATCGAGCAGATTGATGCTCTGCGGGTCGCAAGCCAGTAGAAAACCACCACCGACGCCGCGTTGCGAGCTGACGATTCCAGCTTTAATCAGTGGTTGGAGAATCTTGGTCAAGAAGGCGGGGGTTACTTCTTGGGTACGGCAAATGTCCTTTTTAAGGACAATATCGCCCTTTGGTTGCTTTGCCAGGTAAATAACCGTGCGGATTGCGTATTCCGTTGCTCTTGTGATAACCAAAGGTTGCTCCTTTGCGGCATCGCAGGCAAGGACTCTGCGGTCGCGGATTGTTGACTTACAGAGTAAGGAATACACGCATTAATCTTTCGTGTCAATCCACTTATTTCTCCGCAATGCTATGATCAGCGTTATTTTGAGAGAGTTGACAGTACTCTTCTTATGACGGCATTATTTTACTCGTTTCTTCTAATATAAAGGCCCTGATTGATGTCTTTCTGCGCACAAAGTTCTGCCGGTCGTTTTGCTCCCAGCCCGACTGGGCCCTTGCATCTAGGCTCTTTGATTGCGGCACTCGGTGGCTATCTCATTGCGCGAAAGACTGGGCGACGTTGGTTGCTGCGCGTCGATGATCTTGATCGTCCCCGCGTTGTTGCCGGAGCAGCTACAGGGATTATCCGCCTGCTTGAAGAGCTTGGTTTTGAATGGGATGCCGCTCCGGTTTGGCAGAGTCAGCGCAGCGAGCGTTACGCTGAGGTCTTGCAACAGCTCAAAAATCAGGGGCTGGTCTACCCTTGTAGCTGTTCGCGTAAAGAGATACTGGCCAGTGCTCCTCACGTGGGGGAGGAGGGGCCGATATATCCCGGAACCTGTCGCAAGGGACCGGTTGGGACACGGGGACAACTCGCCTGGCGCTTGCAGGTTGATCAACTACTGATCAGCTTCTGCGATGGATTGAATGGCCCCTGGCAGCAGAACCTTCAGGAAGAGGTCGGTGATTTTGTGTTGTTTCGGTCTGATGGACTTTTTGCCTATCAATTGGCGACGGTTGTCGATGACCTCGATAGTGGTGTTGATCAGGTGGTACGCGGGTCGGATTTATTGAGCTCTACCGCGCGTCAAATCTATCTCTATCGCTGCTTGAATCAACCCTGCCCGGAGTATCTGCATTTGCCGCTGTTACTCGGCGCTGATGGAAAAAAAATCAGCAAGCGACACAGCGAGGTCGGAATTGTGCGGTCAGAAAATTCCAGCGCAATGATGCATCTGGCCCTTACTTTCCTGGGCCAGCGGTTACCGCCTGAGTTGGTCGGCGTCCCGGCAGCTCAGATGTTGTGCTGGGCGCTTGGTTCTTTTGACGCAGACTTATTGACTCCGAATGATTGGCATCTAGCGGCATTGCAGGAGCATCGGTAAGCGTGGGATCGTCCGTATTACTCGTTTGTCTCTGTACGCATTCTTCCGGTAGGTTCGTTACACAGGGTGGTACAGGGTTTGGCTTCCCCCTTTTATGGGGGTTCTGTTGTATGCTGACGCTTGTGCCGCTAGCCTCTTTTGAGCAGAACTAATATATTTACGGTCAACCTGGAGAACTATATGCGAAGAGTAATTTTGACCCTGTTTCTGTTGTTGGCAGGTTGTAGTGGCGGAACTTACAATGTGCCAACCAAGGACTATCAACAGCAGGTCAAGACTTTGGGTGTCTTGCCCCTGATAGTTGATAGTCGTTCCGTGATTGTGCACCCCGATGCGACTGAAATTTTTAATCTCTTGAAGCGCAGTGCTGCAGGACGCAGTGCCGCCGTGGTTGATGACTTGCGCCAGAAGAAAGGCTATTTTGATGTTCGGCTTATCACCGAACCTGCGCAAATCCTCGCGGAAAAATTACTATTAAGGGCCGACATGAATAAACTCGGCCAGCCGCGCGGCTACCGACTGAATCAGCCATTTCTTGCTGAACTCTGCAAGGATTCGTTTGTTGACGGGGTGCTGCTACTCACTTTGCAGGCTGTGGTCCATAACGACAAACGGTGGTCGCGCTACACCTTTGAGACACTGATTACTGACTACAACGATATTCTGGCCACTGCCAGTGTGGTCGCAGCTGATGGACAGGTTCTGTGGGAGATGAATGGAGCAGAGGCTGAAAACATCCTGTCCCTGCAGTACCCTGATTTTGATGAGGCCTTTTATAATAAGGCCGACGCGGTTAATTTGAAATTTATTGGTCTCTCCGGCCTAGAGAGAACCCTGTTGCCTGCGGCTGAAAAAGAGCAGGAAAAGCCCCTGTCACCACAGATCACCGCCTGGCTGAAGAAGGTGACATCGGCCCTCAGCCCGACACTTTTTCGCTGAATGCTGAGAATGAAACAGCTTAAGCTGTTATTCTTTTGCTGTTAGCCATGTTTATGCAGTCGCTTGAAAGCATAAACGGAAGAAGGGTTTTTCGGTTGGGGCCATTGATTATATGACCAAGCCGTTCTTTCCTCGCGAGCTGATAGGCAGTATTCGTCCATATCTCTGCGAATATGGTTTTAAGATCGAAGATCTTGAAGATAAGAGGATTTAGTAGTTTTTCCTGTTGACTTCTGAAATTAAAAGAGGGTACAAGCAGATATTGAAGTTATCGCGGATCCCGACAGTTGCGGCTGCTTGGTTGATTCCCGCCCTTTAAATTCCGAATAAAATCCCTTTGATCGACTCTATTCTGATTTTCGATTTTGACTTCCCGGATTTATAAGCAAATCACTCAATTGTTTAGGGTACCTGACTCAACCAAAGAGCCTGATCGGCAATACCTATATATTCTGTTCTTTACTTAGTTTAACCCCTTCTAATCGCGAGACCCGCAGCCCTGAAAAGGGAGGGGTGCTGCCCTAATTCGGCCAAATTTCGGCCGTGGAGATCCTGTATGAACCTGAAAGAACTCAAAACCCGTAAGATGCCCGACCTGATTTCACTCGCAAAGGAACTCAAGGTTGAGGATATCGGCGGCCAGCGCCGTCAGGATCTAATCTTTTTGATCCTCAATGCAACCGCCAAGCAGAAAAAGACGATCTCTGGCGAGGGCGTTCTTGAGATCCTTCCGGACGGGTTTGGTTTTCTGCGTGCACCCGATGCCAATTACCTTCCCGGCCCGGATGATATCTATATATCTCCCTCGCAGATTCGTCGGTTCGGTCTGCGTACCGGCGACACCGTGGCCGGACAGATTCGTCCGCCCAAGGAGGGGGAACGTTACTTCGCCCTGTTGAAGGTGGCCGAGGTCAATTTCGAGGATCCAGGCAAGATGAAGGAGAAGACCTTCTTCGACAACCTGACCCCGCTCTATCCCGAAGAGCAGATTATTTTCGAAACAACCTCTGACAATATGTCAGCGCGGGTCATGGATCTGGCCTCGCCGATTGGCAAGGGGCAGCGTGGACTGATTGTTGCTCCGCCGCGGACCGGTAAAACGGTGCTGATGCAGAACATTGCCAATTCAATCACCAAGAATCATCCTGAAATTTACCTGATTGTGTTGCTGATCGATGAGCGACCCGAGGAGGTTACCGACATGCAGCGCAGTGTCAATGGCGAGGTTATTTCTTCGACCTTCGATGAGCCCGCCAACCGCCACGTGCAGGTCGCCGAGATGGTTATCGAAAAGGCCCGCCGACTGGTCGAGCACAAACGTGATGTCGTCATCCTGCTCGACTCGATTACGCGTCTGGCCCGTGCCTATAATACCATCATCCCCTCCTCGGGCAAGATCCTTTCGGGCGGTGTTGATGCGCATGCCCTGCATAAACCGAAGCGCTTCTTTGGCGCCGCGCGCAATATCGAAGAGGGGGGCAGTTTGACCATCATTGCCACCGCACTGATCGATACCGGCAGCAAGATGGACGAGGTCATCTTTGAGGAATTTAAGGGGACCGGCAACATGGAGGTTCATCTCGATCGCAAGCTTTCGGATAAGCGCTCCTTCCCGGCGATCGATATCAATCGCTCGGGAACACGCAAGGAAGACCTGCTGATCCCGGCGAATAATTTGCAGCGTATCTGGCTGTTGCGCAAGGTATTGACCACGATGAACTCGGTCGACAGCATGGAGTTTATGCTGGACAAGTTGAATGAGACCAAGACCAATCAAGAATTTCTCGATTCGATGAATCGCTAGAGCCGATTTAGCTAGAAAGTGCTTGCCTGAATATGGATAAGGTGGTAAAAGATCGCTTTGTTTGAAACGATCCACCCATGACCTGTACCAAAGCTAGGTTTCAAGGAGATAAAAGATGAAAGATGGAATCCACCCCGCATATGTTGACATCACAGTTCGCTGTGACTGCGGCAACAGCTTCGAAACCCGTTCGACCAAACGCGAAGAGATCCATACTGAGATCTGTTCGGCCTGCCATCCGTTTTATACCGGCAAGCAGAAATTAATTGATACCGCTGGTCGGATCGAGCGTTTCCGTCGTAAATACGGCGAAAGGAAGTAATGTACTGACACGCAAGATAACGGTCCTCTCGGGGGCCGTTTTTTTTTGGTTAAAATATACGCTTAATCCAGTCTTTTGCTTGGAGTGGCGCGCTGAATATGTCAGAATTGGAACGAAATTTTCACCGAGGTATACATCTGATGCATGTTGAACTGCTCACCCATACACCAGAACCTGAATTAGTTGTGGCTGCTGCTGCCAGGCTTTGTTATTCGGATTCGTCGATCAGTGCACTGTTAGAGAAGAGCCGTACTGAACGCGAGACCTTTCTCGAGAAGATTACTTCGCTGGGGCATCTGTCGGTGCTCGAGCATGTCAGCTTCTCCTTTGGGGTTGAGGGGGTCAGTCGCGCCTGTTCGCACCAATTGGTGCGGCACCGCTTAGCGAGTTATTCGCAACAGAGTCAGCGTTATGTTTCACACAGCAAAAGATTCTCGGCCGTAACCCCCGATTCGATCGCGGACAGGCCGGAACTCGCCGAACGTTATCAGCAGATGCTGAATGAGATTCACGGATTATATGCCGAGATGATCGCTACCGGGATTCCAGCCGAAGATGCCCGTTTTATCTTGCCGAATGCGGCAACAACCAAGCTTGTGGTGACCATGAACGGCCGTGAACTGTGCCACTTTTTCTCTTTGCGTTGTTGTCGCCGCGCTCAGTGGGAAATTCAGGCGCTGGCCAAGCAGATGCTGAAACTAGTCAAACCGCTGGCTCCTATTCTGTTTGCCAAGGCTGGACCCGGTTGTGTGCGTAGCCTCTGCCCCGAAGGCGCAATGACCTGCGGCGCCAGCAATGAAGTCCGAGCCGAGTTTATTTAAGCTGAGCCAGGGCACCTAAAGGGATTTATGTTTCATAACTTGGAAGATGTTGTTGATCGTTTCCGTGAGGTCGAGGGGCTGCTGTCGGATCCGACAGTCATGGCCAATCAGCCCCGCTATCGTGACCTGACCCGCGAGCATTCCGAGCTGAGGGCTGTTGTCTCTGCCTACGGGCGCTATAAACAGGTGCTTGCCGAGATTGAGGGAAACCGCGATCTGCTACATGACTCGGATCCCGAGATGAAAGAGATGGCCCGCGAGGAGCTGCCGGTTCTCGAAGGAGAACGTCAGCAGTTGGAGCAACAGCTCAAATTGTTGCTGTTACCTAAAGATTTGAACGACGAGCGCAATATTATCCTTGAGATTCGTGCCGGGACCGGTGGCGACGAGGCGGCACTCTTTGCCGCAGATCTCTTTCGTATGTATACGCGCTACGCCGAGAGCCAAAAGTGGAAAGTGGAAATGCTCACTTTCGCCGACACCGATGGGGACGGTTTTAAGGAAGTCGTTGCCATGATCAGTGGAGATGGAGTCTATTCAAAGCTGAAATTTGAAAGCGGCACCCACCGGGTGCAGCGGGTTCCGCAAACCGAAACTCAGGGCCGGATACACACCTCTGCCTGTACCGTTGCGGTCCTGCCCGAGGCGCAGGATGTCGATATCGACATCAACCCGGCCGATATCCGGACCGATGTTTACCGTGCTTCAGGATCGGGGGGGCAGCACGTTAATAAAACTGAATCAGCCGTGCGCCTGACCCATGTCCCGACCGGCGTGGTGGTCGCTTGTCAGGATGAATCCTCACAGCACAAGAATAAAGCTAAAGCGATGAAGGTTCTAAAGTCGCGGATCTACGATCAAGTGCTCGCCTCTCAGCAATCCGTGATGGCGGCAGACCGCAAGAGTCAGGTCGGTAGTGGTGACCGTAGTGGACGGATCCGCACTTACAATTTTCCGCAGGGGCGTTGTACTGATCACCGCATCAATCTGACTCTCTACCGGCTCGATGCGATTATGCAAGGCGAGGTTGGCGAGGTGATTGACGCATTGATTACCGATCATCAGGCGGCGCTGTTGAGCCAGCAGGAGCGGTCGGTTTGAGAGAGACCTGGACGCTGCTGAAACTGCTGCGGTGGACCACCGGTTTTTTTCGCGATAAGGGGATCGACAATCCACGACTCGATGCAGAGTTGTTAATCGCTGGAGTTTTGGAGCTTGATCGGATCGGGATTTATCTGAATTACGATCGGCCGCTGACTGCAATCGAACTGGCGACAATCAAGCCCCTGGTTAAACGCCGTGGACAACGGGAACCTCTGCAATATTTACTCGGCCATACTGAATTCTGGTCGCTCGATTTCAAGGTTTCGCCAGCTGTCTTGATCCCGCGCGCGGATAGCGAAATTCTGGTTGAAGAAGCGCTGAAGAAAGCCGGGGACGCTGGGGAGATGCTCGATGTCGGCACGGGAAGCGGGGTGATCGCTCTCAGCTTTGCCCACGAAAAAGCCAATTGGCAGGTGACCGGGCTCGATATCTCGGCAGCGGCACTTGAGGTCGCCGTCGATAATGCACAGCGGCATGCTCTGGATGTACGGTGTCAGTTTATGTGTGGCGATCTGGCGCATTTGCCGGAAAAGCCTTTCGATCTGGTGGTGTCGAATCCACCCTATGTCGGCACCGCAGAGTATTGCGATTTGATGCCCGAGGTGCGTGACCACGAACCGGCGCAGGCCCTCTTGGCCGGCGAGGATGGCCTCGACTGTTATCGGCATATCGTGGCGCAGGCGCAAAAAATACTGAAACCAGGGGGCTGGCTGTTGCTGGAAATCGGATATCGCCAACAGCAATCGGTTATGGACCTTTTGGTGGCAGCAGGTTTAAGCGAAATTTACGGTCGGCAAGATTATGCTGGCAACCCGCGTGTTGTCGCGGGTCGGCGTAGCGTTTAAATAGTTTATAAAGGGGAAACCTTTGCATAAAATTGTGATTAAGGGTGGGGTACCACTCAAGGGCGAGGTGCGGATCAGCGGGGCTAAAAATGCTGTCCTGCCACTGTTGTTTGCCACCTTACTGTCAGATGGACAGAGTGAAGTCTGTAATGTCCCCGCGCTCCGTGATATCGACACCGCTGTCGCCTTGCTCAACATCCTCGGTGTGACAACCGAGCGCGCCGGAGATTGTTGCCAAGTTAACGCCTCGGCTATCCAAAGTATTGAAGCGCCCTACGATCTGGTGCGAACCATGCGCGCGTCGGTGCTGGTCCTTGGCCCCTTGTTGGCCCGCTGTGGTCATGCGCGGGTCAGCTTGCCGGGTGGCTGCGCAATCGGTGCTCGCCCGATCGATCAGCATCTGAAGGGCTTTGAGGCTCTGGGCGCGAAGATCACCCTGGACCACGGTTACGTCGAAGCGCATACCGAGCAGTTGCGCGGCGCACATATCATCTTCGATATGCCGACCGTGGGTGGGACCGAAAACTTGTTGATGGCCACGGCGTTGGCCGAGGGGGATTCGGTTATTGAAAACGCCGCCCGCGAGCCTGAAATCGTGCAACTCGCCGAGGCGCTGATCTCGATGGGGGCAAAGATAGAAGGCGCCGGTACGGCACGTATCTCTATTCAAGGGGTCAGTTCCCTCGCGCCGCTGAAGATTTCGGTGATGCCCGATCGGATCGAGGCCGGAACCTTCATGATCGCCGCAGCTATGACCAAGGGTGATGTTTTGGTCCGTGGTGCACGGCAACGGGATCAGGAGGCATTGCTAAAGAAGATGGTCGAGGCGGGGGTGATAATCCGTTCCGAACTGGATGGTCTGCGCGTCGTCGGTCCAGATAAGATTCTGCCGGTCGATATCCGCACTTCGGCTTTTCCGGGTTTCCCGACCGATATGCAGGCGCAGTTCATGGCGATGATGGCCCTGGCTGATGGCACCAGCCGAGTCTCAGAAAATGTCTTTGAGAACCGATTCATGCATGTCTGTGAACTGCAGCGTTTGGGGGCTGATATCAGCATTGACGGACATAGTGCGCTGATCCACGGGGTTGAACAGCTGCACGGCGCACCAGTTATGGCGACCGATCTGCGCGCCAGCGCCTGTTTGATTCTGGCGGGGCTGGCTGCCGAAAATACCACCCAAGTATCGCGGATCTATCACCTGGATCGCGGCTACGAACGGATCGAAGAGAAGCTGGCTGGGCTCGGAGCCTGTATCGAACGCGTGCCTGCATAATTGCTCCCCAAAAATAAATGGTAAGGATAGAAAAATCATGAATGACTGGATCACCTTTGCCCTGCCCAAGGGGCGCATTCTTGAAGACTCGATGGAGCTCTTTGCCCAGATCGGGATCACTTGTCCGGAAATGAGCGAAAAGAGCCGCAAGCTGGTCTTTGAAAATCCTGAGCTGAAGTTAAGGTTCATGGCGGTGCGGGCGACCGATGTGCCGACCTACGTCGAATACGGCTGTGCGGATATCGGTGTGGTCGGCAAGGATACCCTGCTTGAGCAGGGGAAGGACCTCTATGAGCCGGTCGACATGAAGTTCGGCTACTGCCGGCTGGTGGTCGCCGAACCGAAGGATCTCCTGGCCGAAGACAACCCGCTCAATTGGTCGAACATTCGTGTGGCGACTAAATATCCGAATATCACCGAGCGTTATTTCGCTGGAAAAGGGATACAGGTCGAACTGATCAAGCTTTATGGTTCAATTGAGCTGGCCCCATTGGTCGGCCTGTCTGAGCGGATTGTCGATCTGGTCTCAACCGGGAGCACGCTCAAGGCGAACGGTATGGTTGAGGTTGAAACCATCACCGAAATTACCAGCCGACTGATCGTCAATCGCGCCAGCCTTAAAACGAAACATCAGCGCATCGGCAAGATTATCGAGGACCTCGAAAAGGTCGTGGGTGACGAAGTGCGGATTTCGGAATAGGCAAAGCTGTGAGGAGTGAGGCGTGAAGGGTGAGGTGACAAGATGATGCGGATTCTGAAATTCACAGATGCCGGTTTCAACGATGCGTTCAGAAGGATTGAACGGCGCGCTGAGGAAGTCCCTGATGGCATTGAACAGACAGTTAAAGATATCTTAGCCGATGTACGCCTGCGCGGTGATGCGGCCCTCTTCGAGCTGACGGTGAAATTCGACCGCTTGCAGCTGAATGCCGCAACCATCGAAGTTTCAGCCGCCGAGATTAAAGCGGCGCTTGCGCAGGTCAGCGCAGAATCTTACGCAGCTCTCGAATTAGCCGCACAGCGCATCGCAAATTATCACCGCAAGCAAAAGCAAGAGACATGGCTCTCGACCGATGAGGACGATGTCTTGGTCGGGCAGTTGGTGCGCCCCTTAGAGCGGGTTGGCATTTATGTGCCGGGCGGTAAGGCAAGCTATCCATCTTCGGTCCTGATGAATGCGGTGCCTGCTAAAGTTGCGGGTGTCGGTGAAATAATTATGACGGTGCCGATGCCGGATGGGGTCGTCGATCCGCATGTCTTGACGGCGGCGAAGATTGCCGGGGTGGACCGGATTTTCAAAATCGGCGGAGCCCAGGCGGTGGCGGCTCTGGCCTTCGGCACCAAGACGGTACCGAAAGTCGACAAGATCACCGGGCCGGGCAATATCTACGTTGCGACCGCCAAGCAGCTGGTTTTTGGGCTGGTCGATATCGACATGATCGCCGGGCCCAGTGAAATTCTGGTGATCAACGACGGCAGCGGCCAGGCGGCGCATATCGCGGCCGATCTGCTCAGTCAGGCTGAGCATGATGAACTTGCTTCGGCGGTCTTGGTGACCAGCTGTGAAAAGATGGCGATTGCGGTGCAGACTGAGGTGGAAGCCCAGTTGCAGCAACTTAGCCGCGAAGCGATTGCTCGTCCGTCGATTGAAAATTACGGTGCGATCATCCTGGCCCGTGATCTGGATGAAGCGATCGCCTTCTCCAACCGGATCGCGCCTGAACACCTCGAACTCGCGGTTGATGATCCCTTCGCGATCCTGCCGCAGATCCGTCATGCCGGCGCGATCTTCATGGGGCATAACACCCCCGAGGCCGCCGGTGATTATATCGCGGGGCCGAACCACACCCTGCCGACCGGGGGCACCGCGCGCTTCTTTTCGCCGCTGTCGCTCGATGACTTTGTCAAGAAATCGAGTATTGTCAGCTTCAGTAAGGCTGGGTTAAAGCGGCTGGGCAAAGAGATTATCCATATCGCCGAGCTCGAAGGGCTAGAAGCCCACGCCAAGTCGGTGGCGATACGCATGCAGGATAACGAATGAATTTCTGGAGGAGTCTATGACCCGCAGTGCGGAGATAGAACGTAAGACCAAAGAGACCGAAATCTGCGTCAAATTGAATCTTGATGGCGCGGGTAAGGAACAGATCTCCACCCCGGCGCCGTTTTTCGATCACATGCTTTCAGCGCTGACCCGGCATGGGTTTTTTGATCTGGAGGTGGTTGCGCAGGGGGATATCGAGATCGATGCCCACCACACCGTCGAAGATGTCGGGATCTGTCTGGGGGAAGCCTTTAAAAAAGCCCTCGGCGATAAGTCCGGCATTCGGCGCTTCGGGCGCGGCACCATGCCGATGCATGAGGCCCTTGCGTCGGTGATCATCGATTTTTCCGGCCGGCCGTTTCTGGTCTTTAACGCGGATATCCCCAAGGCCCAGCTCGGAAACTTTGAAACCGAACTGGTCGAAGAATTCTTTGTCGCCTTCTGTAATCACAGCGGCGCCAATATCCATGTGAATCTGGCCTACGGGGAGAACCTGCATCACATCATCGAGGCGATCTTCAAGGCTTTCGGCCGCGCCCTTGACGAAGCGACCTCGATCGACCCGCGGATCGACGGGGTTTTGTCGACCAAGGGTAGCCTGGAATAAATCAGGGAACTGCAGATGATTAATATTATCGATTACGAAATGGGTAATCTGCGCAGCGTCGAGAAAGCCTTTGAATCCCTCGGGTTCGCTGTGCGTGTCAGTGCCGATCCGCAAGATATTGCCAGTGCCGACAAGGTCGTGCTCCCGGGGGTCGGTGCCTTTGCCGATTGCGTGAGCAACCTACGCAAGGGCGGTTTTGCGGATCCGCTCTGCGCCCATGTCGCAGCGGGCAAGCCGCTCTTGGGGATCTGTGTCGGCATGCAGATGTTGTTCGATACGAGTGAAGAGTTCGGTCAGCATCAGGGGCTGGGGTTGGTCCCAGGTAAGGTCGTGCGCTTCCCCTCTAGCATGGTCGAAAACGGCGAACGTCTCAAGGTGCCGCACATGGGTTGGAACAACCTGCTGCTGAAAAAGAGCTCGCCGCTGTTTGCCGGGGTGGCGGATGAAAGCTTCGTCTACTTTGTGCACTCCTACTACTGTCAGGCTGAAAACGCCGCCGATGTCGCGGCCAGTTGCCGTTATGGTGATGTCGAATTCTGTGCTTCGATCTGGCGCGGCAATATCATGGCTACCCAGTTTCACCCTGAGAAGAGCCAGAGCATCGGCCTGCATATTTTTAAGAATTTTGAAGAACTCTAGAGTATTAGCCACCAAGACACCAAGAAAATCCTTTTTTAACGGAAAGACGCAGAGCAGGAGAGACGCTGAGAAGGGCAAAAGATCTAAAAATTAGAACTGTTAAAACCTTAGGCTCTGTTTTTCTTTCCGTCTCTGCGGTCCTCAGCGCCTCAGCGTTAAAAGAGTTTTAGATCTTCTTGGTGAGCTTGGTGTCTTGGTGGCAATCAAAGGATTAAAAAAATGATTATTCTCCCCGCGATTGATTTGAAAGAAGGCCGCTGCGTCCGTTTGGAACAGGGGCTGATGGATAAGGACACGGTGTATAACGGTGATCCCGCAGCTCAGGCGCTGATCTGGCAGGAGCAGGGCGGCGAATTTCTGCATATTGTCGATCTCGACGGCGCTTTTGCCGGGGTGCCGAAGAATAAGGCGGTGATCCGCGCCATCATCGATGCGATCGATATCCCCAGCGAGCTGGGGGGTGGGATCCGCGACATGCAAACCATCGAGGCCTATCTGGATCTGGGTATCAATCGGATCATCCTCGGCACCGTCGCCAAGGAGAACCCGGCTCTGGTTGCCGAAGCCTGCAAGAAATTTCCCGGACGCATCGTCGTCGGGATCGACGCCATGAATGGTCTGGTCGCGGTGCGCGGTTGGGCTGATGTCACCGAAAAACTTGCGACTGAGATGGCCAAAGAGATGGAAGGCTTCGGCGTTGAGGCGATTATCTATACCGACATTGCCCGTGATGGCATGATGCAGGGGCCGAATATTGAGGCGACCAAGGCCTTGGCCGAAGCGATCAATATCCCGGTGATCGCTTCGGGCGGGCTCTCGACGCTGGATGATATCAGGCGCCTGATCGCCATCGAATCCTCCGGGGTGACCGGGGTGATCACCGGCAAGGCGATCTATTCCGGGGCCATCGACCTGCGTGAAGCGGTCGCCCTGACCAAGGCAAAATAAAATAGCCACCAAGACACCAAGAAGGACAAAAGCTTTTTTAACGGAGAGGCGCTGAGAGACGCTGAGGCGGAGAGAAAAGCAGAACCTAAGGTTTTAACAGTTCTAACCTTTAGCTCTTTTGTCTTTTTCAGCGTCTCTCCTGCTCTGCGTCTCTCCGTTAAAAAAGGATTCTCTTGGCGCCTTGGTGGCGAAAATAGCTTGTTGCTAAAAAAGGTTTTGATTCTATGCTGACGAAACGAATTATCCCCTGTCTCGACGTCAAGGATGGCCGCGTGGTCAAAGGCGTGCAGTTTGTCGGACTGCGCGACGCCGGTGACCCGGTCGAGATTGCCGAGGCCTACGATGCCCAGGGTGCTGACGAACTGACCTTCCTCGATATCACTGCTAGCAGTGATAACCGCAATACCATTATCGACGTGGTGCGGCGGACTGCCGAGCGGGTCTTCATGCCGCTTACGGTCGGTGGCGGGGTGCGGACCTGTGAAGATATCCGCAAGCTGCTCAACGCCGGAGCGGACAAGGTTTCGATCAATACCGCTGCAGTCTTCAATCCTGAGTTTGTCCGCGAAGCCTCGACCCGTTTCGGCAGCCAGTGCACGGTGGTGGCGATCGATGCACGCCGTGTCCCCGATTCAAACCCACCGCGTTGGGAGGTCTACACCCATGGTGGACGTAAGCCGACCGGCATCGACGTGGTCGAATGGGCCGAAAAGATGGCAGCCTACGGCAGCGGCGAGCTGCTCTTGACCTCGATGGATTGTGACGGGACCAAGGATGGCTACGATATCGCCCTGACCCGCGCGGTCAGCGATGCGGTCGAAATTCCGGTTATCGCTTCGGGTGGGGTCGGCAACCTTGAACATATCCGCGAAGGGTTGGTTGAAGGGGGGGCCAGCGCCGCCTTGGCGGCCTCGATATTCCACTTCAAGGAACACACCATCGCCGAGTGTAAAGAGTATCTGAAACAGCACGGGGTGCCTGCCAGAATTCTGTGAGGAGTGAGGCGTAAGGAGTGAGGGGGTGGAGAAGAATATGTCTTTGATTGAGCAATTGAAATTTGGCGAGGACGGCCTGATCCCGGCGATTACCCAGGATGCCGCAACGGGTGAGGTGCTGATGATGGCCTGGATGAACGCCGAGGCGGTTGAGCAGACCCTCGCCAGCGGCAAGGTCCATTACTACTCGCGCTCGCGCCAGAAGCAGTGGATGAAGGGGGAATCCTCCGGTCATCTTCAGCTCGTCAAGGAGATCCGCTTCGATTGCGATAATGACTGTCTGCTGGTCAAGATCGAGCAGCAGGGCGTCGCCTGTCACACCGGCCAGCGCAGCTGTTTCTATCGTGTCTGGGACGGCGCAATCAAGGAGGGCGGCGAGAAGCTGGTCGATGCCGCTTCACTTTACGCCCGCCAGGATATCCTGGAAGCGCTTTACAATATCATTCAGGAACGCAAGCAGCTGGCCGCTGGCGAGAAGTCCTACGTCAAGTCACTGTTCGACAAGGGGTTAGATAAGATCCTCGGCAAGATCGGCGAAGAGGCCACCGAGACCGCCGTTGCCGGCAAGGGCGGGATCAAAGAGGAGGTCATCGGCGAAGTCGCCGACCTCCTCTTCCACGTGCTGGTCCTGCTCGGCTACTACGATCTGCCTCCCGAGCGGGTCTATGCTGAACTGCGGCGTCGCTTCGGCCTCTCGGGGCTCGAAGAGAAGGCCAGCCGCAGCAAATAGAAAGAGTCGAGGGCTGACGTTCGGACGGGAAATAGCAAGGGCAACGCTGTTATCTATTTATCTATGATGCTGACGGGGTTGGATCAAGCTAATAGACTGGAATAATTATAAAAAATCCAAATTTTACCCCCTAGAACTGGGCTATAGGCGCGTTCTGGGAAGATCGATACCATGCGACGGCCATTGAATTGGGAAGACATCTGCAGCGCTGTCTCGTCTATATTGACCTGAATATGGTGCGAGCCGGGGCGGTGAGACACCCCGGTGAATGGGTTTATGGCGGCTACCATGAAATCCAGGGAAATAAATGTCGAAATACAATCATTGATCAAAGTGCCCTTATGGATGCGCTGAAGATTGGCAGCATTGAAACGTTGAGATCCGCTCATGCGGAGTGGATTGAAGAAGCTCTGTCCGTTGATATTCATAAGCGGGAAGAT
>JBDNGT010000021.1:0-2088 GCA_041689145.1 Geopsychrobacter sp. | reverse complement strand
GAAGCCAATTAACCGTCTGTGCTTTGATCGCTCATTGTCTTCTGGATACCTGCTGGAATGTTATCTCGCAAACATGGAGGAGCAGAACAACGCCGAAGTAGAGAACTTCTCTTTCTCCAGCGCGTTTTTATTTTTTCCTGTCACAAGCAGGAGTTTCTGCTTAAATTTGCTAGAGATCGCAAACGTTGGGTCCACTGGCTTTACGAGGCAAAGCGTCGACATGGTTTATCGGTATTGAATTACACAGTCACCTCCAATCATGTCCATTTATTGATCAAAGATTGTGGGAAGCAGGAAATTTCGGCCAGCATGCAGTTGGCTGCCGGATGTGCAGCGCAGGAATACAATCGCAGAAAAGGGCGTAAGGGCGCTTTCTGGGAAGACCGGTATCATGCTACTGCTGTGGCAAACGATGAACACCTTGTTCAGTGTCTTGTCTATATTGATTTGAACATGGTTCGAGCAGGGGTCGTGAGTCATCCGCGAGATTGGTCCGAATCTGGTTATTCAGAACTGCTGTCGAAAAGACTACGGTACAGAGTAACGGATATCCCTGCCTTGATGGAGTTGCTCGAAATCAACGATTACGATCAGCTTGTCGTGCAGCGGAAAGAATGGATTGACCAGGCCCTTGCTGCCGGTATGGGTGACGACCTGAGAGACCCGCGCTGGCCTGGTGGCATTGCTGTGGGAACGTATGAGTTTGTAGAATCTGTTCAGCTTGAGTTAGGATACAGCGCCATGGGGCGCTCGATTGTGGAATATGATGGCAGTTGTGTGTTGCGTGAGGATGAAGCCCCTTACGATGCGATTTTGCCGTAGAAATAGGTGCTCTAAGGTTGTTTTTAAGGGTTGGAAACGTAACAAAGTGAAGTGATTATAGAGGGTTGGCGTGGTCCGACCCCGATGGCAAGTATATTCTCCAGGCCAACAACACCCCAGGCCAACTGTCGGAACTGTCGGTGTCCGAGTTTGCAGTCTAATAATATCAAGTAGATACGAGATGGGCAAATTGGTATTTAAGAAAAATATCAGGTGACCCAACCCAAGGTAATAGGAGAGAATAAATGACTGAAATTAAAATTAACTCTGATCATGCATCGACCAAAGCTGTTTTCTGTGAAGCCATAAAAGCTGAGGAGCATCGAATTGGGTATGCTTTGCAATTAGGGGAAAAAAAATTAGGATTTTTTGAGAAAAAATATGGGGTTTCTTCAGAAACTTTCTTGCAAGATTGGACAGCAGAAAAACTAGAAGGAAAAGATGTTGAATATGTAGAATGGGCAGGAGAAGCAAAACTTTATTCTCGCATGCGTGAAAGATTGGCGATTTTAAAAGGAATCGAATATGTCGATTAGTGACTATCTCGCGTCTTTTAGGCGTGATATTGATCGACTTGATACCTATGGTTTTGCAGAGTCAATAATCATCCAAGAAGAGCTAAGGGCAGGGAGACAGGCTGTTATCAAAGCTGAGATTGTTTTGGTTGATGGCTCTTGTCTGATTTTAAGGGAGTACATCGGAAGCAAATACGGTTTAGAGAAATTAAGTTATGCCTACCAATACCAAGATAGAGATGGAAACCTTATTTTCCGTTACGATAACGCCGCTCATAAACCAAAACTTGATGCTGTAAACCATAAACATTCTTCTACTGGCATTGAAATGGTAAATCCTCCAGAAATGTCAGCGTTGGTAGATGAAGTGATTGGGTACATATAATAATTTAGGCATAGTGACCGTTACTAGCTTCATAAGAACTTGGAGTCTATATTGCCAATTTTGATAGAAAAAATGACGATATAGGGGATAACCTCCCCATTTATGCGATATACGATTATTTGCGTGGCTCGATCCAAGGTCCCACCTTCTTAAAACAGCCATTTTGATGGAGAAATGGGGCTTATAAGCTCTTAAATGAGCTATTATTGGTCTGTTTATGTAAAGATATCAGTATGATAGCTTGGTCCGACCCCATTTCCACCGATTAGTTCCCGCGGCTAAGAAGATTTTGGTATCGGTTGATTTGTCCTAAACCCAGAGTTCTCAGTGCCTCAGTGGTAAAAGCAGTTATGTTTTTAAAGACTT
>JBDNGT010000020.1:0-7710 GCA_041689145.1 Geopsychrobacter sp. | reverse complement strand
TTGTTGCTAGTAACCACAAATGCTAACGATTTGTGGTCTTGAACGATGGTGGGGGAGGACGGGACAAAAAGGAAAGTCGAAAAAAATCACCAGATCAAGATGATTGTTTTCGACTTTTTGGGCCAGAGGGGTGCATGGATAATTAGTCGGGTTTCTCTCTTTTCCACGCTTGGTCAAAGAGATCCCGTAAGGATTCCATGCCGCGATAAAATGCCTCTTCTTGGACTATCGCCAGAAACCGTTCAAACCCTTTGATGCCTTGTTCGTCCACCATTTTCTCAAACAGTAAGAAGAGACGTTCGATTGTAGGGACTGGTCTCTTGTTTGGATTTTTAGCCCAATCGTTACCAGCACCAGAACGACGGCCAAATAACATTGCCGTAAACTTATGGCTTGGCTCCTCGGGTCTGCGACCTCTTGTCATAGGCCGTTCATCCATAATGCGCTGGTATGTGTCACCTCCATACTTTACGACCTTTTGGTGGATATCCGCATAGCTCGGAGCTTCCGGAAGGATATAGAGATCGGGGTAGGCGGTATAGAGTCTGATGAGGATCGCCGTGGCGGGGTCCTTGATGGGTTCACGACTTTCAGCCGTAGTCTTTTTAAGATTCGGGGCACCCAGCAACCAGGCCAAGTCTAAACCTCGGCAGTCAAAGACGGCTTTGAGATTGTAAAGATCACGGGCAACGATTTGTCTTTTAATTTGCATGGAAGGTGGCTCCTTTGTCTTGGTGCCGCTGGTTAAACCCTGGGAGGCAAGCAGTTGACGGGCTAGTAACTAGCGAGACCGTTTACACGTCGCTATAGTGGTATTATAACAAACGGTGAAGCAAATGACTAGCTGTATTTCCTCATTTATTTATAAGTTTTCTCTTGTTTAGACCCGGTTAACAACGCATAATGAAGTTGATAAGATTATTTATCGATTGGAAAATATTAGAAAGGAGGATTGGAACGCGATATGAAATGCAGAGCTACTTTATATGTCGTGAGAGAGGAAGAAGACACGACTCCAATCCGGGAAATACCTTCACTGGTTTTCCCTGCTGTCTTCCCGACACCCAATTTTACGGGACCGAGTGGCCATGTGACCGCACTGTTTGGTACTCGCGACACGGGGGCGGGATTGCAACAAATTTACTTCTGGGCGATGTCCCAACAGAAGGGAGTCGCACAAATAGATATAAGCATCGGGGAGAATACGTTCGTGCCAACCCGACAAGGCCGTGATCAATTGGCAGAGATAACTCTTTTAAACACCTCTAGCTTGATGGTTAATCTTAAAGAGTATGTCCAGATGATCTTAGGTTTAGGAAATAGAGATATCGATGAATGTTTCAATGAAGATCAAAGCCATATCGATATGCTTTGGGCACATGGCGAGTTTTCTCACCTAGAGGCTATCGCATGGAAAATGGAGATCATTAAAAAAGATGGGTCGCAGGGAAATATCCAGGTTGTCACAATCAAGAATCCTGGCCTGATCTCCGACATAAGGATTCGGAATATGTACGAGCTTGCAGATGATGTAAGTGTTCTAGCGCAAAAATAGAGATAAAAGTATAAGAGAAATTTTGCCCTGGTCGTTCCCTTGAACACCGGGGTTTTTTTGTCTGAAATCGTTATTTAGGAGAGGGACTAAAAGGGGAATCCTCTTGCGGGGTTTGACTTGGTACTGGAGTAGAGCCGTTAGCGAAGGTCTTTCTGACGCGCCCAACTTCCTTCTGGTCCGGCTTAACAAAGGACGATCCCTTCTCCCCTTTTTTCCGTTTTCCATAGTGAGTCGTTGCAGTTTCATCAGTCGCGTGACCAAAGAGAGCGGCGATCTCAGGAAGTGAGTAATTATTCTTTTTTAGATCGGCAGAGAACTGATGCCGTGTGGAGTAGAGGGTGGGCCACTTTTTCTTGCGAGGCCAGAGTTTTCGGGTGAGGCTATGCAGTCTGAGTCTGATTCTTGCGTAGACAAAATCAAAAGAACCTTTTTCTTGAACTGTTTTGTGTAGAAGGAAAATGAACTCATGGATGAGTTCGTTAATTTGTTTAGGGGCATCCTCCAAGCAGAGGGTTCGGGTTGCTCCGTGTGATCGACCATTTGTTGCTTTGCCATTTTTGACAACGAGATTATCGCCAGCAAGATATGCTGTTTCCCATTCGGAAGGGCGCAAGCCAACAAACCGATTCACGATTAACCATATTGCCAAGAGGTGATCGTAATCCCCTTTTTTAAGACTAAGTTCGGTTGTCAGAATTTCTAGCTCTTTATTTTGAAGGTGTTTTTGTTTTTGAGCAGAGGTCCGAGGGTTAGCACTCTCTTTTGCACAAAGCTCCTGTGTGAGACTTAAAATGTAATCGAGAACTTCTTGTGGCCCAAACTGCTCCATGAAGAAACAAATTGCGGCCTTATATTGTCTCCAGGTCGCGGGTCTCCACTCTTGCCGCATCGCTCCAAACCATTGACAAAATGCTTCAGGATTATCACTCCAACCTATCCCCATCTCTCGAGCATAGCGATCCAGCAGGCTGTTAGCCCGGACCATATATTCTTTTTGTGTTTTTGGTGTTTTTGTCATATCAACCGCTTCTTTGACTTTGTTTTATGTGCTACAATATCAATGTTAGAAGGTTTGCACAAGTGACAATAACCATACTCTAAAAGAGGGAGTCCAGAATGAACGGCGTAAAATTAAAATTGATATCTGCTGATATCGGCAGCGGATACACACAAGCAACGGATGGCAAGAACACCACCAACCTGAAATCGGTAGTCAGCCGCCAACCAGCCCGAGATGAGCTAGCTTTTGGATCTGAGGATGCAGAGGTTGTCGGTTTTAATGGGGTAGCCTATCTCGTCGGTGATCATGCTGTTGCCTTTGGCGATCTGAATACGCGGGAGGATACCCTGTGCAATGATTGGGGTGGCTCGACAGGCTGGATGGTTTTGCTGTGTGCAGCGCTCGGGCGTTTGGGTGTTAAGAGCGGTGACAACGTTGTTCTTGTAACGGGCTTGCCGCAGGCAATTTATAGTAAACGTCAGAGTGATCTTAAACGGTTACTTAATAGTAAACTGAGTTTTACATATCAGGGCATATTCTGTGAAATCACCATTAAGCCGATGATTATTCCTCAGGCGAGCGGTGCTTTGTTTTATCAGATTTCACAAGATTCTGGTTTGGCTTCGGCTGAACTTGGGATTGTTGATATTGGTACCTATACAACGGGCCTATCTGCTAAAGCGGATTCTGGGGAGATTAATAAAAACAAGTGTGGTGGAGTGCCGGTTGGTGTCTCTCAACTTGCTCAAGCCGTTCAATCCAAACTTCGCTTGGAGTTTGGTGGATGGGATATGGATATCACTAAGATTCCCAAGCTCCTCATGGAGCGCACGATGCTCTATCGCAGAAATACGATAGACATTGGCGATATGATCGATCAGCAAGCCTTGTTGGTCGCAAATCCGATGTTGGACGAGATTAAGCGTCTTTGGTTGGGTGGTGCCGATATGTATGTTTATCTGGCAGGCGGCGGGTCTCCATTTTTTTTCGATGCAGTGAAGAGCGTAGTTCCTCACGCTGAGATCATGGGAGATTGCTTTAACTCTGTCTGTAAAGGCATGTTTCTGTTTGCTGAGGATCGGCTTTCAGCTCTGGAGCAGGCTCGCCAGGCCAAAGCTAGTTAGTTCCTTTTGCCCTAACAGAAAAGGAAATTGCTAGTATGAGTTCAAGAAAAGGAAAGGGGTATCGTAGGCTTACTATCGGCCTTCGTGAGGGGAGATCCACAGATGAAGAAATTCTGGAGTGGGTCTCCACCTTCCCGCATTTCACTGATAATGGGTCTTTCTCAATGGCCCCTATTTACGCCATTTTATTGAGAGAGGCACGCAGAGCTAAGGCTGTTTACGCTTCTGCTTATCCCTACGATTTGCCAGAATATCCCACCCAACAGAACGAGAATCAAACACAACCCGTTCGTTCCAAACCAGAACAAATATCCCTACCAACTATCCCTGTCGGACTTGGTGATGAGAGGAAACTAGAGGGTGGACTGGCAGCACAGGTACCGGCACCAACCATCCCGCCCGTTCCCCTCGCGCCAAAACAACAGGTTGAGGGTCCCGGTCTGATAGAGATAAGCGTGGAAGAGGCACAGAGAAATAGGATAGCAGTTGGGGCTTTTGCTGAGAGCCTGGCTAGAGATCTTGACCTTGACGATTTCGACTTTGACCAGTCCGAGAACGAATAGGCTGATCAGATTATTCAACGTAAGAGGTGAGCAATGTCTGGAAAAATATTAATGCTTGTTGAGTCTCCCGCAAAGGCGAAGACTATACAGAGTATTCTTGGGAGTAAATATCATGTCTTGGCAAGCGTGGGGCATATTCGTGACTTGCCTGTTAAGGAGATCGGCGTTTGTCCGCCTGATTACCGGCCCCAATATGAGATAACAAAAAAAGATATTGTTAAGCGATTAAAGTCGGCGCTATCGGGTGCTTCTAGCGTCGTTCTTGCAACAGATGATGATCGAGAAGGGGAAGCGATTTCTTGGCACCTCATTCAGACGTTAGGTATCAAGAAATATGAGCGTGTAATTTTCCACGAACTCACAAAGAAGGGGATTGAAGGAGCGCTTGCGAACCCTCGATCTTTGGATACCAACGGGGTGTGTGCTCAGGAGGCCCGAAGGGTACTTGACCGGCTTGTGGGTTATCAGGCCAGTAGCCCTATTAGCAACTTTGTTCAAGAGCGAGCTTCTGCCGGCCGAGTCCAATCTGTCGCTTCCCGTTTAGTGGTCGAGCGTGACCAATCGATTAAAAACTTTATCGCCACGACTCACTATGAAGTGTTTGCTCGTTTTCAGGAATGGAGCGCAAAGTGGAATTTCTTGCCATTTTTGACGAACCCGGTTCCAGAAGGCGAAACACCGTACTGGATGGATAGATCTGCTGCGGATGTTTTGGCTAGAACAGTTAAGACATTCGAGGTTCGTGGCGTAAAGAAGGCGAATAAGAGCACTAAACCCCCCGCTCCGTTTACAACCAGCACGCTGGTTCAGAAAGCCTCAACCCGTCTTGGATTCAATACCGAAAAGACAATGCAACTGGCTCAGAAGCTCTTTGAGGGGGACGGAAAGCAAGGGTTTATCACTTATCATCGGACTGACTCACCTAATCTGGACACAGAAACCATTAAAGCTATCTGGGCCTTTTTGCGTGGCCGCGGGATGGAAAACGTTATTCCTCCAAAGCCAAACACATGGAAGGCGAAAAAGGGCGCGCAAGAAGCACATGAGGCGATCCGTCCGACAGACTTTAATGTTTTGACAATCGGGCCGAAAGATAGTGACGCACAAAAACTGTATAAGCTGATCTGGACTCAGGCCGTTGGATGTCAAATGGCCCCAGCTCAGTATGAGGTCACAACTGTAAATTTAGTTGCGAGGGAGGCGGTTGACGGACGCTATGCCGAGTTTATGGGAGTCGGTAGAAAGCTTACTTTTGCCGGATGGAAAGATATTCTCAAAGATGATGTGGAAGACAATGAGGAAGAAGATGATTCTGGCGTTATCCCGCCGCTCAGTAATGGTCAGGTCCTTGTCGCTGAGAAAGTAGAGTCTGTTGAGAAAACAACCAGACCCCCAGCGCACTATACCGAGGCTTCACTGGTCCGGGATCTGGAAGCCCGAGGGATCGGAAGACCATCTACCTACGCCAGTATTATGCGGGTTGTTAAGACCCGAAAATATGTTGACGAAAAAGGCCGCAAACTGCTCTCAACTCCCCTTGGGGAAACCATGCACAAAGCCATGAAGGGTAGGTTCTCCTTTTACGAGATCGATTTCACAAAAAAGGTTGAAGAACTACTCGATCAGATTGCGATAGGGCAGGTGAAATATATTAATGTTGTTACGCTCCTGGATTCTCAACTTATTAAGGAAATCAAGCAACTGGAAAGCTTACCAGGCTATACTTCAACGGGTTTCGCATCCAAGAAGGTAGAGACATGCCCGATCTGTGGCGGTGATGTCGTAGAAACGCCGAAAGCTTATGGATGCAACAAATATAAAGAGGGGTGCAAGTTTGTTGTCTGGAAAAACTCTCTTTCAAAACTGAAAAAGAAGCTTTCTGAAAAGGCTGTGATTGCCCTTATTGGAGGAGAAAAGGTCCGATTGACAGGCTTAACCTCTCCCAGAACGGGAAAGAAGTTTGATGCTAATGGTGAATTAGTGAACGATCCTAAGTGGGGATGGAAAGTTAATCTGGTCTTTGATAACTAGACTGAGAAGCAAGAGCAGGGGAGGTTTTATGGAAAATAAAATATATCCGGTCTCTAAGGGGTCTTTAACGAAAGCCCCAATTTTCGACCGACGCGCCAACTATAAAAATTGGATGGCGATTCTTGATATTGAGGATTTAGCCGTCCGGAGTTTTTCGAGGAGGTTTTTAAAAACACCGTCCAGCCAGAAAACTTTTCTTTATTATATCTCCACTCTTCGGGTTGGGGAGGTTGTTGAGTTTGCGGCAGAAAAAGAGGGTAGGAATCGGTGGTATGGAATAGTAAGGGGCTTTGACGCTGACAATTTGGAACTGGAACCTTGTGCGAGTTTCAAGGAAGCATTAGATCAGGCGGTCTTTTTTAAGCGAAACCAGGATATTCAGAAAGATGGTCCAATCAAAGTCCTGAACCTGACTTACTACTGGGCCTCTAAAGAATTACGCAAGGTCGGAGTCGTTGAGCCGTCGAAGGAAGACAAAGAGGTTATCCGTGGAATGCTGATGGCGCAAAAGAATAAAGAAGAAGGACAATTGGACTATAAAGGGCTCAAAAAAAGGGTTGATGCCGTGGTCGAGGTTGCCAATAAACACAACATCCCTTTTGCCCTCATTGGTGGACTCCCCTTTATAGCCTCGATGCTTGAAGAATGCCTTCGTAGGGCTAATATTGTTCCGCTGTATTCTTATGGCGATAAAGAGGGCAAAGGTGGTTCTTACACTCATAATCGCTTTGTTTGTACCTCATTGAAAGACGAACAACGTCTTGAAACCGTCAATGCGGCTTTGAGTCAGGGACACTCTGGTTAAAGCCGGGGGCTTGAGAAATCTAGCCCGAACCTGACCAGACTCAGCCCAAGGAAAGGTGGGCGAGGCAGCTTGATAAAAGAAACGCTTTGAAACGGGTCTGTCAATCCAGATCGATCGGGATAGGGGAAGGCCAATTGCTAAGGTTCGGCCTAATCTTGTTCCTTTCTGAATCAGAGAGAGTGTAGAGGTGCTTATTTAGTTCCTCTATACAGAGCGCCGGCAGAGCACCAATCTTGCGGATACAGTGAAGCTCAACAGAGGCTATCCCTTTGGCATTGAAGCTTTCCTGCTGCTGGGGAATTTGACGTTTTAATAGTTTAATTTGTGAGTCATCCCATTCGCGCAAGGAATCAGTTGCAAAAATGGTTTGCCCCTCTTCTCCGAGGTATAATATCTCGATAAAATCTTGCACCATAAAAATTCTCCTTAAAAGACTAATAGGGGTTGTTCAAGCCGGTCGTTAGTATTACAATCATACTAGGTAGTATTATTTAGTATAATATAGTATGACAGGCAAATAGGGAGCGACCGATGCCAAGACGGGACAATTGGATTTATAATACGCGTTTTACAGAAGAGAATCACAAAAATATTGACCACATCATGCAGAATAAGGGCGGATATAAGTCTTA
>JBDNGT010000019.1:0-31006 GCA_041689145.1 Geopsychrobacter sp. | reverse complement strand
TTATCCCTACCAAAACACCCCATTGCCATGTTAAAGTACGCCGCGTTTCCAACCTTTCACACCCAAAAGGAACTCTGGTGGATATTGAGACTAAAAGAAGCAAGGATCAGCCAACCATCGTTACCATTGACGGTCGCCAAATCATCCTGATCGGCACCGCCCACATATCGCAAGAATCTGTTGATACAGTCATTCGCGCCATCGATGAGCACCAACCAGACACAGTATGTGTTGAACTTGACAAACAGCGCTATCTGTCGCTGATCAATCAAAAGGGTTGGGAATCGCTCAACATCAAAGAGGTTATAAAAAAGGGGCAGATGCCCTTTCTCCTCACCAATCTTGCCTTGTCGAGTTATCAGAAAAAGATGGGGCTGCAGACCGGGGTTAAACCTGGGGCCGAACTGGCGGCGGCAGCCCAAACCGCCGAAGAGCGCGGCATGCGGGTCGAACTGGTTGATCGCAACATCCGCACTACCCTGCTGCGCACCTGGCGCAAAGCCGGATTCTGGAACAAAATGAAAGTTATGGCCGCCCTTCTCGGCAGCCTGTTTGAAAAACAAGAACTTGACGAAGCACAACTTGCCGAATTGCGGAGTGGCGACACACTTTCCCAGATGCTTGAAGAGATGGGGAGACTGCTGCCATCGGTTAAGACCATTCTGGTCGACGAGCGTGACACCTACATGGCCTACCATATCCGCAATGCACCAGGAGAGAAAGTCGTCGCGGTCATCGGTGCTGCCCACCTACCAGGAATCGTCAAGAGGCTGGGCGAAGAGATCTCGGCAGAAACAATCACTGCGCTCAGTATGGTTCCGCCCAAGACAACTCTTTCAAAGATCATCCCCTGGCTGATCCCGGCATTTGTCATCGCTCTGTTTGTTGGCGGGTTTTTTTTCGGTGACCATCAAAGGCTAGCCGATGCCGCCGTGGCCTGGGTGCTGGCCAACGGCCTACTTTCGGCACTGGGTGCGCTGATCGCCTGCGGGCATCCGCTGACGATTATTTCTGCCTTTATTGCCGCGCCAATCACATCGTTAAACCCAACCATCGGTGCCGGATTCGTCACCGCTTTCGTGCAAGCCTTCGTCGCCCCTCCTACGGTCCGTGATATGGAGCATGTCGGGGATGATCTAACCACACTTAAAGGCTGGTGGAGAAACCGGTTAGCACGGGTGATGCTGGTGTTCTTCTTTTCGTCTCTCGGTTCAGCTGCAGGCACTTTTATCGCTTTAGGCTGGATGAAAGGTCTACTTTGAGCTGAACGCACTTCTCACCCTCGTTGCTTTACATTTCATTTATGAACAAAAAAAGGGCGGACCACAGGGTCCACCCTTTTTTGTTCTACTTCCCTAGAGATCAGCCAGCAATCGTTTTCAAATACTCGCGGTTCAATTTAGCAATAAACTTAACGCTGATCCCTTTCGGGCACGAGGCTTGGCACTCGAGATGGTTGGTACAGTTACCAAATCCCTCAGCCTGCATGGCATCGGTCATGTTCTTGACCCGCGCCTTGGCTTCGACTTTTCCTTGAGGCTGGACAGCCAACTGAGCCACTTTAGCACTGGTATAGAGCATGGCTGAGCTGTTGGGGCAACCCGCGACGCAGGCTCCGCAACCGATGCACTCGGCTGCATCCATCGCGTAATCAGCAATCGGCTTGCCGATGGGATGGGTATTAGCGTCAGGAGTCCCACCAGTGCGACAGGAGACATAGCCACCGGCTTGCATGATCTTCTCAAGGGCCGAACGATCAACGATCAGGTCCTTAATAATCGGGAAAGCCTTGGCACGCCAGGGCTCAACGAAGATCTCGTCGCCATCCTTGAAACGGCGCATATGCAACTGACAAACAGTGGTCTCTTCATGGGGACCATGAGGACGACCATTAATGACCTGCGAACACATACCGCAGATTCCCTCGCGGCAATCATGGTCAAATACAACCGGTTCCTTGTTGGCCTTGATCAGATCTTCATTCAAGACGTCAAGCATTTCGAGAAACGACTGATCGGAATCGACACCGGTCACTTTATATGTTTCAAGTTTCCCTGTATCCTTAGGCCCCTTCTGGCGCCATACGTGTAGTGTAAGATCCATTATTTGTAGCTCCTCTGAGCGAGATGAATGTTTTCAAACTTCAAAGGCTCTTTGTGAAGTTCAGGGGCCTTACCTTCACCCTTGTACTCCCAGGCTGCCGCGTAGGTGAAGTTTTCATCGTCACGCATCGCCTCGCCCTCTGCTGTTTGACTCTCAACACGGAAGTGACCGCCGCAAGATTCTTCGCGGTTCAACGCATCGAGGGTCAACACTTCAGCGAATTCAAGGAAGTCGGCAACACGACCGGCATTTTCGAGCTGCTGGTTGAGTTCATTCCCTGAGCCGGTAACCTTGACATTCTTCCAGAATTCCTCACGTAGCTGAGGGATCTCCTGCAGTGCCTTATTGAGGCTCTCCTTGGAACGAGCCATGCCGACGTTATCCCATAGAATTTTACCGAGATCACGGTGAAACTCAAGGACCGTCCGCTTACCGTTGATCGACAACAGTTTTTTGCTCTGCTCTTCAACCTGGGCAATTGACTCCTTAAAGGCCGGATGATCGGTCTTGACTTCACCCGGGATTACCGTTTGAAGGTAACCGCCGATAGTATAAGGAATGACAAAGTAACCGTCCGACAGACCCTGCATCAAGGCCGAAGCACCGAGACGGTTGGCCCCGTGAACCGAGAAGTTGGCTTCGCCCAGGACGAACAAGCCAGGTACGTTGCTCTGCAGGTTGTAATCGACCCACAGACCACCCATGCAGTAATGCGGGGCCGGGTAGATGCGCATTGGCTGTTTGTAAGCGTTATCGTCGGTAATTTTCTCGTACATATCAAAGAGGTTGCCGTAACGCTCCTTAATGGTATTCTCACCGACACGACCAATCGCATCGCGATAATCGAGGTAGACCGCAAGGCCAGAAGCTCCCACGCCGCGGTTGGCGTCGGTCATCTGCTTGGCGTTGCGTGAAGCGACGTCCCGCGGTACCAGGTTACCAAAAGCGGGGTACTTGGTTTCCAGATAGTAGTCGCGCTCGTCCTCGGGAATTTCGTTGGCCGGACGCTTGTCTCCAGCCTTCTTCGGCACCCAGATACGACCATCGTTACGCAAAGACTCGGACATCAGGGTCAGTTTCGACTGATACTCGCCGGCGACCGGAATACAGGTCGGGTGGATCTGCGTATAGCAGGGGTTCGCGAAATAAGCGCCTTTTTTAACGGCTTTCCAGTTGGCCGTAACGGAACAGCCCATAGCATTGGTCGACAGGTAAAAAACGTTGATGTAACCACCAGTTGCCAGGCAAACAGCATCGCCCCAGTGGGACTCAACCTCACCGGTAACCAGATTACGTACGGTGATACCACGAGCAACACCGTCGACTACAACCAGGTCGAGCATTTCACGACGGGTGTGCATTTTCACCGTGCCGGCCTTGATCTGACGCGAGAGAGCCGAATAGGCGCCGAGCAGCAGCTGCTGACCGGTCTGACCTCGAGCATAAAAGGTCCGGGAGACCTGAGCTCCGCCAAAGGAGCGGGTATCAAGATAGCCGGCATAATCACGGGCAAAAGGTACGCCCTGTGCGACACACTGATCAATGATGTTGTTCGAGACCTGAGACAGACGCCAGACATCAGCCTCACGGGAACGGAAGTCACCACCCTTAACGGTGTCGTAGAACAGACGACGGATGCTGTCGGCATCATTCGGGTAGTTTTTAGCCGCGTTGATACCACCCTGGGCAGCGATCGAGTGGGCCCGCCGCGGACTGTCCTGATAGCAGAAGCTTTCAACGTTGTAACCGAGTTCCCCCAGGGTCGCAGCGCCAGCGCCGCCGGCAAGACCGGTACCAACCATGAGGATTTTATATTTACGTTTATTAGCAGGGTTCACCAGCTTGGTTTCGAAACGATATCGATCCCAGGCAGTTTCAATCGGGCCAGTAGGTGCTTTTCCATCGAGAATCACAATTAACCCCCTAAATCTTCACAAAGTGAGCGAGAACAAAAACAGGAATAGCGACATAGGCCAGAAGGAAACCGACTGCGACAAGTTTACTGCCGAGGGTGACCTTTTCTTGACTGGGTCCATTATTCCAACCGAAGGTCTGAACAAAGCTCGAAAGTCCGTGAGTCAGATGAAGAAACAGAGCAATCATACCGACTATATAGACCAAAGAGATGAAAACCTTCTGAAAGCTCAGGACTACCATCGTAAAGACATCGGGGCGCATCGCTGCATCGAGCGGCAGGTGATTAGCCGAGAGCTCCGGGTTGGTAATCTGAACGGTGAAGTGCAACAGGTGATAGATCAAGAAGGCCAGCAGAATCAGTCCCGTGTAGAGCATCGACTCACTGGAGAAGGTGGTCTTCAGGCGATTTTTGATCGCATAGTTAGTCGGAGTAGCCGTCCGGTTTTCCAGCGACAGTTGAATGCCGAGGGTAATGTGTACGACAAAGAGAACCAACATGATCAAGCGAAAAACCCAAACCAGAGGTCCCAGGCTATGAAGATGCTCCGCGTAGGCGTTAATGCCATCAGGCCCGGCGAAAACTGACAGGTTGCCGAGCAGGTGCATGGTAATGAAGCCCACCAGAAGCA
Source organism: Geopsychrobacter sp. (assembly GCA_041689145.1). Taxonomy (GTDB): domain Bacteria; phylum Desulfobacterota; class Desulfuromonadia; order Desulfuromonadales; family Geopsychrobacteraceae; genus Geopsychrobacter. The sequence goes on along the minus strand of JBDNGT010000019.1, from coordinate 26,357 downwards.
GGCCAGTCACTGCCATCAAAATTTTTCGTCCCACAGTGCTTTGTAATAAGTGCATAATTCAATCCCTCAAAAAAGTGAATGATTGCTGATTGAAGAGTTCAACTCCTCAACCCAACCGCTGCGCAATATCCGGGCGACTCATACCCATTTCAACTTCCTCCTGAAATAGAGTCTTGACTGACTGCTGGCGGGCCTCGCCAGTAACTCTTCCTCCTGATCATAGGCATAATCCCTTCGCAATAGGAGGTACGCAGCGTATGAAAATAAATAAGACCCGTTGCATGCTCCAGGTAGACAAAACAATTAAACGGAATCGAGAACCGTATACTGTATACTAAACATCGTTATAAAATAAAACCCCAAAATGATAAGATATGCGATTTCTAATAGACATTACCTAGGTTACTCGCCGACCATAAATTCACGAATCCGCCCCAAACCTTGTAGCAAGACCGCAATTTTCTCTTGGAATCCAACCAGTTTTGCACGATCCTTCTCGAGGACCTCCGCCGGTGCATTGGCAACAAATTTTTCATTGCCAAGTTTGCGGATAAAGAAATCGAGATCCTTCTGAACTTTAGCGATTTCCTTGATGAGGCGACTCTCCTCTTCAGCCAAATCTATCACACCCGCCAGTGGCACTAACACCTCAACGTCACCAGCGACCTGAGTAGACGACTGCCCAGGCCGTTCAATGCCGACACCAATATCCAGAGTTTCAACGCGCGCTAAAGAACGGATATAGACCGCACCTGTGGTAAGGGCCGCAATGGATTCCTGACTACGACAGTCCAGACTGACCGCTATCTTGCGGCCGGGAGCAATCTCAAGCTCGCCTCGGATATTACGAATCGCGCGCACGACTTCCATGACAAGCTCCATCCGTGCAACCGCCAAAGGTTCTACTTGAGCATCAATCTTAACCGGATATTCAGCCTGCATGATCGTCACAGCTGGACGTACCCCAGGCAGAGCCTGCCAGATCTCTTCAGTAACAAAGGGGATAAAGGGGTGCAACAAACGCAGTAAGTTCTCAAGAACCGCGTAAAGAACCGTCTGGGCACGTCGTTTCGCCAGGGGATCATCCCCATAGAGATCCTCCTTGGCTAATTCGACATACCAATCACAGAACTCATGCCAGGTGAAGGAGTAAAGAGTGCTCGCGGCATCGTTAAATTTGTAATTTTCAAGACAGTGGTCGACTTCTACCGCGGCCCGACCAAAACGATCAAGAATCCACTGATCCGCCAGACTCAGCTCAAAGTCAGACAGTTGAGAGGCGGCAGGATCAAATCCCTCAAGGTTCATCATTGCAAAACGGCTAGCATTCCACAGCTTATTGATGAAATTACGATAGCCGCCAATCCGCTCAGTCGAAAGCTTGATGTCACGCCCCATCGCAGCAAAGGCCGCGAGGGTAAAGCGGAAGGCATCGGCACCATATTCATCGACGACCGTCAATGGGTCGATGACATTCCCCTTGCTCTTACTCATTTTGTGACCCTGCGCATCACGCACCAGGGCATGGATGTAGACCTCCTTGAAGGGGACGACATCCATAAACTTGAGACCCATCATCATCATGCGGGCGACCCAGAAGAAGAGGATGTCGAAGCCCGTCACCAGACAGGAGGTTGGATAAAATTTATCCAGTGCCAGCGTCTTTTCCGGCCAACCCATAGTCGAAAACGGCCAGAGGGCCGAGGAGAACCAGGTATCGAGAACATCGGTCTCCTGTTGCAGGGAGGCTGAACCGCAATGGGTACAAACTGTGGCATCCTCACGGCTGACAGTTATCTTGCCACAATCGTCACAGAACCAAGCTGGAATGCGATGCCCCCACCAGATCTGACGACTGACGCACCAATCCTGGATATTATTCATCCATTCAAAGTAGGTTTTTTCCCATTGGACCGGTAAAATTTTGGTCTGACCGGTCTCGACCGCTTCGATCGCCTTCTCCGCCAGTGGACCGACCGAAACATACCATTGCTTGCTCATATAGGGTTCAATGATCGTCTTGCAGCGATAGCATTCGCCGACCGAATTGGCGTAATCTGCGACCTGCTCGAGCAACCCTTGGGATTCAAGGTCTGCAACGATCTTCTTGCGCGCAGCAAAACGTTCGAGACCGAGATATCCACCACCGTTCTCGTTAATATTGCCCGACTCGTCGAGTACGTTGATGATTTCGAGGTTATGCCGCTTGCCGATTTCGAAGTCATTGAAATCGTGGGCCGGAGTGATTTTAACCGCCCCTGAACCGAATTCGGGATCGACATAGTCATCAGCAATAATCGGGATTTCACGATTAGTCAACGGCAGCCTGACCATCTTGCCGATCAGATCGGCATAACGCTCATCCTCAGGATGGACGGCAACCGCAGTATCCCCGAGCATGGTCTCGGGGCGCGTGGTGGCGACAACCAGCACGCGGTCGGTTCCGGCAACCGGGTAACGCAGGTGCCAGAGTTGCCCTTTTTTGTCCTCGTGCTCAACCTCCAAATCAGAGAGTGCGGTGTGACAGCGCGGGCACCAATTAATTAAGCGATTGGCACGATAGATCAAACCATCTTCATACAGGCGGACGAAAACCTCTCGCACCGCCGTAGACAGCCCCTCATCCATCGTGAACCGCTCGCGCTCCCAATCACAGGAGGCCCCAAGACATTTGAGCTGGTTTATAATCTGGCCGCCAGATTCTTCGCGCCACTTCCAGACCCGCTCTATAAACTTCTCCCGACCCAGCTCATGTCGATTGCAACCTTCTATCGCCAGCTGTTTTTCGATAACATTCTGAGTCGCAATCCCCGCATGGTCTGTGCCTGGCATCCAGAGAACCGCGTGGCCCGTCATCCGTTTCCAACGACAGAGAATATCCTGCAGGGTATTATTAAGGGCATGGCCCATATGGAGTACGCCCGTAACGTTCGGCGGTGGGATCACAATCGAATAAGGGGTCGCTGCCGAGGTTTCATCAGCGCGGAAATATCCATTTTCTTCCCAATTCTGGTACCATTTTTTTTCTACCAGCTGAGGCTCATATCCCTTGGGTAAACTTTCCATCTGCTCTGCCATCTGGCTCTGCTTTCTCATAGATTCAACACCCAGACCAAAATATGGCGGCGGGTGGATACGACAAAGGGGGAGGCAAGGCACTTGAGATGCCTTGCCTCCCCCCGGGGTTTCAAACCGGGCTACTCAGCTTACCCGGAAGCTCAGGCCACTCCGTCTTTGATCTTACGAATCTCATCTTTGATCATGCTCTCAGCCAGATCAGGGACAACCTCCCAGACCACTTGCTCAAGCAATTGCGCGGCAAGTCTCTCGATGATCGGCCCAGCGACTCGCTTAACAACTTCTTCAAGATCCGACTCACTGAGTGTGGAAAGCTGTGCTTCAACTGCAGCGACATCAACTTGTGCTGCAGGCTCAGCAGCAGCTTCAATCTCAGGCTCAAATGGCTGCTCGGAAATTGGGGGGGAAACAGAGATTGGCGAAGCTTGTCCCTCATCAACCCCATCCTGAAGAACAGTCTCATCAGAAGCGAAGTCGAATGTCTCTTCCGCAATTTCTTCGATGATAGATTCATCATCGAGCTCCAGGATGTCGTCTTCACCTAATTCGAGAATTTCGTCATCAAATTCTTCCTCGACAAGCGGAGAAATTTTTTCGGAAGCTGGTGCAGTTTCCTCAAAGATCGGGGCAGTTTCCTCAAAGATCGGGGCGGCTTCGTCAACGATCGGAGTGAACTCTTCAATAGTCGGAGCGCTTTTTTCACGAACATGCTCGAGCTCTTCAAATTGAATAAGTTCTTCAACCATCGGCACAGCAAGGTCTGACGCAGCGATCGCTGGCTGCAGATCCTCTTCTTCGAAAGTCACGGCATCCCACATGTCATCACCTAAGTCAGCGGAATTCTCAATGACTGGGGTTTCAAAACCGATACTCTCCTCAGCGGCAGACGGTTCCGGGACTTCAAGGCCAATTAAATCTTCGGACTCAACTGGCTCAGGAGATTCAAAACCAACAAACTCTCCAGCAACAACCGGTTCTGGGATTTCAAAATCAACAGTCTCTTCGACCGCGTTCAATTCTGGCGCGGCTTCGGGAGTTGGCGCAGTTATGGCTGATACGTTTTCCGGGACCGCTGCTAACAACACCTCAACCTTATCGATCAAAACTTGCGATTCAAACGGCTTGGTGAGCCATCCATCGGCGCCGACAGCCACAGCCTTATTCTCATCAAAATTTTCAAAAGCCCCGGGCAGCAACAAGACTGGTGTCGAGCCGAGGTTCACATCGTTTTTAATTTCACGACAAAGCGCAAAGCCGTCCATTCCAGGCATGCCGATATCAACAATCACCAGATCAGGGAATTCTTTACGCGCCAAGGCGAGTGCGTCTTCACCATTATCAGCAATCAGAAGTTGATAATCCAGATTGGCAAAAACGATTCCGACAACCTTCTGAATTGTCAGGCTATCATCAGCCAGAAGCAGTTTCTTCAACATTCGATGCCTCCTCGCACCAGTGTATGTCCCATAAAATCAGGGACGAATCAGACTCATTATAAACAGGTCGGCATTTAACACCTGATAGCAATTGTCACGGTAACTGATGCTGTCAGAAAAAAAAGTAGGCTTTTCTTGAGCAGAGGAGACCCGCTCACAACGATTCTCAGCAACAATTCCAACGGTAAGGTCTGCAGGCAGTGCCAACGGACCATACTCGGTCATAACAAGCACCTTAAAACCAGAACTCAATCCCTGACCAACCTCAACCCCGGGCAACCAGTTAGAATCGAGCAGCGGAATAATTTCACCATCGAGAACAAGCATCCCGGCCATTCCGTCGGGTATCAATGGCAAGGTCGCACAAAAGCCACAATCAGCAACCCTTAAAAGACGGTCTAAAGGGACAGCGTAACCGCAACTTGCCAGACGGAAAAGTCCAAATTTTCGATTCATCAATCCACTCCGGCATAGCAAGCAGATAGATCCAGACGTAAATAAGGTTTGCCGGCGTACAGCGCTATATGCTCAAAGCAGCGCCAGCCTTCCGCCATTAACAAACGAGGTATTGGGTGGTCAATCATTTCCGAGGCCGGGAAAAACCCTTCAACCTGACTCACCAACAGGCCCCAGTTCCCCTCTTGACTATTCAACACCAGAACAACATCTAAATCAACAGACGGGATGCCGAGTTTATCAGCCAAATTAATGACGGGTATTATGGTCCGACGAAAGGATAAGGCCCCAACAATCGATAACTGTTGATCGAACTGCCTAGCATCGATCTGGTCGGCGATCTTCTCGCGTATCTCAATCAATTCATTGAGATCGAGACAGAAGCCAACCGTTCCAATTCGAAAGAGCAGCCTGCGAGCGATTGCTTCCATAGCTTAGGAAATCTCATAAGAATCGGTTGATTCTACGCCTGAAACCGCGTTAACGCTAGCATACCGGTTTTCAGAGTGTCAAGTTTTTCCCTAGGGAAAATCAATGAGTTACCTCAATCTAAAGGGGTTTCCATGACTGCGGCAAAAAGAGTCTGCTATAGAGCGCCAGTGCAAAGCGATCGGTCATCCCAGCAATAAAATCGGCGACCGAAACCTCAATTAAATCACCCGGCTGGCGGCGGCCACCAGCAGCAGCAAAATCTGGCTCATTTTCAATAAAATAGTTGAAGAGTTCTCGTAACATGCGCGAAGCCTTAACAAATTCACTATGGACGGCTTCAATCTCGTAAACCCTTTCAAATAACCACGCTCTCAATGCACGAATAGCCTCATCCATCTCATCAGAAATTCTGATCTCAGCGCCATCCGCCGCAAGCGATTGGACGATCAGATCACTCACCATCAGCCCAATCCGTTGAGTATGTGAATTTCCAACCACCCTGACAATCGATGGCGGCAGATCTCCCTGTTTTATAATTCCGCCGCGGATTGCATCATCAAGATCGTGATTCACATAGGCAACGATATCCGCCAATCGTACAATCTGCCCTTCAAGGGTTACCGCTCGTGTAGCCAAGTCAGGGGCCAGCAGGGGGCCGCGCCCCTTAGAATGTTTGAGTATGCCATCGCGCACCTCGTGGGTTAAATTAAGTCCCTCACCATCCTTCTCCAGAGAGTCAACAACCCTCAAACTCTGAGCAACATGTCTAAATCCGCCTGGGACGAGGCCATCCAACACCTTTTCGCCGGCATGCCCAAACGGGGTATGCCCAAGATCATGGCCAAGGGCGATAGCTTCTGTCAGATCTTCATTGAGAGCAAGTGCGCGTGCGACAGTACGTGCGACCTGCGACACTTCAAGGGTATGCGTCAGGCGCGTCCGGTAATGGTCCCCTTCAGGGGACAGAAAAACCTGGGTTTTATGTTTGAGCCGGCGAAACGATTTTGAATGCAAAATTCGATCTCGGTCATGCTGAAAAACTGTTCTTACCGTACAGAGATCTTCATCCCTCTGCCGGCCTGCTGAATCAACACTGTGGCAGGCATAGTTGGAAAGAATTATTTTCTCACGTGCTTCAATATGTTTGCGAATATTCATAGATTAACCATCTATTTGATAACTCCACGAGCCTAACTATTCAGCAAAAAGGCACCCTTCCATCAAGGGGTGCCTTTTCATCACGGTCACTCGACCCGAAATTGGACTCTTGTCAATTCATTTCCGGCATGGTCATCAACCCGAACCTCCCAGGCCCCTTTCCATTGGGGAACCATTTTCTTGGATGAAAAGGTGCGCCATTTCGCCGAGCGGACAGGCAAGGTAACACGAGCCATCTCTTTCCCCAGATAAAGCCAGACATGGTCAATACTCGTCTCGGCTGTCGCGCCCTCAATCAGAGTAAAACAATAGAGTTTCCCTTGCTGGGCTGGATAGATTTCTACCCTATTCACAGGAGCTCTGTCGCTGATCTTCGTCGTAATGACAACATCTGTGACCGTCATGGCAGCGGCAGATAGAGGGCATGCCAGCAGCAGCAAAATCACAAGTAATCGTTTCATCCTGTGCTCCTTTTAATTATTTAAATTACGACTCGGCTCAACCGGCAGCGGGAACTCCTGCGCGGCACTACCCGACAATGCATCCAGAAAGCTTGTACCACAGGACGGCTCCAGCGCAAATATCTCTGCCAGGGTTGAGGCGACATCGGAAAAACTGTTCCGCACGCCAAGGGCCTGTCCTGCCTCCATTTGTTGCGACCACGCTAACAATGGCACATATTCGCGACAATGATCAGTCCCCTGCGTCGTCGGATCGCAGCCGTGATCAGCCGTAATCAATAGTAAATCTTGAACCGATAATTGCTGCAGCAGTTGCGGGAGTTGCTGATCGAATTCACACAAAGCTGCAGCAAACCCAGCCGGGTCAAGTCGATGGCCATATAGCATGTCGAAGTCTACCAGGTTAACAAATATCAAACCGTCCGGCTGCTGATTCAGGGCTTGCAACAGGGCCGCCATCCCTACAGAATTGTTTTTGGATGGCAGGGACTGATCAAACCCCCGCCCGCCAAACAAGTCACCAACCTTGCCGATGCCCCGGGTGGGAACAGCCGCGCCCTGTAGAAAATCGAGAACTGTCTCACCTGCGGGCTCAATCGGGAAATCGTGACGTCCCGATGTCCGTCTAAACGTGGCAGCACAATCACCGACAAAGGGTCTGGCTATCACCCGGCAAAGGCCATAGGGCCGCAGCATTTCGAGTGTTTGTACGCAAAGTCGATAGAGTTGCGGCGGGGGGAGGACATCCTCGTGGGCCGCAATCTGAAAGACTGAGTCACTGCTGGTATAAATGATCGGACGCTTGCCGGCTAAATGCTCATCGCCCAACTGGCGGATAATATCGGTCCCACTCGCTGCGACATTTCCCAAGGGTTCGAATCCTGCAAGAAGCGAAAACTTTTGAATAATTTCCGTCGGGAACCCATCAGGGAAACAGGTAAACGGGTGGGTGCGCACAAGCCCAGCTATCTCCCAGTGGCCGGTCACTGAGTCTTTACCAGCGCTTTTGGATGCCATCTTGCCCCAACAAGCGCTTGGGTCTCGTTGCGGGGGGACGCCCTTGATCTGACAGACATTGCCCAACCCCATCCGTTGCAGGTTCGGCAGCTCCAGTCCGCCAACGGCTTCGGCGACATGCGGCAGCGTCGCTGAATTCTCATCGCCATAGTCGCAGGCGTCCGGCAACGCGCCGACGCCGACGCCATCAAGCACAATAAGGACAACACGTCTGAAACTGTTCATTGTCTTCTTTGAGCAGCACACCACTGCTGCATAATTTCAACACCGGTACTGGTTCCGATGCGACTGGCTCCGGCTTTTTGCATCAGATGCAACTCCGCAAGGCTACGAATCCCGCCGGCAGCCTTGACACCGACACGCCCCCCGGCAGCTTCTGTCAATAGACGAACATCTTCAACGATTGCCCCTGAGGGTCCAAAACCGGTCGAAGTCTTGACAAAAGCAGCACCGGCATTCACGACAGCATTGGTCAAAGCAATTTTCTGCGCCGAAGAGAGATAGTAACATTCAATAATCACTTTAACTTTTGCAGCAGAAGATGCCAGTACGACCTGGGCGATCTCTTCTTCGACTCCGGAAATATCACCGGCCAGAGCATGGCTGATCTGGATGACCATATCGATTTCGTCACATCCCAGGCATACCAGTTCAACGGCCTCTTCACAAAGTTGCTCGACCTGCTGCAAGCTTGCCTGAGGTCTAAGAAGTGTGTGATCGATCAGCTTTGCCGGATTTTCCACCGCGGCTTCAAGAACGGTAGTCGGCATTGATCTTGACATAGTCGTAGGTCAGGTCCGAGGTGTAGTAGCTTGCACAGCCACTCCCCTGATGCAGATCGATTGTGACACAGAATTCTGGCTGTTTGAGCACTGCCGTCGCTAACTCCTCAACCTGCGGCCCAACATACATCCCAGCCTTGGCAACCAGCACCTCATCAAACAGGATATCAATTTTGTCTGGATCGATTTCCACTCCCGCGTAACCGACCGCAGCGATGATCCGTCCCCAGTTGGCGTCCTCACCAAAGAAGGCCGTTTTGACCAATGAAGAAGTCGCAACCGACCGGGCAACGGTCCGGGCCTGTACGTAGTCTTTTGCGCCGACAACTTTGATCTGCGCAAGCTTCGTTGCGCCTTCGCCATCCCGCACGATCATCTTAGCCAGATCAAGCAATACCTTATGCAGATTCTCAGCTAATTGGGATTCTTCTAGACTGCCAGGGACGATACTGGTTTCGGGCGCAGCGCCGTTGGCCAGCAGCAGAACCATGTCATTCGTCGAGGTGTCGCCATCCACGGTGATTGAATTGAAGCTATTATCAACTGCGTGGCCGAGCAGTCGTTGCAACTGGCCGACCTCCAGATTGGCATCTGTCATAACGAAACCGAGCATGGTTGCCATATCCGGGTGGATCATTCCCGCCCCCTTAGCCAAGCCCAGAATTCGATAGGGATGCCCAGCAACCCCTGCCGTAAGACAAGAGACCTTAGCATAACGATCGGTCGTCATCATCGCGGCAGCGACATCATTAACGCCCTGAGCTTCGAGACGTGCAGCAAGTGCGGGAACGGCCTCAATAAAAGGTTCAATGGCAAGGGGCTGGCCGATGACACCCGTTGAGGCGACAGCAACCAGGTCAGGGATAATCCCCAAAGAACGGGCCGTTAAAGCCACGCATTCTTCGGCCACCAGCAAACCTGCAGCTCCGGTGCATGCGTTGGCATTACCACTATTTACCAGGATCGCTTGGCATTGCCCTAATGCAATTCGTGGCTTCGTCACCTGCAGTGGTGCCGCGATAACCCGGTTTTGAGTAAAGACGCCGGCACAATTGGCCGGGGTATCTGAAACGATGAGGCCCAGGTCAGCTTTGCCACTTTTTTTTATGCCACTTGCGCAGCCAGCGTAACGGTATCCAAGAGGCCATCCGGTGTTTGCCATGGTACAAATTCCTTAATTTCGGCCAGGACTGAAGGGAGGAAAGCGAGACCACTCAAAAAGCAAGCCCGCATAAAAAATCAAATCAAGATGCTCTGATTATCAGTCACACAGAGCAGCATAAGTCTCTTCACTGGGGAGAAGTAGACCAAAGGAGGCACCCTCACCATTTTTCTCTTCGAGGAAAACCTTCCCCTTCATCTTCTCAACCACAACCCAAACCAAAGACAATCCAACCCCAACGCCATGCGGCTTCTCGGTATTGATATCGCCCAACTGAGTATAGGAATCAAAAATCGTCTTTTTGGCTTCAGGGGGGATGATTACACCGTCATTTTGAACCTGCAGGTAAGCAAATTCAAGTCCGTCAATCACGCGTCTCTCGGCCAGAATGGAGATTCTGCCCCCTTCGCGATTGAACTTAACCGCATTATCGAGCAGTGCATTTAACGCGATCCCGAATTTTTCTGAATCACCGTAGATATCGGAAAGGTCTTCGTCTATCGCAACTTCGACTTTCAGTTTGGCACGTTCGATCCGCTTCGCATGATATTGAAAAGTTTCGCTGATCGTCCAGCCAAGATTGAATGCTTTCCATCTCCAGGGCTCACGCTCCGATTCAATTGAAAAAAGTCGCAGCATGCTGGTGATCAAACCCTCAAGCCGCACGCCCTCTTCACGGGCCTGCCCCAGATAATCCTTGAGATCCTCTTCAGAGAGTCGCCCATAAAAGGTCAGAGCAAGATCGACAAAGCCCATGATCGAAGTCAGGGGTGTCTTCAACTCGTGAGAAAGGCTGCAGACCAAGCGGGTACGAGCCAGATTGAGTTTTAGCAGATCGGCGTTTGTACGCTCAAGAGTCCGGGTCTGCCGGCGCAGACTGGTCACCAATTTAAAGTTCTCCATCGCCAACGCGACCTGATGAGCAATCGCCACCAGAAGATCCTCATCTTCTGCATCGAAAGCGTCGCCCGATCGCTTATTGTTGACATTAATGACTCCGAGAGCCTGATCTCGATAAAGGATCGGGACCGACAGGAAGGACTGATTTTTGTACCGTTTCCCACCGACAATCGAATCAAAACGATCGTCAAAGCTAATATTTTGGACGAGTACCGGCTCACGCATTTGAAAAACGTGTCCCGAGATACCCTCTCCGGATGCGACCAAAACCGACTTCAAAATTTCTTCGGACAGACCCCGTGCTGCTGAAATGCGGAGCAAACCGTCATCGCCGGCAATCATAAGCGAGGCTATCTCTACGCCAGCTGAATGGACAATCGAATCGAGAATTGTCTCAAACAGTTCCTGCAAATCGCTGCCGGAGCTTGCGGTCTCCCCGACCCGCTTAAGCAGAACAAGATCGGCCATGCGGCGCTGTGCTTCGTTACGCGCCTTCTTCTGATTAATCGCAGCATAATAGGCAGAAAAACCCTGCTGCACCGCCGATACAACCTCCCCGGCACCGAAAGGCTTCACCAGGAAATCGAGCGCTCGTTCACGCAGCACCTCACGAGCCGTTTCAAAATTCTGCTGACCAGAGATGATAACCACCTGGACTTCGGGACTCAGCTGCTTGATCTGACGCAGGACCTCAACCCCATTAATTTCGGGCAGCAGAATATCGCAAAAGACCACTGCCACCTGTTCTTGCGCAAGAATATTGGCTACATCTTTGCCGGTCTCGCTGCGCAGCACATGATAACCGCTATCCTCGAGAATCTCCTGCAGAAGATCGAGAATCAGCGGTGCATCATCGACCAGTAGAACTGAGGGCTCAGTATGGGGGTTCATGTTGGTCCTCGGATGATTACCGCTTATCCATCGACTGTCTTTGCCTTCTTGCGAAAGCATCAATTAGGATCACAAATAAATTACTTACCGCAGCATTTTTTGTATTTTTTGCCACTACCACAGGGGCAAGGGTCATTGCGGCCAATCTTATCCTCTTCACGCGTGACAGGTTTGTTCCCTTCGCTGTCACTCCCCATCCGATTGAGGGTTATCTGCTGCTGACGGCGGCGGGCCTCCATCTGAGCGACGTCTTCTTCGCGCGCCAACTGCACCCGAAAAAGCTTTTGCAGAACTTCCTGACGGACCTGACCCATCATCTGGATGAAGAGTTCAAACGCCTCTTTTTTGTATTCCCCCTTGGGATCTTTCTGTCCGTAACCGCGCAGGCCAATCCCCTCCTTGAGATGATCGACATCCAGGAGATGCCCCTTCCACTGCGAATCGATCGTTTGCAGCAAGAGGACCTGGCAGAGGTGCTCCATAACCGGAGGAGTAAATTCCTCCTCCCTAGCCGCCAGATGTTCACGGGCCTGCTGCTTGAGCGATTGTTCAAGTTCATCACGGCTGCATTTTTTCGAATCAATATTTCCAAGATCAGGCAAAAAAGCAAACTGATTGAGGATATCCTCACCCAGTCGCTGCCAGTCCCAATCGTCGGAACGATTCTTATCAGGGCAGAAGGATGCGACGGAATCCTCAATAGCTTCTTCAAGAATGCTCTCAATTGTGCCACGGATATCGTCGCCGCTCAATATTTCACGCCGCTGCGCATAAATGACCTCGCGCTGCCGGTTCATAACATCATCATAGTCTATCAGATGTTTACGGATATCGAAGTTGTGGGCCTCGACCTTTTTCTGGGCATTTTCGATCGCCTTGCTGATCATGCCGTGCTCAATCGGTTCCCCTTCAGGGATCCGCAATTTATCCATGACAAATGAGACCCGTTGCGAACCGAAGATGCGCAGCAGATCATCCTCAAGGCTCAAATAAAATCGACTGGCACCGGGATCACCCTGACGTCCAGAACGACCACGCAACTGATTGTCGATCCGCCTCGATTCATGGCGCTCGGTGCCGAGGATATAAAGCCCCCCCGCAGCAATCACCTCCGCTTTCTCCTGCAGGCATTGCGCCTGATGCTTTTCAAGGGCCGCGGTATAGACCGCATCTCGCTCTTCGTCAGTAGCTCCCGCCGCCTCGGCCCTGGCCATCATTTCAGAATTGCCACCCAGCACAATATCGGTTCCACGGCCCGCCATATTGGTTGCCAGCGTGACCGAGCCCTTGCGCCCGGCCTGGGCCACCACCAGCGCCTCCCGCCCATGCTGCTTGGCATTCAGAACATTATGCGGCACCCCTCTTTTCTGCAGAAGCTCGGCAAGCACCTCGGAATCTTCTATCGAGATGGTTCCGACCAGAACCGGCTGGCCACGTTTGTGGCAATCAATAATATCTTCGATTGCTGCGAGATATTTTTCCCTTTTTGTCTTGTAGATCACATCAGAGTTATCGACCCGCGCCATCGGACGGTTGGTCGGGACCACCACGACCTCCAGCTTGTATATCTGGCTGAACTCCTCGGCTTCAGTATCCGCGGTACCAGTCATCCCTGCCAGCTTTTCATACATCCGGAAATAGTTCTGGAAGGTAATCGTCGCCAGGGTCTGGTTTTCCGATTCGATCTTGACGCCCTCTTTCGCCTCAATGGCTTGATGCAGCCCGTCACTCCAACGGCGGCCCTCCATCAGACGTCCGGTGAATTCATCAACGATCATGACTTCACCGTCTCTGACCACATAATCGACATCACGTTTGAACAGTGCACGGGCTTTCAGAGCTTGATTGACGTGGTGCAGCAGTTCGATATTGACCGGGTCGTAGAGGTTCTCAATGCCGAGCAGTTTTTCTGCCTTGCGCACCCCCTCTTCAGTCAGCATGGCCGACTTGGCCTTCTCATCGACCGTATAGTCACCCGTGTAATGGGTGACACTTTGCCCGATCGCCCCATCACGCGTTTCACTGGTCTCCCCTTTTATCAGGCGGGGAATAATCATATCGACCCGATAATAGAGGTCACTAGACGCCTCACTGGGGCCCGAAATGATCAGCGGAGTCCGGGCTTCATCGATTAAAATCGAGTCAACCTCATCAACGATTGCATAGTGAAGCGGCCGCTGAGCATAATCGGCCAGCGCAAACTTCATGTTATCGCGTAAGTAATCGAAGCCGAACTCATTGTTGGTCCCATAGGTAATATCCGCAGCGTAGGCCGCCTGCCTCTCCTTATCGCTAAGACCATGCACGATACAGCCAACGGAGAGCCCCAGGAAATTATATAGCTTGCTCATCCACTCGGCATCACGACTAGCAAGGTAGTCATTGACGGTAATGATATGCACCCCCTTGCCGAGGAGAGCATTCAGGTAGGTCGGCAGGGTCGCTACGAGGGTTTTCCCCTCGCCGGTCTTCATTTCAGCGATCTTGCCATCGTTCAAGACCATACCGCCAATCAGCTGCACATCGAAGGGGCGCATCCCAAGAGCACGCTTACTCCCCTCACGGACGACGGCAAAGGCCTCAACCAATAGATCATTGACTGTTTCGCCCTGTTGCAGACGACCGCGAAACGCTTCCGTCTTGGCGCGCAGCTGCTCATCAGAGAGCTCGGCAAAGGTATCCTCAAGGGCATTTATTTGATCAACCTTGATCATCATCAGTTTGATATCACGGTCGTTTTTGCTGCCAACAATTTTTTTGACCAGACGTTTAATCATCTAAAAACAAGCTCCATAACCGCCAATCACAGATTCGGATAGTCGCGGAAAAAAATAGGGTTCATCCAGCGCACAATAAAAAAATAAAGTAATGATTACGCGCGGCATAGTAGCACACCGATATTCAGGCTCACAAGGATGAATAGCAGTGTCTTTATGGACAGGCCTGCACCGCCAAGATCGCAAAATCATGCAAAAATTACGGTACAGCCTATCAATAATGAAGGGGGGATACCTAAGGCGGTGGAGTCAACATCAAAGGTTTTAATATTGACTCCAATAGGCAATCAAACAAAGGTCGAAAGGACAATCGGGACTTCAGAGAGAGTAGATAACGAGCGGGGAAAAGGGGAAGTCAATAAAAAAAACTACATGATATCAGAGAAGTTTACGTGGATTGATCGGAACGCCATTCAGGCGCACTTCATAGTGCAGGTGCGAACCGGTAGAGCGCCCGGTATTCCCAACCTCTGAAATTTTGTCTCCACGCTTAACCCGCGCTCCGGCCTTGACCAAAAGCTTCGAGTTATGGCCAAAAATAGTGCGGTAACCGTAGCCGTGATCAATCATCACAACCTTACCATACCCTGGTTCAGTCGTGGCCTTAACCACCACCCCGTCTGCCGAGGCAGTGACCGGGGTTCCGGTATTTGCGGCGATGTCCAGACCTTCATGCATCTTAAGCTGGCCGGTGTAGGGGGAAGGTCGTACCCCGAAGTAAGAGGTCAGCCAGCCCTTGGTCGGCCAGCCGGTCGGAGTTGCCAGCGACAGAGAATGTTTATCATTCAGCAAATCACGCACCTCTTCCTGCGATTCGCGGCGCAGGTCGATCGCCAACCGCAGATTGTTGATTTGCTGCTGCAACTCTGTCATGTCAGCCGGGCTGGTATCAATTGCACCACCAATCCCAACCGGCAGAGTAACAGGAGCTTCGGCGCTCGGATCGAGGGACTCTCGCACCCGGGCATTCGAATCCGCCAGCACAATCATTTCTCGCCGCAAACCGCCAAGATCACGATTCATCTGTCTGAGTTGTTGGCGCTGATCACTGTTCTCAACCAGCAACTGATTAAACTGTTGCTGGTCCAATTGCAGGCGATAGTAGTCAACAACCACGCCTCCCATAAGCGCGACTATCATTAAGCCCAGTGCCAGCACCGAAAAGAGCAAACGATGCGAGACCAGCACACGGCGGGCTTGTTTGCCTGAATCAGGGATATACATCAAAGTAAATCGACGGGACACGGGCAACAAATCTCCTCAACATTCAAATTAGATCAGATTGAAACTTTTAGAGCTTTTCGAGCCGGCTGTCAAGACATGCCACCATCTTTTGGGCAGAAGTGGCATCAGGAATACGCGCAGGACTGATCATCATGGCTCCAATTCAGGCTGCACTGGTTGAGCGGTCAAGAAGTTCACGTGCATGGTCAAGGGTCCGCTCAGTCACCTGAGCGCCTCCCAGCATCCTGGCCATCTCCTGAACACGCTCTTCACCCAAAAGCGGGATCAGCCCGGTGCGGGTCCGCCCCCCCTCTTCCAGCTTCAAAACCCGGAAGTGGTGATGGGCAAAAGCCGCGACCTGCGGCAGATGGGTCACACAGAGCACTTGCAGGGATTTCCCCAGCCGGCAGATTTTCTCGCCAACCGCCGTTGCCGCTTCGCCCCCGATCCCAGCATCGACTTCGTCGAAGATCAGGGTCCGGACCGTATCCCCCTCGGGGATGCTGCGGCGGAGCGCGAGCATAATACGCGACAACTCACCCCCCGAGGCGATCTTGGCCAGCGGCTGGGGCAACTCTCCCGGGTTAGCCGCCAGATAAAATTCACCACTCTCAATTCCTTCGCCGGAAGGTTTAGCCAGAGGCACAAGGCGCACCTCGAAGCTGGCGTTCCCCATCGCGAGGTCGGCCAGCTCAATCTCGACCGCCCGGGATAGGCGCACAGCAGCTGCTTTACGTTTCGCACTCAGCAACTGCCCCACCGCGACGAGTGCGACTTCGGCGACAGTGAGTTGTTGCCGCAATTCCTTCCGACGCCCGTCGATATCGCGCAGCTCATTTAATTCAACCTCCAGCTGTTGTAGATACTCGAGTAACCCGGCGACGCTCGGCGCATATTTTCGTTTAAGCGTCTTCAGCTGGGCCAAACGGTCTTCAACCTGCTGCTGGCGCTGTGGCTCAAAGCTGATCTTCTGTGCGTAGTCGCGTAACTGCAGCGCGACATCCTCGACCGTATAGTGCGCCGCGCGCAAAGTCTCCCCCAGTTCACCAAGTTGCGGATCGATTTGCTGCAGCTGAGTCAGCGTATCGGTCAGCGTCGAAAGCTGTTCGCAGACCGCACCATGTTTCGCATAGAGGGCCTGGTAGCCGCCGTTACTCGCTTCGGACAGGCGCCCGGCGTGCTGAAGCAGCAGTCGTTCCTGATCGAGCTCTTCTTCCTCACCGGCCTGCAACTCTGCCGCGGCGATCTCCTGGCGCTGGAATCCGAGCATATCCAGTCGTTGCCGGCGCTCGCGTTCGGCCAACTCAAGCCTGTGCAGCTGGTCGGCCAGCGCGTGCCGGGATTCATAGGCTGCCTTGTATTTCGCCAATTCAGCCCGACAGTCGGCATAGCTGTCGAGCAGAGGCAGGTGGGTTTCAACCCGTTGCAAACCCTGATGCTCATGCTGCCCGTAGATGTTGACCAGCAGCGGAGTCAACTCGCGCAGTTGGGCCAGTTGAACAGGTGAGCCGTTGACAAAGATCCGGTTTTTGCCGCTACGCGCGATAATGCGCCGCACCATCAGTTCGTCCTCAGCCTCCAAGCCGATCTCGACGAGGCGCTGTTGCAACAAGGGACTTTCCCCAATATCAAACACTGCCTCAACCGTGGCTTCCTCCGTGCCGGTCCGGATCACTTCACCCCGCGCCCGGCCGCCGAGCAGCAGGTTGACCGCATCGATAATTATCGACTTTCCGGCGCCGGTTTCGCCGGTCAACACGCTGAAACCGCCCTTGAAGCTGACATGCAGCTGCTCGACAATAGCGAAATTTTTGATGATCAGATCAGTCAACATAGTGAATCCAGGCCTATGGCTGAAGAGTCCAAGAGTTAAGGGGGCAAGCAAAAAAGTACTTGGCTCCTTACCTCTCCCCCCAACTCAGTTTGGTACGGAGAATTTCGTAATAATCGCGACTCGGGCTATTGATCAGATGGGTCCGGGCAGTTGACTGACGGACCTCGACCCGATCCCCGGGTTCAAGACTCATCCCGATCTGCCCATCACCGGTGAAGTAAACCACATCTTCGGTAAAGCTGATTTCGATGGCTATCGTCGATGTGCTCGGCACGATTAACGGCCGATTGGCCAGCATATGCGGACAGATCGGGGTAATCACCAGACTATTGATCCCCGGATAGATAATCGGCCCGCCGGCAGCCAGGTTGTAGCCAGTCGACCCAGTCGGAGAACTGATGATCAGACCATCGGCCTTGAAGGTCGTCAGATAACCACCATCAACCCAGGTTTCCATGTCAATAATCCGCGCCAGGGTCCCCTTGTTGATCACGACATCGTTGAGCAATGTATGATTTTCAACCCGTTTACCTTGGCGCAGGATTTCAACATCGAGCATCATCCGGTCGGAAATATCAAAGTCGCCAGCCAGAACATCTTCAAGCATGGCCGGCAGTTCATGTTGGGTGATTTCGGTTAAAAACCCGAGGCTACCGAGATTAACGCCCAGAATTGGTACCTGCAGGCCATTGACCTGCCGCGCCACCGAGATCAGAGTTCCGTCACCGCCGAGGACGATGATCAGATCTGCCTGTTGCGGGATAATCTCCTTGGCGACAACAGTTTCGCCTGCGAGGATTTCCCCTAACCAGGGCTCAAGTAAAACCGCAATCCCACTCTGCTGCATTCTACGACAGATATCCTGCGTTAACTTTGGCGCATCGGGATGATTCTTTTTAGCATAGATTCCAACAGTCTTGATCAAGACGAAACTCCCCTGGTCCGGGTCTGGCAAAGATGAATGTCCCCCGCAGACCGAGATACCATAAGACTCCGCCAAAGTCTATCGCTTTCAACAACTTAGATGAGTTGTCGCCATTTGAGTGACGTGCTACATTGCAGTATTCTTTTTCAGTAAGGAGTGGTCTTGGTCGACGATCTTTTCAGCCAATCCTGTCAACATTCTAGCGACCGCCCCCTGGCCGAGCGGATGCGTCCACGCACGCTGGCCGAGGTGGTTGGCCAGCAGCATCTGCTCGCCGAAGGGAAGTTGCTGCGCAAACTGATCGAAACCGATCAGCTAGGTTCATTGATCCTCTGGGGTCCGCCCGGCACTGGTAAAACCAGCCTTGGTCAGGTGATCGCCAACACCACACAAAGCCTCTTCGTCTTCTTTTCAGCGGTCCTGGGCAGCATCAAGGAGGTCCGTGAAATCCTCGCCGAGGCTAAAACCCAACGCACCTACCATGGCCGTCGGACCCTGCTGTTTGTCGATGAGATCCATCGCTTTAACAAGGCCCAGCAGGACGCCTTTCTTCCAGCGGTTGAAAAAGGGGATATCACCCTGATCGGCGCGACCACTGAAAACCCCAGTTTCGAGGTTAACTCGGCGCTGCTGTCACGTTCGCGGGTTTTCGTACTCGAACCGCTCGACATTGATGCCCTCAAACTGCTACTCCAGCGGGCTCTCAGTGAAGAACGCGGACTGGGTGCACGCAATCTGCAGATCGACAGGGATGCGCTGGCCTTTCTCGCCGACAAGGCGGAGGGCGATGCGCGTGTGGCGCTGGGTGCCCTCGAGGTCGCAGCAGCAACGGCCTCCACTGAAAAAATCGATCTTAATCTGGCCCAGGAATCGTTGCAGAAAAAAGCCCTGCTCTATGACAAAGGGGCGGATGAACATTACAATGTCATCTCGGCCTTTATCAAAAGCATGCGCGGCAGCGACCCCGACGCAGCACTCTACTGGCTGGCGCGGATGCTGGAAGCGGGGGAAGATCCGCTCTTTATTGTCCGGCGGATGGTGGTCTTTGCTTCAGAGGATATCGGCAACGCCGATCCGCGCGCCCTGCAACTGGCACTGGCGGTACAACAGGCTGTCCATTTCGTCGGTTTACCTGAGGCGCGGATCAACCTGGCCCAGGGGGTGACCTACCTCGCCAGTGCACCCAAGAGCAACGCCAGCTATGTCGGCATCAAGCAGGCTCAGGCCGAGGTGCGCAACAGCGGCGCGCTACCGGTGCCCAAGCATGTCAGGAACGCCCCCACCAAGCTGATGAAAGAGCTCGATTATGGCAAAGGCTACCAATATGCCCACGATCACAAAGGGGGAATCGCCGTGCAGGAGCACCTGCCGGACAAGCTGATCGGCACCAGATTCTACCAGCCGACCGAACGGGGCTACGAAAAGATGATCCGCGAAAGAATGGCGTTTAACCGCCGCCGGCAAGAAGGCACACCGGATCCACAGGACTAAGGCCGCACCCCAGCCGGTTCGGATGACAGGGTTCAACCGGCGGAGCAGTGGACAGGGGAAAGATGAGTCAGATCGAAATCAAGATCGCAACCATCATCATTGGCTTGCTTGTCAGCTTCGTGCCGAATCCGGCAATGGCCGACAGCTGGGGCCCCTGGGAGGCGAGAGCAGCAAGCCGGAAGCCCCCTTCCCTTCATGCAGGCGATCCCTTCGATCAGGCAATCCGCAACTTCCAGAAGTATATTTCACCGCTCGACGGCGCGCGCTGCCCGATGTACCCGACCTGTTCAGCCTACGCGCGCCAGGCGCTGCACAAGCATGGAGCGCTGCTCGGGATCTTCATGACGGCAGATAGATTAATGCACGAAGGGGATCCGATCGAACAGCAGGAGACGATCATCAAGTGGGGCTATCGGCGCTACTTCGACCCTCTACAGAACAACGATTTCTGGCTAAAGAAAGACCGGACAAACTGAGCTCTGGTGGCCCCTGCGGTTAAACGTAATGTGTAATTCTGCAACATCCACGACAAGTAAAATCAAGCAGGAAACGGAGATCTCCCTTTAGCTCGCGGATCTCCTCCGAGGCGTTGTTTGTTAAACCCTTCGTACCCTTTGACCTTTTCCATTCTTTCCTTGCAGCCACACGACCCTGCGACCAGACATTCATTGGCCATCTCAGTCTAAATCCCGTTACCGAAGATTGAGTTTGGGCCAGACCGGCGGCCTTGAATCATTTTCTGGCGTACAGTTCGTGACTCAAACAGTCCCAAAAACAACGAGGCCTATCGCCCCAAGAAGAGAGCGGCGGCCGCTACTCAATCTGAACCGTAGACCGTTGCAGTTGGCAACAAGTGTGTCGCGGCGGAAAACCTTTTCTCCGGCGGAATTCATAACTATGTTATAATGCTCAGCCGAAGGCGACCCAGAAGAGGCTTGAGGAGGCGGTAAAATGGGGAAGAAAAAGATTCTCGCGGTGGATGATGAACCCAACATCCTGATGTCCATCGAGTTCATCTTGGAGATGGAAGGATACGAGGTCCATACTGCGCGGGATGGGGAGGAAGCCTTGGAGGTTGCCGAGCGCGTACGGCCTGACTTGATCCTGCTGGACGTCAACATGCCGCGGAAAGACGGCTACGAGGTTTGCCGGCTTCTGCGGGAACGGGTGGAGCTGGCCGGGACGAAGGTGATCATGCTCACGGCCAAGGGCCAGATCCTCGAAAAGAAGAAGGGGCTCGAGGTGGGGGCGGACGAGTATGTGACCAAGCCGTTTAGTGCCGATGATCTGATCCAGAGGATCAAGACTATGATCGAATCATGACAACGGAGCAGAAGACACGACCACCCCACAGAAAAAAACGCCTGCGCCACCGCATGGTCGTTTCCCTCACGGGATTGGTGGTGCTGCCGCTGGCTGTTGCAATGGCCATCCTGTTCTTTGTGGTCCGGGACGACGTGGGAGAGATCCGAGGGCGACAGCTCTCGCGGGAAGCGGTGCACCTGGCAGAGCATCTGCAAACTGAGTTGGAAGGTTATCAGCAGAATGAAGCGGGGCGGAAAGAGCTGCAACAGGCCCTGGAGATATACCAACAAGGGAAGACAGGTGAGGTGGTGCTGTTTACTACCGACCGCCAACGCCTGGCTGGAAACCTTAACATTCCCCTTCCCCCCGCCGGAGAAAGCGGCAGCGGGGGACTATCCTTTGAGGCCGAAGGCGAGGGCTATTTCGCCGGCGTTACGGCAGTGCCGCCTGTGGCAGGCGCGGTCGACCATAACTGGTTTCTCGCCGTGGTTCAACCGGCGTCCCAGGTGTACGACCATTTCCTCTCGATGAGCAGCAAGGTTGCCTTCCTCCTGACCTTGTTCGGCATACTGTTCGTCAGTGCGGCCTGGGGAATGGCTGATCGATTCCTGCGCCCCATTCTGGAAATTCGGCGTGGTGCCGAGATCATCTCCCGTATCAATCTTAACCATCGGATCGAGCTCGACACCGGAGACGAACTTGAGGAGTTGGCCGTCGAGATAAACCTCATGGCTGAGAACCTGACCAAGGACTACGACGAACTCGAAGGGAACGTGCGGGAAGCAACCCGGGCGATGCAAGAAGAGCGCAATCGTTTGGCAACCGTGCTGCGCACCATGGTCGATGGTGTGGTCGTGGCTAACACGTCCGCAGAGATCATCCTGATGAACCCCCGTGCCAGGATCATCCTAGGTCCGGGGTTCACCACAGGCGTAGGATCGGCCCTGTCACGCATCTTCCCCAGCGATCGACTCAGTTTTTACCTGAAACGAATCCGCCAGGGGTGGGACCCGGGCCGGGAGGCCGTGGAAGAGGTAATTTTCCCACTGCAGGACGGGAAGCTGCTGAAAGGTTCCCTGTCGGTTATCCCCGGCGGAACCGCAGGTGAACAGGCAGGATTTCTCCTAGTGTTTCGGGACCTGAGTACCCCCGCCGAGGAGGGGGACCGGTTCGAGGAGACGTTGCGGGAGATGCCCCAACTCATGCGGGGGCCCGTGGCCACCTCCCGTTCTCTGATCGAAACGCTCCAACGACACATGGAGATGCCTGCGGAAAAACAACAGGCTTTTCTGTCAGGACTGGCGGAGGAGATGGATCGTTTGAGCGGGCGGGTGGCGGCGATGGAAGAGGCGGCCAGCGCTGCCTGGAAGTCGCACTGGCCGGCCATTTCCTCGAATCCGCAGGAACTCCTGGAAGAGTCGCTGGTTTCGGTTACCGGACTCGAAGTTGAGATCGAGAAGAGCGCCACCCCGATTCCCCCGGTACTGGTGGAGCCGTTCTCCTGGGTGGCCTCCCTACAGTGCGTCCTCCGGTGGATTGTACAGAGGAGTTCCGAACGGCCGTCTGTCAACGCGACCCTCCGGTTGGAAGACGGGACCGTGGTTACCACCTTCAAGGTCAAGGGACAGTTCACTGGCGACCTGGCCGATCTGGATTCCCTTGAGGTGGCCCCTGCTGGTGAGGCGCCCCTCCCCCTAGGTGAGATGGTGCGAAGAAACAGGGGCGAGCTGTGGACCCGTTCTTCCAGCGATTTCATTGAGGTGCGGATGGCCCTGTTGCAGGCAACCGCCGTTTCCGAAGCACGCAGCGCAAACGGGCTGATCGAGGGGGAACCGGAGTTTTACAATTTCGATCTGTTCCTGCCGCGGCCAGTTGTTGAGCGGGGAGATCTGCTCCAGACGGACCTGTCGGATCTCGACTACGTGGTATTCGACACCGAGACCACGGGGCTGCAGCTTTCCCAAGGGGACAAGGTTATCAGCATCAGTGGGGTGCGCATTCGCCGAGGCAGGATACAAGAGGCCGACATCTTTCACACCCTGGTCAACCCTGGCCGGGCGATTCCTCCTGAATCCGTGAAGATTCACCATATCGAGGATCACATGGTGGCAGATTCTCCCTCCATGAACGAAGTCTATCCACAGTTCGTCGAGTATGTAGGGGACTCGATTCTGGTAGCCCACAACGCGGCCTTCGATCAGAAGTGCCTCGACATGGCCGCGGCCGAAGCGGGGCTCCCCCAGATCACCAACCCTTATCTCGACACCCTGTTCCTCTCCTACGGCCTTCACGCGGGGACCGAAGGGCACAGCCTCGACGCCATAGCTGAGCGGATGGGTATTACCATCGTGGGCCGGCACACCTCCCTGGGGGATGCCCGTGCCACCGCCCATGCGTTTCTCGGCCTTCTTTCGCTGCTGCCGGGGCGCGGGGTGAAAACCCTTGCCGATGCCAAGGTCTTTTGCGACCGGCAATTGCTTTTGCGCTGGCAGTCGTCGAGATTCTGACGGAAGGGAGTTTTCAAAATGGACATGACCTCACGCCGGCTCGCCGCACTGTTCGCCATGGGGATTGTGGCCCTGTTCCCGCCCCTGCTGGGGGCGTTTAACCACCCATACAGCTTCTTGGGATTCCCGCTTCTGCCGCTGTACTTGTTCACGGTTTGGACAGTCTTGGTGCTGGTCGCCTGGGCGCTGACCCGGGGGGACGAACGACCGTGAATCAGACCTTCTGGATTGCCCTCCTCGGGATTGCTTATCTACTCGGTCTGTTCGCCATCGCCTACGCCACGGACAAGGCCAGGGAGAGGGGGCATAGCTGGGTCGACAATCCGTGGGTCTACAGCCTTTCCCTGGCCGTCTACTGTACTTCCTGGACCTTTTACGGCAGTGTAGGGCGGGCCGCGTCCACAGGGCTCGGGTTTCTGCCGATTTACCTGGGGCCCACGCTTATCTTTCTTTTGGCTCCGTCTCTGCTCAAACAGCTCGTCTCCTTCTGCCGGGCGGAAGGGGTCACAAGCTTGCCGGACCTGCTTGAGGCCCTGTATGGCAAGGGACGAGCCCTGGGCACCTTGGCTACTGCGGTGATGGTGATCGGGGTCACCCCGTATATCGGGCTGCAGCTCAAGGCAGTAGGCTACACCTTTGACCTCCTCACGGAACGAGCTGCAGCCACGGGGATCTTTGGCGATGCGTCCTTCTGGGCCGCCCTCGGCCTGTCGATCTTCGCCGGGCTGTTCGGTGCGAGGAGCCTGGTCGCCACCGAGCGACACGAGGGGATGGTCGCTGCGGTGGCCTTCGAGAGCGCGGTCAAGCTCGGGGCCTTCTTGGTGCTCGGGCTCTACATCACTTTCGGCATCGGCGGTGGACTGACACAGGTTTTTCAGAAGTCCCTTGCGGACCCGAACCTCTCGCGTCTGTTCCTGCTTGGGGAAGGATCGGGGACCTCGTTATCCGCCTGGGTCACCCTGAGCATGCTCTCTGCGTCAGCCGTGATCCTTTTGCCCCGCCAGTTTCACATGCTGGTCGTCGAGAACGTGCAAGAGCGCCACATGCGGTCGGCGGCCTGGGCATTTCCGGCCTACCTGCTGCTCATGAATTTGCTGGTCCTGCCAGTGGCCTTGGTCGGGCGCCTGTACGGGGGAGATATGATCCCGGATTTTTTCATGATCTCCCTGCCGCTGTCGCGTGGCCATACGGGGTTGGCGTTTCTCGCCTTCCTGGGCGGATTATCGGCTGCCACGAGTATGGTGATCGTCTCGGCAGTCGCTTTGTCAACGATGATCCTCCACCATCCAGGGTTTACGGTTCTGGGCAAAGTTTTTCCTGCGTTTCGCAGTTCGGGAGGGCGGGACATTTCCAGGGCGCTCTTGTACACCAAACGGGCCGTCATCTTCGCCGTAGTGCTCTTGGGGTACGCCTTCAAAAGGTGGATCGGCGACTCCCATACCCTGGTCGCCACAGGACTATTGTCCTTCTCTGCCATGCTCCAGTTTGCGCCGGCCGTGCTTCTCGGCCTGTACTGGAAAGGGGGAACCCGAGCCGGAGCCCTCGCCGGGCTTACCGCCGGGTTTGGGATCTGGATATACACCTTGCTGCTGCCCAGCTTCGTCGACTCGGGATGGGTGGGTGAGTCTATCTTGGTGCAAGGCCCCTGGGGCATCGAACTGCTGCGACCGCGGGCACTGTTCGGGCTGCAGGGATTCGACATCTGGTCCCATGCCCTGATCTGGTGCCTGGTGTTCAACCTGGGGATCTATGTCACCGTCAGCTTCCTGACCTACAGATCTGAAGAAAAGTTCCCCGATTCCGAACTGCGGCCCACCTGGGTTACGAGGGGCGACATGGAAGGGCTTCTGGCGCGGTTTGTGGGTGTCCGGACGGCCCAGGATGTGCTCGGAGCGGTTCCCGAACGCTCCTCCCCTCAACTGCTCCTCGAAGCGACCGAACGCTGCCTGGCCAGCGCCCTTGGCGCCCCGTCCGCCCGGATGATCATCAACAGCTCCCTTGCATGGCCCAGAGAGCAGTCCGTGGAGATCCTGGACGTCTTCGGCGGTGTCACCAAGACCCTGACAGAGAGCCGGGATGCTCTGGAACGACGGCTCCGGGAGTTGATGGTCCTCCACGAGGCCTCCCACGCCCTCTCGAGGAGCCTGGACATCGACACGCTTCTGCAGGAGGTGCTGCTGCTGATCAAACGGGAATTCGGGTTCGGCCACATGGCGGTCAGGCTCCTGGACGAGGACGGCATATTGAGAATCCGCAGCCGTGTGGGACTCAGCAAGGCTTACGTGGAGGCGTCCGCGATGATCCCCACCCGAGAGACCTACTTCGGCACCTCGTTCCTGGACGCTCAGCCGATCGTGGTGGGCGACACCAGGGAGATCGACAAACCCCTGCTGCTTTCCAAACTGGCCAAGGAGGTGCCAGTGAGCGCATTCATTCACGCACCGATGACCTACGAGGGACGGGTGATCGGAGTACTCACGGGCTACGCTAACCGCGGCCCGATGCACTTCACCGATGAGTT
>JBDNGT010000018.1:0-16223 GCA_041689145.1 Geopsychrobacter sp. | reverse complement strand
GGCAGCTTCTGCTGCTTCGACGAGCCTATTGGTTGAATAAAGTCTCGGATTACGTGAAAGGATGGCAATCTTCATAGCATCTGCTCCTGTGACAAAGGTGGTAAGTATTTTTTTTTAAGTGATTTCCCGAGCAGATAGGAGCACTTTGAATCGACGGCCAAGCCGAGATTCTGCAGGGCGCTGCGGCCGAGTAACATGCGAAATTTCATGTTGTCGCGGTTGGCTAAAGTCATTTCAATGGTTCTGAGATATCCCCCGAGTTGAATGGCGGTCTCGATAACATAGCGCTCCTCTTCATGCCCGCCAGAGTCGGTCACCCTGCGCATCTCTTTGACCGGCGCGGTACAGATCCGTTCAATATCGCCACGCCTTTGGAGCGGGTGAACACCAAAGCGCACCATATCCAGCCCGTCCTCTTGATAGGGCTCGACAAAAAAAGCATGCAGCGCAGAGGTGCGGGCGCCGGTATCTATTTTAGCTTTGATGCCGGGGATCTGCAGTTCAGGCAGTGAAAGCCGTTCACGCCAGCCGATACATGAAATCATAATGCCTCAAGACGCTGTAAAATGAGCGCCATTAGATAAAGGAAGTTAGAGCACAGATCAACAGGAAACTGCTAATTTTGTGAAGTTTTTCATAGAGTACTTGAATTGTCAGCTTTTTTATTTGTCAATTCATGAGTTTTCCAGGGATTGGCGGCATCTATCCCTTGAGCGGGGCCATAGCCCAAACCCAAAAAGCCCCGGCAGCAATAACCGGGGCTTTTGAAAAAAATGGGCTGCCGTCTTTAGCCGGCAGCCTGACGTTCGTACTCTGCAACCATGCCCGCATACCGGCTTTCCAGATTGGACGTTTCAACCGCGGCCTGAGTGTAAGCGTCGAGCATTCGGGCACGAACCTCTTGGGGCAGAATCCGCTCGGCTAAGGGGTAAAGGATCTTATCCTCCTTTTCAATGTGGCCGCGGAGCAGCGCCGCATAGCTGCAGGCATGCTCAATAAGCGCCGGGATTTGGCCGGTTGCACCATCCAGTGCTTTTCGTGCCGCCTCTTCCATCCCTCTGACATGGGCGCGGCCCTGATCATGCTCCATCAGCATCGCTTCAATCGGTGAGCTTTTGGCCGGCATGCCGTTCTCGACCAGTTCGACAAACAGCACATCCTCTTCCTTGGCGTGGTGTAAGCGGTCGGCGTAGTTACGGATAAAGTCGACCGCATCGAGGTAGAATTGCCAGTTGCGAAACTGTCCGGCTTCAAGCAGCGCGGTATTCTTTTCGACCAGGGTGATCATGCGTAAAATCAGCTGGTGCTCGTCCTTCATCATCTGCGTGACGTTGCTTGTAGCGTTGGCAGCCATGCTATGGCTTCCTTTCGCCGTTAACCCCGATCACCGCCACCTCAAAGGGGATATCTTTACCGGAAAGTTCCAATGCCTTTTCGGCCATCATCGCCATGCCGCGACAGCAGGGGACCTCCATGATGGTGACGGTCAGCGATTTGATCGTGTTTT
The DNA here is from genome assembly GCA_041689145.1 of Geopsychrobacter sp. Classification (GTDB taxonomy): domain Bacteria; phylum Desulfobacterota; class Desulfuromonadia; order Desulfuromonadales; family Geopsychrobacteraceae; genus Geopsychrobacter. The sequence goes on along the minus strand of JBDNGT010000018.1, from coordinate 14,716 downwards.
CGCGTAGCATCGCCGCCAACTTCTCGACGTAGGCACTGGTATCGTCCAGTTTAGGGCAGGCGTTGACCAGAACCCGGCCTTTGATGAAATCACGATGGTACTCGGCGTAGGCGAAGGGGGCGCAGTCGGCGGCGATCAGCAGATGGGCATCCTGCAGCCAGGGGGCCGAGGGTGGGACTAGGTGCAGCTGGGTCGGCCATTGACGCAGTTCCGACTGCAGACGACCGGTTGCTTCTGCGTTAGCGGTTTGCGGGGCTTCGACGGTACGGACCTGGCTGCCGGGGCAGCCGCAAGCGAGTTTACTCATAGTCTTATCTCCATCTGTTTATGGTTGTCCGGTTTTCGGTTATTTTCTGACACTCTACTTGAGCGACACCGGTGAGGGGTGAAGTGTGAGGAGTGAGGAGCTCACTCTTTTTGTCATTTCGCCTCACTCCTAACGCCTCACTCCTCACTGCTCCTCGAGGTAAGTGAGAATTTCCTGTTCGATCTTTGCTTCGATTTCATCCTCCAGCGCGTGGATGCTGACCACGTCTTTGACCAGGCAGATGCCGACTCCACAGGTGACGCAGCCAATCTCATAATGGTTGAAGATTTCGCCGATTCGCGGGTGTTGTTCGATCACTTTATTGATGGACTGTTCGCCGATCTCTGCTGGCAGGTTCATGTTTACTCTCCTTTGTCCGCTGTTGATAGGGTGAGTTTACGGGCTTTCAGCCGAAAAAACATGATCCAGGTCAAAACCTGACAAAAAAGGTTAGTTTCCTGCGGAAACGATTCGGTTGACCCTGTCAAGGCTGACCGAGCCGTAGACGATTATGCAGATAAAGGCTTGTATTTTGGGAACCGCGATGATATATCGTATTATTCATATTAATACTCACTTGTTCGGTTTTTACTACAGAAGTTGAGTGAGTAGGTATATTAGTAGTTTATCCAACGCCTTGGCATGAAAGACCCCAATCCATGAAACGATTATTACTCTTCATTCTGCTTTGGAGCATGCTGGCGACAGGATCTAGTCTGGCTGCAGAGCCGCCGGTACCTGAGGTCTGGACAGCGCGCGCTGCGGTGGACTTTGCTTTGCACAATAGCCCGGATAGTCGGGTTGCCAGTCAGCGGATCCTCGAAGCTCGAGCCCTGCTGCAAAAAGCCGAGGTGAGTTTCTACCCGCAGATCGGCCTGAGCGGCAGCTACACCCAGACCGACAACCCGATGTACTCCTTCGGCAATATTATCAATCAAGGGGCATACCGGGATGGGATCGATTTCAACGCGCCGGGGCGGACCGATAACCTGAACCTCGGGGTCGGCGCGGAATACCGCTTCTACAACGGCGGTCAGGATCTTGCCCACCAAGCGGCAGCGGCGGCCGGAGTCGAACTGTCGGCCGCCGAGCGGGAGTCGATTCAATTGCGCCTCGGTTTCGAAGCCTTTCGCCAGTTTCAGCAGATTGTCGAAGCCGAAGCGGTGTTGCACGCCCAATCGGCGGCACTCGATGCCCTGCGTTCTTCGCTTAAGGTAGCCGCCGCCCGCTATAACGCCGGCGATCTGCTCAAAGTCGATCTACTGAATATTGAGGTGCAGGAGTCGCGGACGCTGGAAAGCCAGATTCAAGCGGTGCACAATCTCGAACTTGCGAAGCAGATTTTTCTGACCCTGCTCGGTCTGTCTGCCGATGAGGTCCATATCGACAATAGTGCGCAGGAGAGTCCTTCCCTGCCAGAAAGTCGCAGCGCGGACCAGCGGCCCGAACTGCAGCGTCTGCAGGCGGCGCTGCGCGCGTCCGAGGCCCAGCGCACTGCGGCCCGGGGCAGCCGACGGCCGACACTCGATGGTTTCGCGAGCTATCAGTATGATCAGGGGACCGTGCTCGACGGGAGTGGCGATTCCTGGATGGCCGGACTCAAAGTGAATTTTAAGCTGTTTGACGGCCACAGTGCGGCGGCCGATATCGCCCTGGCCGAGGCGCGCCTCGGTGGCTTGCGCGCCGAACAGCGCAAGCTGACCCTGACCCTGGCGCTTGAAATCAAGCGGGCGAATCTGGCCCTGAACCAGGCCCGCCTGCGCCGGCAGTTAACCCTGAAGATGGTGGAACAGGCAACCGAGAGCGAGCAGTTGAGCCGCGCGCGCTTCGAGGCCGGGGTGATCCTGGCGTCCGACCTGATCGATACCGAGACGCGGCTGACGGATGCTCGGGTGCGCCATGCGGTTGCGACCTCGGCGATCAAGATCGCTATCGCCGATCTGCGCCGCGCAACCGGTCTGGCGCCCTTTCCCCAATCACCAAACCTGACCCTCTCGATGGAGAATCAATAATGTTGACCTCGCGAATTTCCACAGTCCTTTTTGCTTTCTTCTTTCTGCTGAGCGTCAGTGGTTGCAGCGAACACGCGGAAACGCCGGTTGCCGCGAATCTCCCGACCGCGAGGGTGCAGGTTGAGACCCTGACTTTGAGTGAAGTGCCGTTCCAGGTTGAAGTCGCCGGAACCCTGCGGGCGGTCGAGCAGGCCTTGATCTCCTCGCGGGTCAGCGGGCAGGTGGTCGAGGTGCCGGTCGAGACCGGCTCCAGCGTGAAAAAAGGCGACCTGCTGGTCAGGATCAGTGCGGCGGAGATCTCCGCCCAGGTCCTGGGCGCCGAGGCCCGACGCGCTCAAGCGCGGCGCAATCTCGAACGCGAAACCAAGCTGCAACAGGCCAACGCCTCGACGCGCGAAACCGTCAAGTCCCTCAATGAGAAGGTGCAGATCGCCGATGCCGCCTACCGCGAAGCCCGGGCGATGCTCGATTACACCCTGATCAAAGCCCCTTTCTCCGGGACCGTAACCCACAAAATGGTCGAGGTTGGCGATCTTTCCGCTCCCGGCGGACCGCTGCTGAAACTGGAAAACGGCACAGCACTTGAGGTGCTGGTGCAGATCCCCGAGTCCCTGGTCGCGGGGCTGACTCTGGGCGAGCGGTTGCAGGTCAGCATCCCGGCGGTCGGGCTGAATGTTGCGCCGGCGATCAGCGAGATCGCGCCGACCGTCGATCCCCTGTCGCGCACCACCCAGGTCAAATTGCGACTGGCGGATCAGGCTCAACTGCGGACCGGACAGTTCGCACGGGTCTCCCTCCCCGACAAAGGGGCCAACACCCTGCTGGTGGCCGCCTCCGCGCTGCATCAGTCGGGACAGATGACTGAAGTTTTTGTCGCCGAACTGAATCAGGCCCGCTTACGGCTGGTGCGGACAGGTTCTCACTACGGCGACCGGGTTGAGATTCTCTCCGGTCTGCAGGCGGGCGATCGGGTGGTTGTCGCCGCGGAGAGCGAGCTGCAGGATCGACAGCCCCTGACCATTGTTGAGGGCGAGTTATCCCGATGAAAGAGCCGCAGATAAAAAATCCGGGCTTCGCCGGCCGGATCGCCGCCGCTTTCGTCAATTCCCGCCTGACCCCTTTGGCTCTGGTGGTTTCATTGTTACTCGGCGTCATGGCCATCAGCCTGTTGCCGCGCGAAGAAGAGCCCCAGATCAAGGTGCCGATGATCGACGTCATGGTCAGCATGCCCGGGGCCACGCCGGCCGAGGTTGAGCAGCGGCTTTCGATCCCGATCGAAAAACTGCTCTACGAACTTCCCGGCGTCGAATATATCTATTCGACCTCGATGGCCGGGCACAGCATGCAGGTAGTGCGTTTCTATGTCGGCGAGGACCTCGAAACGGCCATCGTTCGGCTCAATCAGAAACTCGCAACCAATTTCGATCGCATCCCCCACGGCGTCTCGACTCCCCTGATCAAACCCCATATCATCGACGACGTGCCGATTCTGGCCCTGACCTTCCACAGCCGGAACTACGATCACTACCAACTGCGCCGATTGGCGGCTCAGGTCGATGACGAAATCAAGAGTATCGCCCAGGTCGCGGAGACCACCCTGATCGGCGGCACTCGGCGCCAGGTCCGGGTTGAATTCGATCCCCTGCTGTTGGCGGCGCGGAATCTGACCCCCAATCAGCTGATCCCGGCCTTAAAGCAGGCCAACGGCCAGAACTATACCGGTCAGCTTGAATCCCTCGATCATCAGATCCTGCTGCAGATCGGTCAATTTCTCAGCAGTGCCGCCGAAGTCGGGCGGATCGTGGTCGGCGTCTATGGCGGCCGGCCAGTCTATCTGGCCGATGTCGCCCAGATTCTCGACGGACCGCAGGAACCGAACAACTACGTGCTCTACGGTGAGCCGGGGTTGGCTACCGAAGCCGCGGTCACCCTCTCCGTTGCCAAGCGACCGGGAGCCAATGCGGTCAGCGTGGTCAATGAGGTGCTGGCCAAGGTCGAGACCCTCAAGGGGAGCCTGATCCCGGCCGATATCAGCGTCAGTGTCACGCGCAACTACGGCAAGACCGCGGCCGATAAGGCGAACGAACTGCTGTTGCATATGGGGATTGCGGTCTTCGGCGTCGCGCTCTTGATCCTGTTCTTTCTCGGCTGGCGCGAGTCCCTGGTGGTCATGCTCGCTATCCCTTCGACCCTGGGTCTGACCCTGCTGCTCTTCTACCTCTACGGCTACACGCTCAACCGGATCACCCTCTTTGCCCTGATCTTCTCTATCGGGATTCTGGTCGACGATGCCATCGTGGTGGTCGAGAACATAGTGCGTCACATGCGCCTGCCCGGAGCGCGCAAAAAGTCGATGGTCACCATCGCCGTCGAGTCGATTGCCGAGGTTGGCAATCCGACGATCCTCGCGACCTGGGCGGTCATCGCCGCGATTCTGCCGATGGCCTTTGTCGGCGGATTGATGGGTCCCTATATGCGGCCGATCCCCATCGGCTCCTCGGCGGCCATGATCTTCTCGCTGCTGATCGCGTTTACCGTCACCCCCTGGGCCGCGATCCGCCTGCTGCGGCATCACAAAGGTTCTGATGGCGCGGACGACAAAGAGCTGGATGATCACGACCACGCACCCGATGACTTTTTTACCCGACTCTACCATCGGATCATGGACCCGCTCTTGGCCAGCGGCTTGTGGCGCGCGACCTTCTTCGGGGTGATTGTTCTGTTGCTGCTCGGTAGTTTCTCGATGGTCTACTTCGGGGCGGTCAAGGTCAAGATGCTCCCCTTCGACAACAAGAGCGAATTTCAGGTCATTCTGAATATGCCCGAAGGCTCAACCCTCGAATTGACGACGCGGGTGGCGCGCGAGATGGCCGAAGTGGTGCGCCAGGATTCGGCCACCATCGATTATCAGATCTACGCCGGGACCGCTTCGCCGTACAACTTTAACGGGCTGGTGCGGCATTATTTCCTGCGTGGCGGGCCGACCATGGCCGATATTCAGGTCAACCTTAAGCCGAAGGATGAGCGTCCGCTGCAGAGTCATGACATTGCGGTCAGGATGCGCCCGGAGATCGCGCGGATTGCCGCCAACTATGGTGCGACGGTCGCCGTCGCCGAGGTCCCGCCCGGGCCGCCGGTGCTCTCGACCCTGGTCGCGGAAATCTACGGCAACAGCGATGCCGAACGGGTGAAACTGGCATCCAAGGTGCGTCAAATCTTTACCGAAACCGAAGGGGTGGTCGATATCGATTGGTACCGCGAGACCGAGCGTAACCGCCTGGTGTTGAAGGTCGATAAGGAGAAGGCCGCCTTGAACGGCATCAGCGAGGGAGAGATCACCCGCACCGTGCAGATGGCGACCCAGGGGTTGTCGGTCGATCTCTTCCATCAGCCGCGCGACAAGGAGGAGATCGATATCGTCCTGCAGTTGCCGAAGCGTCTGCGGGCGCGGGTTGATGGCCTGCTGAATATTTCGCTGCGCTCAGGGATAAATCCTCAAGCACCCCTGGTTCCCCTGCGCGAGCTGGTGACGGTCAGCGAGCAGCCGGTCGAACAGCCGCTCTATCGCAAAAATCTCAAACCGGTGATCTACGTTACCGGTGATGTGGCGGGGAGCGTTGAAAGCCCGGTCTATGCGATCTTCGACATGAATGAGCGTCTGGCCAAACTGAAGGGGACAGACTTCGGCGGCCAGAAAGAGGCGATTGAAGTCTTCAACCTCAACCAGCCGTTCTCAACTGCCGAGCCCTCGATCAAATGGGACGGCGAGTGGCATATCACCCTGGAGGTCTTCCGCGATCTCGGCTTGGCCTTCTGCGTGGTGATGATCCTGATCTACATGCTGATGGTCGGCTGGTTCAAGGATTACTTCACCCCGCTGGTGGTGATGATGGCGATCCCCTTTTCGCTGATCGGCATTCTTCCCGCGCACTGGGCGCTCGGCGCCTTTTTCACCGCGACCTCGATGATCGGTTTCATGGCCGGCGCCGGGATCGTGGTGCGTAATTCGATCATTCTGGTCGATTTCATCGAGCTGCGCATCAGCCACGGCCTGCCGCTGGCCGAAGCGGTGGTCGAGGCCGGCGCCATCCGCTTCCGGCCGATGCTCTTGACCGCGCTGGCCGTAGTAGTCGGCGCCTCGGTGATCCTCGCCGACCCGATCTTTCAGGGGCTGGCCATTTCATTGATGTTCGGTGAGATCGCCTCACTGCTGGTCAGCCGCATGGCGGTACCGGTGCTCTATTACATGCTTAAGAAGCGCGGGGCCGGTCGGGCGGATGTGCGGCAAGCGCAGAAGGTGTGACCTGTCCATGATTCCGCTGCCCCCTGTACACCTGAAAGTGTTTCAGATTATCGCTAATCTTCAGCGCCGGATTCGAACTTTCCCCTCTCCCTAGGGGAGAGGGCTAGGGTGAGGGGGGTGAGACTCGGCACCTTTACGAGCACCAAGCTGGTGTCATCATCCAGTTCGAGTTGCACGGTTAAATGTTGCACCCGGACCAGGATTCCGTCCCCTTAAGTCGATAGGTTCCTACTATGACACCTCAACAACCGCGTATCTGGCTGCGGGTGCTCTTCCCATTCGCCTTCGGCTATTTCCTCTCCTATCTCTTCCGGGTCGTCAATGCGGTTATTGCGCCCAATCTGGTTGCTGATCTGGGCCTTGATCCTGCGCGTTTGGGCCTATTGACCTCGGCCTATTTCCTCAGCTTTGCGGCTTTTCAATTGCCGCTCGGCCTGCTGCTTGACCGCTACGGTCCGCGTCACGTCGAGGCGATTCTGCTGCTATTTGCCGCCGCTGGTGCCCTGATTTTTGCCACCGCTGAGGGGATGGCCGCATTGGTGGTCGGTCGCGCCCTGATCGGGCTGGGGGTATCGGCCTGCCTGATGGCCGCCTTCAAGGCCTTTGTCCTCTGGTTCCCTGCGCATCGACTCCCCTTTATTAATGGCCTGCAGATGGTCGCCGGCGGATTGGGAGCGATCAGCGCGACCACCCCGGTCGTATGGCTGTTGCAGATTACCGATTGGCGCGGACTTTTTATCTTGCTGACGATCATGTCCCTGCTGGCGGCCTTGATCGTTTTTCTGCTGGTCCCTGGGCGTCCGCCCGCGACGGTGGTTCTGGACCCGAAGCAGCAATTGCGCGGCCTGCTCGACATCTTTAAGAGCCGATTTTTTTGGCGGATCGCACCCTGGACTCTGGTGTCGCAGGCGGCCTTCTTGGCGATTCAGGGGCTCTGGTCCGGGCCCTGGTTGCGGGATGTAGCCGGACTTGATCGGTCGGCGGCGGCGCAGGTACTGCTGGTCATTGCGGTTTCGATGGTGGCGGGCTTCTTCGGCTTTGGCGCCCTGGCTGAGCGGCTCGGGCGGCGCGGCGTCACGCTGCTTTCTGTGGCCGCCGGTGGGATGCTGGTTTTTATGTTCGCGCAACTGTTGTTGATTGTCGTCGGGGATAGTTTTACGATTTCGGTGTGGATGCTGTTCGGATTTTGCGGAACGGCCGGGATTCTGCCTTATGCGGCGCTTTCACATCATTTTGGCCCGCAGCTGTCAGGCCGCGCGAATACCGGACTGAACCTGCTGGTTTTCATCGCCGCCTTCGCCGCACAGTGGGGCATTGGCGCCGTCATCAGCCTCTGGCCGGCAACCGGCAGCGGCTATGCAGCGGCAGGCTACCATGCGGGGTTTGGTCTGATGCTGGCGCTGCAAAGCTGTGGTTGTGTCTGGTTTGTGATTGCGGGGCGTAAACGCGGTGAAAATCAGGGGCCTTCCGCTGGAAGACCCCTGAAGGTCGGAGACCCCGCTTAGAGGGCGTCTTACGCCTGGGGATACTAAAGATTGTCGATAACCTTCTGCAGCTTTGCTTGAATGGCCTGAGCAATCTCACCGAGGGTGGGATTGTCGATTGCCTGCATCGAGGCGATCGGATTGACGGCGCCCACCTCAACCTCACCGTTGTCGAATTCCTGCACAACGACGTTGCAGGGGAGCATGCTGCCGATCCATGGTTCAGCGAGCAGAGCCTTGTGAGCATAGGTCGGGTTGCAGGCCCCAAGGATGCGGTAGTTACGAAAATCGGCATTCAGCTTCTGTTTGAGGGTTGCTTTGACATCGATCTCGGTCAGAATCCCAAACCCCTCTGCTTTTAGCTCTGCACTGACCCGTTCAATCGCTTGCTCGAAGGAGACTGCCAGTTTCTTTTTAAATACGTAATTCATGGGTAATACTCCCGCTCTCTATAGATTTGTAATTTTTTTCAAGGCTCTCAGTGAGACTAGCGAACTTTGTGGTGTTGTCCAGCGTTCGCGCCGACTTGACAGTCACCAGCCAAGTCGGATAAGTTTGTAAAAAACGATTGAGCACTTGTTCATACAAGGGGACGCTATGACGCAGGACCGATGTCAGGTCAGGGTGATCAATGAACCACGAATTGCCCTGGCCCGTCAACAGATGCCGGACGAGAGGGTTCTTGCGGAGATGGCGGAAACCTTCAAGCTGCTCGGTGATCTGACACGGGTGAAAATTCTGCAGGCTCTGGCAACGACGGAACTCTGTGTTTGTGATCTGGCGGCGCTGCTTGAGATGACCTCTTCGGCCATCTCTCATCAACTGCGATTGTTGCGCGCGCGCGGCATCGTGCGTTTCCGCAAGGCGGGGAAGATCGTCTATTACAGCCTCGATGACAGTCATGTGCTGACCCTGGTCGAGGTCAGCCTGCGTCATGTGGCTGAGTGCTGAGGAGAGATGAGCTTAATGTTCGATATATTCATCGGCATCCTGACGGAATGCTGGCAGATTCTGCTCGAATCGGCGCCCTATGTTCTGCTCGGATTTTTTGCAGCCGGTCTGCTCAAGGCGCTGGTGCCGGAAGAGACGATTGTCAGGCATTTGGGCAAAAGTAGCACCGGTTCGGTGCTCAAGGCCTCGTTGTTCGGCGTGCCGCTGCCGCTCTGTTCCTGTGCGGTCATTCCGGTGGCGATCGGTCTGCGTAAACAGGGCGCCAGTCGAGGCGCCGCGGCGGCTTTTCTGGTCTCGGTTCCAGAGACCGGCGTCGATTCGGTCGCGATTACCTGGGCGCTGCTCGATCCGATCATGACTGTTGTGCGCCCGGTTTCGGCGTTTATCACTGCGACTGTCACGGGGTTACTGATTAATCTTTTGCCGGAAGAGGTGGTGCCGATTTCGGATGCCGAAGAGAAGGTTTGCTGCGGCAGCTCCTGCTGTTCTGCAGAAGCTGATGCTCCTGCAGAACAGCCCTTGCTGCGCCGGCTGCGCGATGGTCAGGCTTTTGCCTTTGGTGATTTGCTGGGGGATATCGGTCTGTGGCTATTAATCGGGATTGTTGCTGCCGGGGTGATCTCCTTTCTGGTGCCGGCCGATTTTATGACCCGTTACCTCGGCAGTGAACTCCTGTCGTTGCTGATCATGCTGGCGGTTGGGATTCCTCTCTATATCTGTGCCAGTGCCTCCACGCCCATCGCCGCAGTCCTGATTCTGAAGGGTCTCTCCCCCGGTGCCGCCTTGGTTTTTTTGCTCGCTGGTCCTGCGACCAATGCCGCCACCCTGACGGTGGTCTATCGCTTTTTCGGGCGTGCCGCGACGTGGATCTATCTCGCCTCCATCGCGGTCTGTTCCCTGGTGTTTGGGTTCATGCTGAATCTTTTTTATACGCTGCTCGGTATCGATATCCTTGGCTGGATGAAACCGCTGGACATTTCACCCTCCTCGCCCTTTGCCGTTGCTTCAGCCGTGCTGCTGTTGGTCCTGATCGGTAGGAATTTTCTTCCTGGTGTGAACTCGGCCAGCTGCGGGTGCGACGATTCCTGCTCTTCCTGATTCTTTTGTTGCGCGTACCTTTTATGATGTTCGTTAGCAATTTTTGTTTTTAATGTTCGATTGTAACTATTCAGCAGAAGTCAGCTTTACACTGGCATTCGAGAAATCACCCTCCCCTAGCCCCTCCCATGAAGGGAGGGGGACAAGCTTTGCTCCCTCTCCCCTCTGTGGGAGAGGGCTGGGGTGAGGGGCCTCTCCTGTGCTGAATTGTTACGATCGATTTAACCACCCCGCTGGGAGCTGTTTCAATGTCCGATCAACAAGACTGGCTTAACTTTGACCGCTTGCATCTCTGGCACCCCTACACCTCAATGACCAATCCGCCGCCGGTCTTTCCGGTGGTCAGCGCCAGCGGAGTGCGCCTCAGGTTGGAGGATGGCCGTGAACTGATCGACGGCATGGCCAGCTGGTGGTCGGCGATTCACGGCTACAACCATCCGCGCTTGAATTCCGCCCTGCATCAGCAGATCGATCAGATGTCGCATGTGATGTTCGGCGGCCTGACCCATCCGGCGGCGGCCCTCCTGGGGCGGAAGCTGGTCGCGCTGACTCCGGCACCACTGCAGCACGTCTTCTTCAGCGATTCCGGCTCGGTGGCGGTCGAGGTGGCGCTGAAGATGGCGATTCAGTTCTGGTATGCTCAGGGCAGGCAGGAGAAGCGGCGTCTGCTGACCCTGCGCAACGGCTACCATGGCGACACCTTTGGTGCCATGTCGGTCTGTGATCCCGACACCGGTATGCATCAGATCTGGTCCGGGCTGTTGCAGCAACAGCTGTTTGCCGATGCTCCGCAGTGCCGCTTCGGCGCTGTCTGGGCCGATCGGGCCGATCGGGATATCGCCAGCCTGCAACGTTTGATCGAAGCGCACCACCAGGAGCTGGCCGCGGTGATTCTGGAGCCGATTGTCCAGGGTGCCGGCGGGATGCGCTTCTATCACCCCCAGTATCTGCGCGAAGTCCGTGCCCTGTGCGATCAATTTGATCTGTTGCTGATTGCCGATGAGATCGCCACCGGCTTCGGTCGCAGCGGCAAACTCTTCGCCTGCGAGCACGCCGGGGTCGCGCCCGATATCCTGTGCCTCGGCAAGGCGTTGACCGGCGGCACCATGACCCTCGCGGCGACCCTGGCGACATCACGGGTTGCCGAAGGGCTCTCCCAGGGAGAGCCCGGTGTCTTCATGCACGGCCCGACCTTCATGGCAAACCCGCTGGCCTGTGCGGTCGCCGGCGCGAGCATCGACCTGCTGCTCGAATCTGACTGGGCAGCACAGGTGGCGAAAATTTCTGCGGGTCTTGAGGCCGGTCTGGCGACCTGTCGCGAATTGCCGCAGGTCGCCGATGTGCGGGTGCTCGGCGCGATCGGGGTGGTCGAGATGCAAGCGCCGGTCGATATGGCACAGATCCAGCCGCAATTTGTTGCGCAGGGGGTCTGGGTCCGTCCCTTTGGCCGACTGGTCTACGTGATGCCGCCCTATGTGATGAATGAGCAGGATCTAGCCCGGCTCACGGCGGCAATCTGCCGGGTGGTCGAGCAACAAACAGCGGGCATGTTTTAGGTAAAATCTACTGTTCAGGGAGCGAAACGGTGAAATATTGCAGCTTGCGGGTAGTTCTAATCTCGATCCTGGTTATGCTTCTTTTAACGCCCGTCGTCTGCCTTGCGTGGGGGCCAGTATCTGTTGGGCAGTCCGCGTTGGCGGTCGATGCCGGTCAGCGCACCGATCAGTTAGATTGGAATATTGCCGGGACCAGCGCGGGAACCGGTCCGAATATCCTGTCCGAACTGACCTGGAAAGATTTACAGATTATTCAGTTCCGTGTGCATGGCGAACTTGACCTTGTCATAGCGGGCAAGCCCTGGTTCAGACCGCATTTGCGCGGGAACCTTGGTTTCGGGCAAATTTACTCCGGACAGAATCAGGATTCCGATTACGATGGTGATAACCGGACCCAGGAGTTTTCCCGCTCAAACAATGCCGCCGATCAGGGTGATGTGCTTGACCTGTCGTTGGGGGTGGGACAGAGATTTTCGTTTCTGGAGGAACGCCTGGCCCTGACTCCGCTGCTCGGCTACTCCTATCACCAACAAAATTTGCGCATGCTGGATGGGTACCAAACGATTGAAACTCTTCCCCACACTCCCCCCGTGGGACCTTTTGAAAGAGAGCTGGATAGCAGCTACGACACCGAGTGGCGTGGCCCCTGGCTAGGTCTTGAAATCCGCTACTTACTCAATAATCGCTTGCTGATTAAAGGGCTTTCGGAATACCACCGGGCCACCTACGCTGCTGAGGCGAACTGGAATTTACGCACTGACTTTGCCCACCCCTTAAGTTTCGCACAGAGTGCAGATGGGCATGGTTGGGTTCACGAAGTCGGGCTGGAATTTCCACTGCGAGAGCGCTTGTCTCTGAGCCTGTCCGGCACCTATCAGCGTTGGCAAACAGATACGGGGAGGGATCGGGTCTTTCTGGCTAACGGTACTATTTCAGATACCCGACTGAATCGGGTCAATTGGACCTCTGCTTCAGTTCAGGGGGGTCTGTCCTACGCCTTCTGATCGTAGGTAAATATCGATATAGACCGCAGTTGTTTCCCAATTTTAATCCTTTGAAGCTGGCTTTTCTGCCGTCCAGCAGTTAGTATGTTACAAACAATCCGGCTGTCACCTCTACCTCTTCGCCTGCATTCTTTGCCGTGCGACCCTGAGATGGGGAATATGGTCGGGTTTTTTTTTCGTACCGTTCAGGTTCTTTTCATGGCTTTAGCTTTGAGCCAAGAGTTTTTCGAGAATATCTGACTATTTTTCCATAAAGGGAGTTCCATAGATGAGTAGTAGTTTGTTGTCGGCTGGTGATTACATTGCGTCAAAATGCACTAAATGTGGCCAGGAAACCAACCACACCATCGTTGCCATGGTTGACGATGTTCCTGTTAAGGTTCAGTGTAATACCTGTAGCAGTGCACACAAATATCGCAAGCTGGCTGCAGCCAAAAAACCAGCGGCCGTGCGTAAGCCCGCTGCACGACGGAGCAAAGCCGATCCGCAGGCTGCTGAGCGGCAACAATGGCAGGAGTTGGAATCTTCCCTCAGCGAGACGGCTGCCGTCTCTTACTCGATGGAAGAATCCTATAAATTATGTGCCGTGATCAACCACTTGACTTTTGGCCTCGGCCAGATTCAGGAGTTCCCGGGCACGCGCAAGATGCTGGTCCTGTTTGCCGAGGGGACCAAGGTTTTACGCTGCGCTTAAGTCTCCAGAATTCATTTCGAACAAAAAAACCGGGCACTGATTGTGTCCGGTTTTTTTGTTCAGATGTTTGAGGTCAAGTCCTCATCCTAGGTGTGAGTGCCAGCAGATGTGCTATCCTCTGGCAAATTGGATGCATAACTCTATTCAGGGGGTGACAGGCAATGGGGATCGCCGCCGACATTGTGATTATCGTTCTCGCGGCCTTGGGCGGTGGTTTGCTGGCGCACGCCTTGAGGCAACCATTGATTCTTGGTTATATCCTGGCTGGGGTCTTGATTGGTCCCTTTACCGGGGGGGTCACGGTTTCCGATGTACACGACATCGAAAAACTCGCCGAAATTGGTGTCGCCCTGTTGTTGTTTGCACTCGGGCTCGAGTTTTCGCTTAAGGAGCTCCGGCCGGTCCGTTATATCGCCCTGCTCGGGGCACCCTTGCAGATCCTGCTGACGATCGGCTTCGGCTATCTGGTCGGACTCTATCTTGGCTGGGGGCCAATCTCAGCGCTCTGGCTGGGAGGGCTGGCTTCGTTGTCGAGCACCATGGTGATCCTGAAGACCCTGATGAATCAGGGGCGGATGGGCACGCTGTCGAGCCGCGTGATGGTTGGTATTCTGATCGTCCAGGACCTGGCCGTGGTGCCGCTGCTGATTCTGTTGCCACAGGTTTCCGATCCGAAAGCCGGTCTGCCGGTCCTGGGGGTGGCCTTACTGAAGGCGGTCGGCTTTATCTCGCTGATGTTGTTTGTCGGCGCGCGAATCCTGCCGTGGCTCTTGACCCGGATTGCGCGTTGGAACTCGCGCGAGCTGTTTGTTCTTTCAATTACCGCAATCGGCCTGGGCGTCGGTTATGCCACCTATCAGATCGGCCTCTCCTTCGCGCTGGGGGCTTTTGTCGCCGGGATGGTGTTGAGCGAATCCGACTACGGGCATCAAGCCTTGAGCGATATTATCCCCCTGCGCGACCTGTTCAGCCTGTTGTTTTTCACCTCGGTCGGGATGCTGCTCGACCCGCTGTTCCTTTTGCATAATTGGGTCGGCGTTCTGCAGCTTGTGCTGCTGATTGCCTTCGGCAAGGGGCTCATCCTGGCGCTCAGCACCCGCTGCTTCGGTTATGGCAATGTGGTTCCCCTCGCGGTTGGTCTCGGGATGTTTCAGATCGGAGAATTCTCCTTCGTCCTGGGGCAGGTCGGTTTTTCTGGCGGGTTTCTGAGTGGCGAAGAGCACTCTTTCATCCTCTCGGCGACCATTCTCAGCATGTTGATGACGCCGCTGGTCTCCGGCTTGACCGTGCCGCTCTATCGCTTGAAG
>JBDNGT010000017.1:0-9540 GCA_041689145.1 Geopsychrobacter sp. | reverse complement strand
CCTGTACTCATCTTGGGACAAGAATCAGATCACGCCGAACGCGACCATTGCCTTGGCGACCTTGATGAAGCCGGCGATGTTGGCGCCGTTGACGTAGTTGCCGGGGGTGCCGTATTCCTCGGCGGTTTCATAGCAGTTTTCATGGATGGTTTGCATGATCTGGCGCAGACGATCCTCGGTGTATTTGAATTTCCAGGAATCCCGACTGGCATTCTGCTGCATCTCCAGAGCGCTGGTGGCGACCCCGCCGGCATTGACGGCCTTGCCTGGACCGTAGGCGATCCCTGATTCGAGGAAGATCTTGACCCCTTCGGGGGTGGTCGGCATGTTGGCTCCTTCGCCGACGGCGATACAGCCGTTTTTGATCAGCAGGGCGGCATCCTTGCCGTTGATCTCGTTCTGGGTAGCCGAAGGCATGGCGACCTGGCAGGGCACCTCCCAGATGTTGCCCTTGGAGATGTACTTGGCGTGCTTATGGATGCCGGCGTAGGTTTTGATGCGGCGGCGTTCAATCTCTTTGATCTGCTTGACCAGGTCGAGATCGATCCCCTTCTCATCGTAGATATAACCGGCAGAATCGGAACAGGCGACGGTCTTCCCGCCCAGTTCAGCGATCTTCTCCATGGCGTAGGTTGCAACATTCCCCGATCCGGAGACGACGCAGGTTTTGCCCTCGAAGGAGTCCTTGCGCACCTTGAGCATCTCGTCGACGAAGAAGGCCGCGCCGTAGCCGGTTGCCTCGTTCCGGACCAGCGAGCCGCCCCAGTCGAGACCTTTGCCGGTCAGCACGCCGGCTTCCCAGCGGTTGGTGATCCGTTTGTACTGGCCGAACATATAACCGATTTCGCGCCCGCCGACCCCGATGTCGCCGGCTGGAACATCAGTGTGCTCGCCGATATGCCGGTAGAGTTCGGTCATGAAGCTCTGGCAGAAACGCATAATCTCGGCGTCAGATTTGCCCTTGGGATCAAAATCGGAGCCGCCCTTGCCGCCACCGATCGGCAGGCCGGTCAGGGCGTTCTTGAAAATCTGCTCGAAGCCAAGAAATTTAATGATGCCGAGGTAGACCGAGGGGTGGAAACGCAGACCGCCTTTATAGGGACCTAGAGCGCTGTTGAATTCAACGCGGAAGCCGCGGTTAATCTGGACGCTGCCGCTGTCGTCGACCCAGGGGACGCGAAAGATGATCTGCCGTTCCGGTTCACAGAGCCGCTCAATAATCTTGTGATCAGCAAACTCTGGATGCTTGACCAGAACCGGACCCAGAGATTCGAGAACTTCTCTGACGGCCTGATGAAATTCAACTTCTCCCGGGTTGCGGTCGAGGACTTCCTTATAGATGGGCTCTACTTTTTCATCGATCATCGGTGACATGGTTCCTCCTAGGGATAGAGCGTTACTGATTAAAAAATAAACAAATAGCATGCTTTGCTTTTTCTCGTCAATCTATTCTCGGCCTATATTATTCAGCAACCAAAGTATCAGCCTAAATTATGTGCACAATATGCTTAATATGTGGACAACAAAGGTCTACACTTCGACTTAGATATAAGCTTAGCGAATATCAATCTCTCGTGAAGGCAAGAATAAGTAATTTATGAGCTCAGAATAAGCACGTAATTGACTCTAATTGAGAGGTATTAATGAGGTGAAAAGGAAAGAAAATTTGGATGCAAGAAGATGAGATTCGGCACTTAACGGTCGCTGTTGCGATACTTAAGGGGGAATATTGAACGCTTGTTGTGTTTATTTATTAATGTTTTTCTGAAGATCTTCATGATCTTCACCCCGTTTTTTGTCATGTCAGCTTTTTTGTCTCTAACCAAGGATGACTCGCGGGCCGAACGTCAACGGACCGCCATCAAGGTCACTCTGGCGGTGGGTTTGACCTGTTTTGTTTTGTTTCTGTTCGGGACTTATATCTTCGCGCTGTTCGGGATCACCCTCGACGCCTTTCGGATTGGCGCCGGCGCGATCCTGTTCCTTTCGGCGGTGGCCATGATTCAGGGTAAGGCGACCGTCTCGCCGCAGAGTACGCGCGAGGATGTCGCCGTCGTACCGCTGGCGATTCCGATCATCGTCGGTCCCGGCACCATCGGCGCGCTGCTGGTCATGGGTGCCGGCCTCAAGACGATGCCTGAGAAGATAGTTGCCAGTCTGGCCCTGCTCTGTGCGGTGCTGGCGGTCGGTGGTCTGCTGTCAGTCGCGGGCCGCTTTGAGAAAATCCTCGGTCAGCAGGGGTTGATCATCCTCACCAAGCTGACAGGTCTCTTCGTCTCGACCATCGCGGCGCAGATCTTTTTCACCGGACTGAAGAATTTTCTGGGTTGAAGTCTGACGGCGGCGGCCGGGAATTTCTGGGCAAGGGGGTGGAGACCGAAATCATCCTCGTTGGCTGCGATCAGCTGAGGCAAGGGACAGAATTCTATGTTTTAATGGCAGGCTACAGTGACCAAAACGGCAGGACGCCCATCTCCCTGGATTCCCTGGATTTAAATCAGAGTGCTTCAGTTAAACGCATTTCGGTCAGAAGACGTTCCTGCTCGCGCCGTCGTTCATCCCATCCCAGTTCGCCCGCCATGAGTTCCAATACCCTGGGGGCCGCTCTTCTGGCGGCCTGGGTATCCAGCAGCGCCAAGGGCATGCGTCGCGCCAGCAGATCGATAACCCGCTCAGCCAGCTCATAGCGCACGGCATAGAGGACCTCGGCTTCTAATACCGGGTGGTTTTCAACCAGACGTGCGGCGTACCCCGCCTGGGCCAACTGTGCGACCCGTTCGGCCTGATCACCATAGGTGCGCTGCAGATAGGCCGCAACCTCAGGGTCAAAGCCATATTTCTGCTGAAGCTCCAGCGCTCCATTCTCCTGATAATGGGTCGCACCGATTATCGGTAACTGCGCGGTCTGACAGCGCGGCTGAGGGGCTGTGAGGTTGAACATCTTAAGCGCGTGATCAACGCTGTCCTCGGCCATTTTGCGATAGGTAGTCCATTTGCCACCGGCAATGGTCAACAGGCCGGCTGCGCTCTCTTCAATAATATGGTCACGGGCCAGTCTGGCCGTATCGGCAGCCTTGGGATCGGCGACCAGCGGGCGCAGTCCGGACCAGACGGCTTTGATATCCGCTCTGTCGACCTGCAGATTGAAATAGCGGGTGGCGTGGCGCAGCAGATAGGCGATCTCTGTCTCTAGCGGTTTTGGGTGTTCGCTGAGCTCGGCCGGTTCGTCGGTGGTTCCGACCAGGGCGTGCCCTTCCCAGGGCAGCACAAAGAGGACCCGTCCATCCTCGGTTTGCGGGATCATCAGGCCGGTGTCAGGCGGCGCGAAACGCTTGTCGAGGACGATGTGAATACCGGTGCTGGCCGAAAGAATTTTGGGTACAGAAGGGTTATCCATTTGGCGGATATGATCGGCAAAGGGTCCGGTCGCATTGATCACCCCTTTGGCCTTCAGGTGCCAGGATTCGGAGCTTAGAAAATCAGTCAACTGCACGCCGGTGATTTTTCCGTCAGTTTTTATCAGCCCGGTGACGGCCACATGGTTGATGATCGTTGCACCCTGTTGAGCTGCGGTTAACGCTAGCGAGAGGGCCATGCGGGCGTCATGAAACTGACCGTCGTAATAGAGGACTCCGGCTTTGAGTCCTTCGGCTTTCACGGTCGGAAAGCGGCGCAAGACTTCTTTGCGACTCAGCAGGCGGCTGTGGCCGATGCTGCGCTTGCCCGCCAGCAGATCGTAGAGCTTAAGTCCGGAGAAAACATAGGGGACGTCGATCCAGCGATAAAGGGGGGTGACCAGCGCCAGGCGGTTCGAGAGGTGTGGCGCATTTTTTAGCAGAGTATAGCGTTCACGCAGGCCATCTTTAACCAGGTGGTACTGGACCCGGTCGAGTTTCTTGACCGCCATCTCCAGATAGCGCACGCCGCCATGGACCAGCTTGGTACTGCGACTGCTGGTGCCTTCTGCAAAATCATTCTTTTCGATCAGCGCGACGCTTAGTCCGCGGCTTGCCGCGTCCAGCGCCACTCCGCAACCGGTGGCTCCGCCGCCGATAACCAGCAGGTCAAAAATACAGCCATCTTGCAGGTGCTTCAAGTGTTGCTCTCTACGCATAGCCGCCTCCCCACCACTGCGGTTAACGGTGGTGGATAAAAGTCAGGGGCCAGGGCGCTGTACCCCGGCCCCTGAGGGGTTTCTCTTGTCAGTCCGGTGCCTATTTTACTCTTCCTTCGCGCCAGGCTTTGATCAGGTCATCGTAGTTGACAGTTTCACCTTTCGGTTTTTCGTTGGCGAGTTTTGCCTTGGGTGAACCGGGCCGGCCTCGGAAAAGGTCATGCCGGCGGCTTCCGGGGGAGCATACTGCTTCAACCAATCAATATATTTTGTGAGTGAATAGACTGCTGCAGGACCGTTGGTTGCTCCACCGCGCTCGACGCTGGAACCGACTGGGCGACATTGGTCCACCCGGATGCCCCATTCGTCAACAGGCAAACCGTTCGGAATTCCCTTGTCTCCTGCGCCTGCCATTGACAACCAGGCATCTGTGAAGCGCCAACCGAGCGACGGGTCTTTCTTCCCATAGTCCATGTGGCCATAAACGCGCTTGCCGTCAAGGTTCTTGACTTTGTTGGTGAAGAAGTCGGCGATGTCTTCATAGGCGGACCAGTTAACCGGAACACCCAACTCATAACCGTAGATCGCCTTGAATTTCTTCTTCAAATCGGGGCGCTGGAACCAGTCGTAGCGGAACCAGTAGAGGTTTGCGAACTGCTGGTCCGGGAGTTGATAAAGTTTTCCATCAGGGCTAGTCGTAAAGCTCTTGCCTATAAAGTCGTTCACGTCGAGGGTCGGCAGGGTGACGGCTTTACCCTGACCGGTCATCCAGCCACTCAACGGAACAACCTTCCCATAACGGAAATGGGTTCCGATGAGGTCTGAATCATTTACGTAGGCGTCGTAAATATTGCGGCCGGACTGCATCTGGGTCTGCAGCTTTTCGATGACATCCCCCTCTTGAATCAAGTCATGCTTGAGCTTGATGCCGGTAATCTCCTGAAATGCTTTAGCCAGAACCTGCGATTCATATTTGTGCGTAGTCAGGGTTTCCGACGCCACATTGATTTCCTGCCCACGATAAGGTTCCGCGGCTTTGATGAACCAGGCTATCTCCTTAAGCTGTTCGGCGCGTGAGAGGGTTGAGGGGTTAAATTTGTGAACGCCGGACAGCCGAGAGACCCAGTTATCGCCATTGTGCCTGACATGCACAAAGGTTTCGGAACCGCTGATTTCCGCCAATTCGGCTTCGGTCGTAAAGGGAACCGCCATCGGTGATTGGGGTTTCAGGCCTATATGGCCAGCGCGCACCCCGAAGCGATATTTTCCCTGAGGAAGTCCTGTCAGGTGCGGGGGCAGCGGGCCGCGCACAGCCGAACTGAGTTGCAAACCCCCACCATCAATGTCACCATCGACAAAATTCATGGCGGGATCACTGAAAACCTCGGCGATACTGGTCGAAGAGGGCAGGTGGTAAACCTCGGCGGTAGGTCCGAACTGCGCCATTTGACCCCGGTCGAGCACGGCGCAGTCCCCCCCCCCAAAAGACAATGCCTCGAGGGGCTCGGTCGTAGCATATACGACGATGGATTTACGTCTGTCAAAGAGGTTTCGCAGCTCACCGCGCAATTCTTCCCGAAGCTTGTAATCGAGGTTGGCCAGAGGCTCGTCAAGCAACAACAGCTCCGCATCTTTGACCAGGGCACGAGCCATGGCGGTCCGCTGTTGTTGCCCCCCGGAAAGTTCTCCAGGGAATCTTTTCAACAGTGGTTCGATGTGCAGAATCTCCGCAACTTCATGGACCCGGCGGTCGACCTCGGCGGCAGATGCCTTGGCAATCTTCAGCGGCGACGCGATATTGGCGTACACCGATAAGGATGGATAGTTGATGAACTGCTGATAAACCATGGCGACGTTGCGTTTCTGAACCGGTGTGCGGGTTAGGTCCCGGTCACCCATTAAAATACGCCCCTTTGTTGGCTTATCCAGGCCGGCCATCAACCGCATTAAACTGGTTTTGCCGGAAAGGGTCCGGCCCAGGAGAACGTTAAACGTGCCTGGCTCGAATTTGAGTGAAATGTCATTTATATGACATTCACTCCCGATCATTTTTGTGACATTTTCGATAACCAACGCCATAAAAGCTATTCCCTTGTTCAGATTGATTCGGCCGGCGCCTCAGGTCCCTTGTCGGGCCGCCTGGCAATATAGAGATGAACATCGGTTTCGTTTAAGATTGCAGCAATCGGCTGCGGGGGAGTCCGGTCCGTGAAAAAGGCCTCGATCTGGGAAATGTTCCCAAGCCGCACCATCGCGCAGCGCTCGAACTTACTGTGATCCGCAACCAGAAAAACCTGGCGTGAATTCTCGATGATCGCCTGGGTCACCCGAACCTCGTGATAATCGAAGTCGAGCAGGGTCCCGTCGGTATCGATGCTGGAGATGCCGATGATGCCGTAGTCGACCTTGAACTGGCGGATGAAGTCGATGGTCGCTTCGCCGGTAATTCCACCGTCGCGATGACGCACTGCGCCTCCTGCTATTATGATTTCGAAGCTGGGGTTGCTTCGCAGTATGGCTGCAACATTCAGGTTGTTGGTGATGATGCGTAAACCGGTGTGATTTTGCAGGGCCTTGGCGACTTCTTCCGTTGTGGTGCCGATATTAATGAAGATCGAAGCATGATCGGGGATTTGGCGGGCCGCCATTGCAGCGATATCGCATTTTTCCTGCCGGTTCAAAACCTGACGGGTGGCATATTCGACGTTTTCAACGCTGGATGAAAGCCCGGCCCCGCCGTGGTGTCGGGTGAGTAATTGCCTGGCACAAAGGGTGTTGATGTCACGGCGAATTGTTTGCGGCGTAACTTTGAAATATTGTGCCAGGGTTTCGATTGAAACAAAACCCTGTTGCTGGACGAGAAGTAGAATTTCCTGTTGGCGCTGATTCATATTGCAGTCTGCGACGGTTTAGGGTCTGTTATGGTCTGTGTCTGTTTAGAACGCTATTTGGTTACATTAAGCTTATAGCGCATTGACACGTCCCAGGGCAATATTTATTTTTCGTAAATGAATATTGCGAAAGCAATATATTTTCGATACTAATATATTGTGAATATTCAATAATCAGAAAAAGCAGACAGGAGGTTTGATATGCCCAAGCGTCATATTCTTGCGATCGACCAGGGGACGACCAGTTCGCGGGCGATGATTTTTGACAAAGTCGGTCACAGCGTTGCGCTGGCCCAGCAGGAGTTCAGCCAGATCTACCCACAGGATGGTTGGGTCGAGCATGACCCCGAAGAGATCTGGCAATCGGTGCTCGCTGTTTGTTGCCAGGCGCTTAAGCAGGCAAATGCAGCGGGCCTCGAGGTTGTGGGAATCGGCATTACCAACCAGCGAGAAACAACTCTGCTCTGGGACCGACGAACCGGCAAACCGCTCTACAATGCCATCGTCTGGCAGGATCGGCGCACTGTGGATTATTGCGCCGAGCTGAGAGCCGACGGCCATGAAGCACAGGTCACCGAACGGACCGGGTTGTTGCTCGATCCCTACTTTTCCGCGACAAAGCTATGCTGGATTCTCGACAATGTTAAGGGGGCCAGACTCAAAGCGGAGCGGGGTGAGTTGGCCTTCGGCACGGTCGACAGCTTTCTACTCTGGCGCTTAACGGGGGGAAGGGCGCATCTTACCGACGCCACCAACGCCTCGCGAACCATGCTGTTCAATATCCATACGCAGGAATGGGATTCCGACTTGCTGAAGCTGTTTAATATCCCGCAGTCTCTGTTCCCTGAGGTCAAGGATTGCATTGCCGATTTTGGCGTGACTGACCCGGCTCTGTTTGGACGTCCCCTGCCGATTGGCGGTATCGCCGGGGATCAGCAGGCGGCCGCCATCGGACAGGCCTGCCTGGAGCCGGGGATGATCAAGAGCACCTATGGCACCGGTTGCTTTGTCTTGATGAATACCGGCGAGAAGGCCTTTAGTTCACAAAATCGGCTCCTGACGACGGTCGCCTATCGGGTTGGCGGACAGACAAGTTACGCCATCGAAGGCTCTATCTTCGTTGCGGGGGCGGCGGTCCAGTGGCTTCGCGACGGGCTGAAACTGATCAGTTCTGCCAGCGAGGTCGAAAGTCTGGCGCAGGGGCTCGCATCGAACCGGGGGGTCTATCTGGTCCCTGCGTTTACCGGGCTGGGTGCGCCGCATTGGGATCCCCATGCGCGTGGGGCGATCTTCGGCCTGACCCGTGATACCGGGATTGCGGAGATCGTGCGGGCCACGCTCGAGTCGGTCGTTTATCAGACCTATGATCTGATGGACGCGATGAAGAATGACAGCGAAGCCGGATCGATGACTCTGCGAGTCGACGGCGGGATGGTCGCCAACAACTGGTTCCTGCAGTTTCTAGCGGACATCCTCAATGTTCCGGTAGAGCGACCGCGGGTCACCGAGACCACGGCCTTGGGAGCCGCTTATCTGGCGGGTGTTCAGCTGGGACTGTTCGCATCACTTGCGGACATTCGAACGCATTGGCAACGGGATGCTCTCTTCACGCCCCAGCTGGATCCGGGTGCGCGTAAAGAACTGTTGCAGGGGTGGCAGAAGGCGGTTTCTCGCATTCTGGAGCCGGCAAGTTGAGTACGGGAGGGGTTATGCCGGATAAGAATGCAGATCTGTTCCGCAGCGAACTGTCCCGCAGGGTTGTGCTGGTGACCGGGGGCGGCAGCGGCATCGGTGCAGCTATCGCTGAAGCTTTTGGTCGGCAAGGTGCGCGGGTTGGAATTCACTATCATGGGAGTGATGAAGCTGAAGTCTCTGCGCTGGTCAAGAGGATTTGCGCGGCTGGCGGTGAGGCGTTTTCAGTGCCAGCCGATTTCTGTTCCAGCAGTGAGGTGACCGATACGGTCGCACAGGTGGTGGCACATTTCGGACGGCTCGATATCCTGATCAACAATGCCGGCAGTATGGTGGCCAGACGCCCCTTTGCAGAGGTTGATGATGATTTCATTGATCATGTATTCAATTTGAATGCCCGCTCGGTCGTGACGGCCTGCCGCGCGGTTCTGCCAGTTTTCACTCTGCAGGGGAGCGGGTGCATCATCAATGTCAGCTCGATCTCGGCGCGCACCGGTGGCAGCCCGGGGTCCGCGATATACAGCGCATCCAAGGCCTTTGTCAGCACCCTGACCCGCGCGCTGGCCCGTGAACTGGCCGATCGACAGATCCGGGTCAACGCCATCTCGCCCGGGACTATCGATACGGCATTCCATGAACTATTCTCGAGCCGGGAAAAGTTGGAAAAAACGCGGGTCACGATCCCGCTGCAGCGCCTGGGCGAGGCCGAGGACTGTGCCGGAACCGCCCTCTATCTGGCCTGTGAGAGATTGAGTGGCTATGTAACCGGGCAGGTGATTGAGGTTAATGGTGGACAATTAATGGCCTGACGCCCGCCCGCAGAAGCTTCGAAAATGAATTGTT
>JBDNGT010000016.1:0-10487 GCA_041689145.1 Geopsychrobacter sp. | reverse complement strand
TAGGCTTAGCAGGGAAAAACAGACGGCAAAGTCCCTATCGTCATGTGGCGGCATGTACGTCAGGCCAGATTCATTCAAGTCTTCAGACGAAGGTTCTTGAGTGCGGTCTTCAGAAGGGTCGTTCACGCCGAGCAGTTTGCAGCATCGCGAGCATAATTTAAACTCTCCGCGGACTGGTGCTCCACAACCGAGGCAATTGATTGTAGTCAGGACCATAGGATTATTTCTCAGGAAAATGGATATATAATTGCTATTTCGGTCATTTTTGGGGCATTAACCGCGGATTTTCTTGCTTGAAATTGGAGGATTTTCTTTAATGCACTGTTGAATATTCAACAGTTTTTCATCGGGGCACCAGCGGTTGTCATCGAGTCTCTCCCCTCCAATGAACAAATCGAGCCTTCTGCAATGCCCTTTATGTAACCCCTTTGGCAGCAGGCTATGGGACTCTCTGCATGATTTAAAAGTTGAGCCTTTTACTGTCATGCTCAGGACTTTGGAACCCTTTTTCAGGAAGGTATGGTATTCTTATACACCTATCATGCCAATAAAGAGGTCCGCCTTTACCATGAGGGCTGCATTTATAAACAGAGGGAGGCGTCAGATGTTCTTTCGAATGGGAAAAATGCTCGCGACAGTATTACTCTTAGGCTCTTTCCTGAGCCCGGTGTGGGCCAGCGCTGCAACCATCGAGTATGACCTCACCATTGCCGCAAGCGAGGTTAATTACAGCGGCCGACCCGCTCAGGCCATGACCGTGAACGGCGGCATTCCCGGCCCCGTCCTGCAATTTACCGAGGGCGACCTGGCTCGCATCCGGGTGCACAACGCCATGCCGATTGAAACCTCCGTTCACTGGCACGGTGTGCTGGTGCCGCCGGAGATGGACGGCGTGCCGCTGGTCAGCTTTCCGCCCATCGCCCCAGGCGCAACGTTCACGTACGAATTCCCGATTCGCCAGAGCGGTACTTACTGGTATCACTCTCACACCAGCCTGCAGGAGCAAAGCGGGGTCTATGGCGCCATCAAGATTCTTCCAGCCTCCCTGGACCATGCCGCCGACCTCGACCGGGTGTTGATGTTATCGGACTGGACCGATGTCGAACCGCACGAGGTGCTGCGCACCCTGAAAAGGGGCAGCGACTGGATGGCCATCGAGAAGGGGAGCGGCCAGAGCATTTTCGGCGCTGCGAAGCTGGGTATGCTTGGAGATTATTTCGCCCGTGAACTGCAGCGGATGCCGGCCATGGATATCGCGGATATTTCCTACGATCGCTTTTTGGCCAATGGTCGGCCGGAACTGGTCATGGCGGATGCGGCCGGCAAGACAATTCGCCTGCGGATCGTTAACGGCGGAGCCGGAACCAACTTTTATCTGGAATTCGCCGGTGGGCCGATGACCATCATTTCCGCTGACGGGCAGCCGGTTGAGCCGCTGGAGGAGAAACGCTTCCTGATTGCTATCGCCGAGACCTACGATGTGCTGGTCAAGGTTCCCGTCAGCGGCGCTTTTGAGCTGCGCGCCACCGCCCAGGATAGCTCCGGCTTCGCATCAGTCTGGCTCGGCGCGGGGGAGCGTCTCGCCGCTCCGGCGATTCCTAAACCCAATCTCTACCAGGGGATGGGGAGCGCCAGCCTGCGGCAGATCTTCGCTCTGACCCCGGCCGGGACGATAGGTATGCTCGATCGCGACGTCAAAGCGGGCAAGTTCGACCAACCCGGCATGATGGGAATGTCGATGGAGATGGGGGGAATGGACCATGATTCCGGCATGGCGCCGATGGCCATGCCCGGGATGAACCAGGACGGTCAGGGGATGATGACGGGCACCATGTCCAAAACATCGGACCGCCAGGAGGATCTGGAGGCCCTGTTCGACGCGCCGGAAACGGCTTCTCCCTCTCAACCAGAAAGCAGCGCGATGCGGCACCAAGGGCAGACGCTGTCGGCCATGCCCAGCGCTCCTGTACTAATTACAACGGCCGACCGCAGCGGCAAACGCTTTGGCAAAAACTTTCGCCCGCTGGCCGCCGATGTTGCCTCGTCAGGGCCGCTGGCGGTCGACGGCATGAGCGCGGCGCGGCCCTGGCCCCCTTATGAAAAACTCCGAGCGCCCCGTTCTACCGCCTTACCGGAAGGCCAACCGGTCCGTGAAATTCGTCTGACCCTTGACGGCGACATGGAGCGCTATGTCTGGTTCCTCAACAATAAGCCGCTCTCGGAGAGCGACGCGATCCACATCCGCGCAGGGGAAGTGGTGCGCTTCATCATGATCAACCGCACCATGATGCACCACCCGATGCATCTGCACGGCCACTTCTTCCGAGTTATTAATGGTCAGGGGGACCGCGCCCCGCTTAAGCACACCGTCGATGTCGCCCCGATGTCGACCACGGTCATCGAGTTCGACGCCAACGAAGTCGGCGACTGGTTCTTCCACTGCCACCTGCTCTATCACATGAAGAGCGGTATGGCCCGGGTCGTCAGCTATGAAAATTTCACCCTGAACCTTCAGCTGGCAGCAATCCGGCCAAAACTTTACCAGGATTCCTGGTACGCCTGGGGCGCGGCCGACATCCTCAGCAACATGACCGAAGGGTTCGTGACGACCGCGAACACGCGCAACAATCTGAGCGCCGAGTGGGAAGTCGGCTGGGGGCAGGTCGACAAGACCGAGTGGGAGGCGTTGCTGACCTGGGATCGCTACCTCAACCGGTTTTTCACCGTCTTTACCGGCGCAGACATCGGCACTGCCATTGAGGACGACCGGGCCGTGGCCGGTATTCGTTACCTGTTACCATTCATGCTGGAAACTCGCGCCTTTCTTGGCAGCGACGGCGGGGCTCGTGCGACCATCGCCAGAAAGTTCGAACTGCTGCCGCGCCTGTCCCTCGATGGGTTGGTGCAGTATGATACCGACAGTTACTGGGAGTATGTCGGCGGACTTTCCTATACCCTCAGTAAGGATGTCTCCCTGCGGGCGCAGTGGCACTCCGATTACCGCTGGGGCGCCGGTTTGCAGGCCCGCTTCTGAATAGACTGATCCATCCTTCAGGTTCGTGAAACATGAATGCCGGTTGTGGTTTACCAGACCAACTATAGACATCGAAAAAAGGACCTTGATTGATGGAGCTGAAAGAACGCCAGCGTATGATATCAACTGCCAAAATACCCAAAGTCGGTATTATCCTGGTACTGCTGGTCGCGGTCAGTCTGTTCCATTTTTTGACCGGCACCCTCGATCATGACTTGCATGTCTGGCACCTTTTTTTTCGTAAGCTGTTTTTTGTTCCCATTATTGCCGCAGCCGTCTGGTTTGGCCTTTCGGGGGCTTTGCTGCCTACCTGGGCTTGGCGGATGAAGATCGCCGGGATATTTTTCTGGCCGGAATCCTTCACGATATCGGAAAAATCGGCATCCGCGATGACATCCTCCTCAAGTACGACAGCCTGACCGCTGAAGAGCGCGCTAAAATCATGGAGCACCCCGGCATCGCCGAGCACATTCTGGCCGCGGTCGGCTTCGATAAGGTTGTCAGCTACGTGGCAACCCATCATGAGAACATCGATGGCAGCGGTTACCCGCATGGGCTTGCCGGGAAAGACATCCCTTTGGGCGGGAAACTCCTTGCGGTGGTCGATACCTATGACGCACTTATCTCAAAAAGGCCTTATCATCAGGCATTAACCAATGATGGAGAGGTCAAAGAGATCATGGCCACGATGGCAGGTAAAAAACTGGATCAGGAGCTGCTCGACAAGTTCTGGGACTGGAAGGCACTCCATTGGGACGCGGCTCCTGAAGAGCCATGTTCGCGATTGTCGACGCACCTGCGTTAAGGGAATAGGCCACAAGAGGATTCAGACCAAGCTGCTGATCCTGTTTCTGCTGATCGGCGTGATACCGCTGGTTATCAACAGGGTCATCAATTCGTTTTTCCAGTACCGACTGGGCAGGCACCGGACCACAAAAAAAAACGCACTTTGCTCACCGAAGGTGTCAGGCTGAATATCAACAGCAGGTGCAACTCCTTAACCGGGCACGCCAGAATCAGGCTGAGTTTTTTCGAAGTTGTTCTCCGGGTCGGCATCAGTGGGCAGGCCGTTCCTGCGCTTTTCCTGAAGGAGTAGCACCCAGCCGTATATCACCGGCAATACCAAAAGCGAAAGAACCGTAGCTGTGACCATGCCGCCGATCATCGGTGCGGCGATCCGTTTCATAACATCCGACCCCGTTCCACCACCCCACATGATCGGTACCAGGCCAGCGATCACGGCTGCCGCCGTCATGGCAATTGGGCGTACGCGCTGGGTGGTACCGACCCAAACGGCATCCATGATCTCAGTGGAACTCAAATGCCCGCCACTTTCGGTGCGATGCTTGTCGATGGACTGATCGATGAAGGTCATCACCAGCACACCGATTTCGGCCGAAACACCGGCCAGCGCAATGAAGCCGACCGTCACCGTGACCGACATGAGGTAGCCGAGCAGCCAGACCATCCAGAAGCCACCGATCAAGGCAAAGGGAATGGAGAGCATCACGACGATTGGCGCCGTCAGGTTGCGGAAGTTGAAGTAGAGCAGCAGAAAAATCGTCAACAGGGTGAGCGGAACAACCACTCTCATGCGCGCGGCGGCACGCTCCATGTATTCGAATTGCCCGGACCAGGCCACGGAATATCCGGGAGGGATCTTGACCGTGCTCTCAAGCTGTTTTTTCGCAGCGACGACATAGCCGCCGATGTCGCTGGTCTTGATGTCTACATATATCCAGGCATTGGGTGTGGCATTTTCCGTTTTCACTACTGGTGGTCCTCGCCTTAGCTTAAGCTCGGCCACCAACGAAAGGGGTATCTGCGCACCGGTGGGGGTTGCAATCAGAACCCGCTTCAAGGCCTCCTGGTTGTCGCGCAGTTCGCGCGGATAACGCAGATTAACCGGGTAACGCTCCAGCCCTTCAACGGTTTCGGTCACATTCATGCCGCCGATCGCCGATTGCACAACATCCTGCACATCGCCCACGGTCAGCCCGTAACGCGCCGCCTCTTCGCGCTTGATATCGAAATCCAGATAGTAGCCGCCGGCCGCCTTGTCGGCGAATGCCGACAGGGTGTCCGGTAGGGTTTTCAATGACCTCTCGATTTCGCCCGCTACTTTTTCCAATACATCCAGATCTGGCCCGATGACCTTGATCCCGATCGGGGTTTTGATGCCGGTCGAAAGCATGTCAATGCGGGTCTTGATCGGATAAGTCCAGGCATTTGCCACGCCGGGAAAATTGATCGCTTTGTCCATCTCCTGCATCAACTCTTTGGTCGTCTTGTCAGGATCCGGCCACTGTGATTTTGGTTTCAGGCGGATGGTTGTTTCCATCATGGACAGCGCGGCTGGATCGGTGGCAGTTTGAGCTCGGCCGACTTTGCCGAACACCAACTGAGCTTCAGGGAAGGTCGCCAGTATCTTGTCGGTCTGTTGCAACAACTCTTTTGCCTTGGTGATGGAAATACCGGGATAAGTGCTCGGCATATACAACACGTCCCCTTCATCCAGGGGGGGCATGAATTCCGACCCCGTTTTCATCACCGGATAAACCGTCGCCGCCAAGAGCAACAGTGCCACCAGGACCGTCAGGCCCCGCCAGCGAATGGCCATTTTCAGCAGCGGACCATGCAACCGTTTCAGCCAGATATTGATCAGATTACGATCTTCACTGGGAATTTTACCGCGTATCAGCAGCCCCATCAATACCGGCACCAGGGTGACGGACAGCAACGCGGCGGCGGCCATGGAGTAGGTTTTAGTAAAGGCCAGCGGTGAGAATAATCGCCCTTCCTGTGCCTGCAGGGTAAATACCGGCAGGAACGAAACGGTAATAATCAGCAATGAAAAGAACAACGCCGGGCCGACTTCTTTGGACGCTGCAGCGATTGCCGCCCATCTTTTGCCGGGGTTATTGCCATCTTCACCAAGGTGCTCAAGGTGCTTGTGGGCGTTTTCAATCATGACGATCGCACCATCGATCATCGCACCGATAGCAATGGCAATCCCGCCCAGCGACATGATGTTGGCAGACAACCCCTGCCAGCGCATGAGCATGAACGCAATTAAAATTCCGATTGGCAGACTGATAATGGCGACCAATGCGCTTCTGGCATGCATCAGGAAGAGCAGACATATCAGTGCGACAATGATAAATTCCTCGAGCAGCTTATATTTAAGATTGTCGACGGCACGTTCTATCAAGTCTCCGCGATCATAGACGGGAACAATCTCCACCCCTTCCGGCAGGCCTTTTTTTAACTCTTCCAGTTTTTTGCGTACCCCTTCGATCGTCGCCATGGCGTTCTCGCCATAACGCATGATAACGATACCCCCGGCCACTTCGCCTTCACCATTGAGCTCAACCAGACCGCGACGCAGTTCGGGGCCGAGATGAATGTTCGCTATCTGTTTGAGATAAACCGGCGTGCCGTTCGCATCGACGCTGACGGGGATCACTTCCAGATCGTGCAGGCCCTTGAGGTAGCCGCGAGCGCGTACCATATATTCCGTTTCGCCCATTTCCACCAGACGACCGCCCACATCGTTGTTGCTGCGCTGGATGGCCTGTTTGACCGTGGCGAGAGTAATATTGTAAGCGCGCAGGGCATCCGGTTTGACTTCGACCTGATACTGCTTGACGTAACCGCCGATGGATGCGACCTCAGAGACGCCTTCCACGGTCTGTAACGGGTAACGCAAATACCAATCCTGGATTGAGCGCAGTTGTGACAAATCATTTTTGCCGGTCCTGTCAACCAAAGCGTATTCGTAGATCCAGCCGACGCCGGTGGCATCCGGTCCCAGCTTTGGAGAGACATTGGCCGGAAGACGATCCGCGGCGTAGTTCAGATATTCGAGCACACGGGTGCGCGCCCAATACATGTCTGTGCCGTCTTCGAAAATCACATAGACCATGGAAAAACCGAAGAACGAATAGCCGCGCACCACTTTTGTTTTGGGCACTGACAACATCGCCGTGGTCAGCGGGTAGGTCACCTGATCTTCCACGACCTGTGGGGCCTGGCCGGAAAAACCGGTAAAGACAATGACCTGCACGTCGGAAAGGTCGGGAATAGCATCCAAGGGCGTGGATCTCATCACCTGCAAACCGGCGAGGGTGATGAGCAGGGTTGCAATGAGAACCATGAACCGGTTCTTGATCGACGCATCGATGAGTGCGCGTATCATTTTTTATCTCCCATGTCCATGTCCATTTTCGGCTTGGCAGACCCGTTCGTACTTTTGGTCTCGGGCTGATGCGTTTCCATCGGCGCCTTCGGCTGAATTTGTTGTGTGTCTTTCCCTTCGGTTGCGGTTTCCGTATTCGGTTTTCCAACCGCCATCATCTTGGCTGTGGCTTCCTTCAGTTTTGATTCCGAATCGATCAGGAACTGGCTGGATGTCACCACAATCTCACCAACCTTCAGACCGTTCACAATCTGCGTCAACCCATCAGCGGAGACTCCGACCGTGACCTGGCGCGGCGAGAATTGGCCGGGCGCGCGCTGAATGAACAGCTGTTCATGCGTACCGGTCCGGACAATTGCCTCGGAGGGGACCACCACCGCATCTATCTGCCGGGATGCCTGGATTTTGACGTTGGCGAACATCTCCGGTTTCAGATCGAGGTTCGGGTTATCAACCTCCAGACGAACTTTATTGGTGCGCGTTTTTGCCTCAAGGTAGGGATAGATATAGGCCACCTTGCCGATAAAGGTGCGCCCTGGAATGCTGGCTACCTGCATTTCCGCCGTATCGCCAGTATGCACCCAGGGGATATCATCTTCGTAAATATCGACCAAAACCCATATCCTGGACAGGTCTGCGATCATGTACAGTTCTGTTCGAGGGGTGATATATTCGCCCTCACGGGCGCCAATGTTCATCACGATGCCATCAAAGGGCGACTGGATATGCAGGTTCTTTATGGATTTGCGTGTCACTGTGAGCTGTTTGATCTGGTGTTCAGGTACATCGAGCAGTTGCAAGCGTTCTTTGGATGAACGCAACAGGTTTGCGGCGCCCTCACGGACGTCGGCAAACGGGCTGTCTTTCAACTTTTCCGCACCATCGAGGGCCAGCAAATACTCCTCCTGGGTGGCAACGAGTTGCGGTGAATAGATCGAAAACAGCATGCTGCCCTTTTTGACCGGTTCACCGGTTTTGTCAATAAACTGTTGATCGACCCAGCCATCATATTTTGGATGCAGGCGCGCGACCCGCTCTTCATCATAGGTGACCCGTCCAATCGTATCAATGCTGCGCGACAGCGTTGTGCGTGTAGCGGCCGTTGTTCGGACACCGATATCCTGAACCATCGTTGCGTCTATCTTGACGGTTCCGGCAGGAGCGCCTGCCCCGGCATTTTCCTCTGCATAAACAGGGACATAAGCCATGCCCATATCATCCTTGGCCGGCACCGGCGAGGTAATCGCCGGATTCATCGCACTACGATAAAAGAGCACCACCGCTTCACTTTTGGCAGGTTGTGTGGGGGCTGATCCTGTTGATTTATCGGTTGATAGCCAATAACCCAGGCCACTGCCAAGGAGCAAGGCAATAACCGCCGTTACGATGATGTTCTTATTCATGAAGACTCCCTTTGTCGGTTTTTATGGAAGGATCCTGCTGGGTTGGGGTGGGAATCGGTGTTCCGATAGCGGCTTCCAACCTTGCCCACGCCTGCCAGCCCGAGCTGAACGCTTTCCAGTATTGCGTTTCATAGTTGTAAAGCGTGACCTGGGCGCGAACGAGGTTTAAAAAATCGACTTTACTGACTTGATAGGCGGCGGACATGGCTGCTGTCGTCTGCTCGGACTGCGGAATAATGCCGGTTTTGAACAATGACGCCTGCTCGTAGCTGCGACGATAATCGGCCAGAGCCTGCTCAATGTCAGTATCCACCTGTAACGCGCGGTCCTGCAGGTCGTATCCTTCTTTCATTGTCTCAGTCCGACGTTGTGCAAGAGCACGATCCTGTTTTGTTTTTGCAAAAATCGGCAGATTCATACTGAACATAATGCTAGACATGTCCGCCCGCGAATCTCCTCCCGGATTATCGCCACTGCGAAAACCATAAACAGCCCCCAATTTGAAGTCCGGGTAATAATCCTTTTTGGCCAGCGCCACGCGGGTGCGTGCCGCCTCTATTGCACTGCGCTGAGAAGAGAGTACCGGTCGGGTTTCCAACGCGATCTTGCGAAATGGCTCAATGTCCGGGGGGGCCGGTAAAAATTCGTCGACATCTGTCGGCAATACCACCGGGGTATTTGCCGGGCGGCCAAGCAGAGCGTTCAGCGCCGCCGTCTGGGTCTGACGTGATCGTATTAAAATGATTTCGACATCCAACAATTTAGACAGTTCAACCTGGGCCAGTAAAACATCAGATTGCATGCCCTGACCTGTTTTGTATTTTGCATCGGCAATCTTGACCAGCTGTCGCAGCAACTCCTGGTTGCGCTGCACAATGAATATGGCATGATCCAGGAAGAACAGATTCCACCAGCTCAAGCGCACGTTTCGAATCAGCACGAGGCGCATCTCTTCTACATCGAACCCCGCTGCATTCGCGTCAAAACCTGCCGCTTGCTCACGCAGACTCAATTTCCCGGGAAAGGGTAATTCAAAGCTGAGCCCGACCTGGGTTTGAGTCATGGCTTCCTGGGACAGCGAGAAGGTATCCGTCGGGACATTAAGCGTATTCAGCGACAGAATCGGATCGGCAAGCGTGCCGATCTGGGGTGGCACTTCGGCCAACGCACGTGCACGTGCATCGATTTTTGCCAGACCGGGATTGCCCGCCAAGGCTAACGCAACCGCAGTATCCAAGGTAAGAGGATGAGTAACCTTTTCGTCCATGCGTACCGAGGAGTTGTCTTTATTCTGGTTATCTGCGGGCCCTGCGAGCACGGTGAGCGGAAAAATGGTTGCCGCCAGGCAGATCAAAACAGAATATTTTTTCGCTCCAAACTTCCTCATATTTTGGTTCCTCTTATTCTAGAAAGCGCCGAAATTCGATAATCTCTGGCTGTCCCTTTTTTATATGTTCTTCTCGCTGCACTCCGGTTAGTGTCAATGAGTGAAGCAACTGGCTCATCAAACGGAATTCACTTACATCCCCCCTCTTTCGTGCTCGAGGAGACTCCAGACCACAAAAATTATGCCTCAATAACTGCTGAGGGTACGAAACGGTTGATTGATGTCTAATGATTTGCGAAACATGAGAGTCACGCTAGAATTAAATGACATGCTTGAATAGTACAGTCATATAACGATAAAGCAATAAATGATCGCCGGGATATTTTTCTGGCCGGGAAACTCCTTGCGGTGGTCGATACCTATGACGCGCTTATCTCAAAAAGGCCTTATCACCAGGCATCATGAAAATCCGCACCTAGTTGCTGATCCTGATGCTGTAAGCGGCCTTGAGCACCAGGTTAGGGG
>JBDNGT010000015.1:0-22259 GCA_041689145.1 Geopsychrobacter sp. | reverse complement strand
TGGTCGAGGCTGGTCCCGGAGGTTCGCTGCGCGGGATCGATCTGTTGCGACAGCGTAATGCCGATGAGCCGCAGTGTGGCAGGAGGGACCCAGCTGCGCCCCTGCCAGAGTCCTCCGGCTAAAGCCATGAGCATCAAGACCAAGAGCGGCCGTCGCCACCAATGGTTTTTTTTCAACATCCGCCCGAGACTGGGAAGGCTGAAGAGGATAGCCATCAACAGGGCAAGGGCGAGGCTTTGCCCCGTTGTGAGATGGAATATCAGGGGCAAAACTACCAGCAGAACGGCAAACAGGGAGAAGGTATGAAAGATGATAAAGAGTGAGCGACGGGGCGCGAGGTATTTGTAGTAGATTGGATCTATCACCGATATCAGCGCGCAAATCAGCAACAGGACGGTGAAAATTGCCTGGCCGTGACCCCAACTGGTGACGACAAGAAAAAACGGCAGGACGAAAAAGAGGCTTTCCTGCTGCACCATCTGGGTGGCGTAACGCATCAAGGCGGGAGGAAAATCAAAGCCGAAGCGTCGCAGGAGTCCGGCGCGCAACCAATTCTCCAGAACCAGCCAGACCCAGCTCGCCAGCATCAGCATGGCAATTATCTGAGCGTAGGATTCACGCCTTTCGACCAGCAGAAAACTGGCGACCCCGGAAATAAACCCGAACAAAGCCATCAGACCGGAATGACGTTCGAAGAGACCAATCAGACGCAGAAAAAGGGAATGAAAAAACGCCATATACAATCCAGCTTGCGGAGATCAAGCGCAAAAAAAAACGTGAACAAACCGACAATTGTTACCCATCTCCAAGTGCCCTTGTTTTTCCGTATAGGGGGACAAGGGGCAGGAGATAGGATGGGCCGAGTGTGGAACAGAACGGTTGAGGCAGGTAACGGCGATGCGAGCTTACGTGCATCACGCAATTTTAGACAGAGGTATTTTTCGTTTGCGTTGATTTAGCTTGTTCTATGTCTGTCGGTGGCTAGAAAAGTTTGCTCCCGATTTTAGCGCCGACTGCCGGTGATACGAAGGTGGCCTCACCACTTTCTGCTTTTGGATATTGAACGCCGATGACCAGCACCTCAGATACCACACCGCCCATTTCTTTAGGTTCAAAATTAAGCACACCCAGGACAAGCCGCTCTTTTACTTCTTCAATTGGATGTTGGGTAAATCGTCCATAACTCACACGGTTTCCAAATTTACCGAAGTCTATAACCATTCTATAAGTCGGCTTATATGTCCGTTTTTCAATTTCGACATCTATTACTCTGCCTACTCTAATATCGAGTTTTCCAAATGAGTCTTCGAAAGATACAACCGGTTTCAATTCCGCTGCCATTCGCGATCCTTGTTTTGATAGATTTGGACACTCTCAAAATTCTTCGTAACCTCAATCGGTGTCGAAGCAAAGCCCAACGGGATTCTCGATCTTTATTGCTTCACCATCCGCCAAAAACACAAAAAGCCGTCCCATCAGCGATTCGCTGATTCGGGTGATTCCTTCTGAATCCAGGCCCATCCGTCAATGTTAGCGAGTCACCTGCGCCGCGGTAATTTCGACTCGCAGCGTCTGAATCTGCTCCGGCGTTAACGTTCCTGTCAGGCCAAGCTCGAAGAGCTGCTGCGTTCCGGCGGCAAGCGTACCGCTTAAGCTGCGCCGCAGCTGTTGCGTCAGCCCTGTCGCATCCTTGAATTGAACAACCAACACAATGCCATTAATATCCCTCGGGGTCGGGTTGCTGAGCTGGGCGACGATTCGGCCTTGGGCATCCGGTCCGACTCTGACCTTGATATATTTAGCGGGATTGTCTTTCAGATCCAGATCCACAAGGGATGCGAAGGCCTGTTGCCCGAGCTCTCCCTCAGTGCCCGCCACCTTGGCATAGTACCCCTTGGCCTCGTTCAGGCGTCCGGCCTTTTGGGCCAGATTGCCGAGCGCGTTGTAGGCATCGGCGGTGGGGAGCAGTGCGACGCTGCGTTTCAGATCCGCTTGCGCCGGGCTTGCTAGATTCAGGTTTTCGTTTAACTTGCCGCGCTGCAGGTAGAAGTAAAAGAAGTTTGGATTCAGGCTGATCGCCTTGTCATACTGCTTTAGTGCGACCTGCGGGTGCCGGCTTTTCTGCTCGACGTCGCCCTGCAGCCCGTAGAAGAGCGCTTCTTTCGGCTCCAGCGCGATGGCCTGTTGGCCCAGGCGGCCGGCGCTCGTCAGATCCTCTTTGGTCAGCGCCTCGCGCCCCTTGTCATAGGCTGCATAGGCCGGTTTTGTTTTTAGCAGATGGGCCGTCATGGCCCGATAACGTTCGAAACCCGACTCGCCCCCTTTGGGCAGGCCGGTCAGCATTTCGATGTTGTTCTGCACCCGCTCTTCTGATGGCGGATGGTTGGCAAAGAGGCCATTGAGCCAATCCTGCCGCTTCCCTGCTGCGAGTTTGACAAAGGTGCGCTGCAGATCGACGGCGCCCTGCGGATCATAGCCGGCGCGCGCCATATACAGCATGCCGTAGTGGTCCGACTCACGCTCGGCGTCGCGTCCGTATTTCCGGGTGATCAGTTGTGCCCCGATCCCCGCGCCCATCTGGGCCAGATCAGCATAGTCCGTGCCCTGCGTCGCAACAGCTGCACCCATCACGCCCGCTTGCAGCAGCATCCCCTTTGACATACTCTGGGCGCCGTGCCCGGCGGCTGCGTGCACAATTTCATGGCTGAGCACGGCGGCCAGTTCGGTTTCGCTGTGGAGTTCGGTCAACAGTCCCCGGTTGATCGAAATTTTGCCGCCGGGCAGCGCCCAGGCGTTGGGGACGGAGCTGTTTAACACCTTGAACTCATAGGGCAGTTTGCGATCGCTTACTGCCGCGAGGCGTTGGCCCACCTGATTGACATAGGCGGTCAGTTCGGGATCCGCCACATAATCTCCCCCTTGGGCCTGGCGTGCGGGGGCATACTGCTGGGCGCCGATGGCCAGCTCCTGTTGTTCGCTGACCAGGCTCAACTCGTTTCTGCCGGTCACCGGGTTGACGGCGCAACCGGCGAGCAGGGCAAGCAGGGCAAGCAGCACCCAGAGTAATAACTGTCTCTGTACCATTGCATATCCTTTTCACTGTCGCAGCAGCCTTAAACTGCCGATCTCACATTTAAT
The DNA here is from genome assembly GCA_041689145.1 of Geopsychrobacter sp. Lineage (GTDB taxonomy): Bacteria > Desulfobacterota > Desulfuromonadia > Desulfuromonadales > Geopsychrobacteraceae > Geopsychrobacter. The sequence continues at coordinate 19,121 of JBDNGT010000015.1, read as the reverse complement.
TAACTAAAGAAGAAACCAGAGTTTACCATGCTCTGCCGCAGCTGTCGCCTGCTGGAAAGCGTCTCGCCCCTTTGCGTATTTTTGGTTTTGAGCGCCCGAATTCTCAATGTAGCTGGGTGAAATTCTGTGTTATGCTTTATTTTCTTTCGCAATCGCTATTTCATGCTATGAGGTCAGGATGCCCCCAGCTCGCAAACAGAACAAGCTGAAAAAAGAGCTTGGTCTTTTCAGCGTTTATGCCATCGCCACCGGCACCACCTTGAGTGCGGGTTTTTTTCTGCTGCCGGGGATCGCGGCTGCCCAGGCCGGTCCAGCGATGGTGCTGGCCTATATGCTGGCGGCTATTCCGCTAGTGCCAGCTATGTTCAGTATCGTTGAACTTTGCACCGCTATGCCAAAGGCCGGAGGGGTCTATTATTTCCTCGATCGGAGCCTTGGACCGCTTTTCGGGACCATCGGCGGGATGGGTACCTGGCTGGCGCTCATCCTGAAGGTTTCCTTTGCCCTGATGGGGATGGGCTATTATCTCGCGCTGTTTATCCCTGAAATCGGCGATGGGCATATCCGTATGTTAGCGGTCGTGTTGGCTCTGGCGATCGGAGTTTTGAACCTATTCGGCTCAAAAAAGAGCGGCCGCCTGCAGATCTACCTGGTCTTCTTTTTGCTGGCCCTGTTGGCCGGTTTTATCGGCGGCGGGCTGCCCAGTATTGATCCGGTTCATTTTGATGGTTTTTTTGACGCCGGTTTTGACTCGATTATCTCGACCGCCGGCTTGGTCTATATCAGTTATGTGGGCGTCACCACGGTGACCTCCTTGTCGGAAGAGGTCAAGGATCCGGAACGGAATCTGCCGCGTGGGGTCTTCCTGTCGTTGGTGACGGCGCTCGTGGTCTACGGCCTCGGGACGATCATCATGGTTGGCGTCCTGCCGATGGAGCAGCTGGCCGCGACCATGACCCCGGTGGCGGATGCTACGGCGGTTTTCTTCGGCAAGCCCGGACTCTACATCCTCTCCTTCGCTGCGGTTCTGGCCTTTACCAGTGTCGCCAACGCCGGCACCATGAGCGCTTCGCGTTACCCGCTGGCGCTGTCACGTGACAATTTGCTGCCACCCGCCTTCAGTCGCCTGCACGACGGGGTACCGATTCTCTCGGTCCTGGTCACGGTCGGTAGTATCGTGCTGATCCTGCTGTTTCTCGATCCGCTGCGCATCGCCAAGCTGGCCAGCGCCTTTCAGTTGCTGATGTTCGCGCTGATCTGTTTCACCGTCATCGTCATGCGCGAGAGCGGCCTCGACAGCTATGATCCGGGTTACCGTTCCCCTTTTTACCCCTGGATGCAACTGATCGGCATCTTCGCCCCGCTCTGGTTTATCGTTGAGATGGGCTGGTTGCCCACCCTCTTTTCCTTTGGCCTGATCTTTGTCGGCACGCTCTGGTATCGCAGCTACGCCCGCCTCAAGGTGAAACGGACTGGCGCGATCTTCCATATATTCGCCCGGCTCGGACGCCTCAGTCAGCAGGGGCTCGATTATGAACTGCGTGAAATTATGAAAGAGAAGGGGTTGCGGCAGAAAGATCCTTTCGACCAGATCGTCGCCGGCAGTCATGTCGTCACCCTGGGGGAACGGACAACCTTCGAAGAGGCGGTTGAGGTTGTGTCGGGTTGGTTCGCTGAGCGTCTGGGTCATTTCCCCAATGAGATCGGCGAGCAGTTTCTTGAAGGAACCCGGGTCGGGGCCACGCCGGTGGCCCGCGGAGTGGCCCTGCCGCATTTTCGGACCGCGGGGATAGAGCATGCGCTCTTGGCGATTGTACGCGCACCGCGCGGCTTGAAGATCGACGTGCCGCACCCCCTTCATCCCGGGAAACACACGACTCAACTGGTGCAGGCGGTCTTCTTTTTGATCAGCCCCGAAGACAATCCGGCCCTGCATCTGCGCCTGCTGGCACAGATTGCCGGGTTGGTTGAGCAGGAAGATTTTGCCGAGATCTGGCAGCGCACCAGTAATGAGCAAGAGATCAAGGAGCTGCTGCTGCGTGATGAGAACCGTCTTTCGTTGGTGCTTAGGGCCGAGGAGCCAACCGCCCAGCTGATCGGCCGCAGCCTGGCCGAGATCAAGCTTCCCGAGGGGAGCTTGGTTGCCCTGCTGCGGCGTGGAGATGAAATGATGGTGCCACGCTCCAATACCCTGCTTCAGGAGCTTGATCGCATGACGATCATCGGTGAGCCCGAAGCGATTCATCAATTGCGGCGTGATTATTTAATTGGGCCGAGCGGAGATCTCATTAATGATTGAGCCTGTCGTCTACGATTACCTGATCATCGGCGGCGGCATTGTCGGCGCCTCGACGGCCCTGCAGCTTAAGCAGCGCTCGCCTGCGGCGCGCATTCTATTGCTTGAGAAAGAAGCCAGTCCCGCCTGTCATCAGACCGGTCATAACAGCGGCGTGATCCACGCCGGCGTCTACTACGCACCGGGTAGCCTTAAATCCAAGTTTTGCCGCGAGGGCGCAGCGGCGACCTTTGCCTTCTGCGAGAGTCATAAGATCCCCTACCAGCGTTGCGGCAAGCTGTTGGTCGCAACTACCCCGCTTGAGGTCGAGCGGATGGCGGTTCTCGCCGAGCGCTGCGCGCAAAATGAGCTTGAGGTTAAGCCGCTCAGCGCGGCTCAGCTGAAGGGAGTCGAGCCGAATATTGTCGGTCTGGCAGCACTCCTGGTGCCAGCAACCGGGATCGTTGATTATCGGCAGGTTACGCTGACCTTGCTGCAAGAATTTATGGAGCTGGGCGGAGATGTACGCTACTCGGCCCGGATTACCGGTCTGCGCGAGGAGGATTCTGCCATCGAGGTCAGCTGTGGTGCTGAGCGGATCAGGGGCAGGTTTCTAGTCAGTTGCGCCGGCCTGATGGCCGATCGAATTCTGGCTATGCTCGGGATCGCGGCTGATTTCCGCATCGTGCCTTTCCGTGGCGAGTATTATCAGCTGCCGCAAGCCTACAACCAGATCGTTTCCCATCTGATCTACCCGATCCCTGACCCCGATCTGCCATTTCTTGGGGTGCACCTCACCCGCATGATCGATGGCAGTGTGACCGTCGGACCGAACGCGGTCGTCGGCTGGAAGCGTGAAGGCTACGGCCGGATCAATTTCTCGCTGCGTGACAGCCTGGACAACCTGACCTACCCCGGATTCTGGAAGGTGATGCGGCACAACCTGCGTTCGGGCTTAAGTGAAATGAAGAATTCTCTGTGGAAACGGGGCTATCTGGAGTTGGTGCGCAAATACTGCCCGCAGCTGGCCTTAACTGACCTGCGCCCTTATCCGGCTGGAATCCGCGCTCAGGCGGTGATGGCCGATGGCAGTCTGGTACATGATTTTCTGTTTGCCGAAAGCCCGCGCAGTCTGCATGTCTGCAATGCTCCATCCCCTGCAGCCACTTCGGCTTTGCCGATTGGGACCTATATCTGTGACAAGGTCGAGCAACGCCAACCCTGACTTTAGGCCTGCAACGATGCGGGTGCGAGCAACCGCAGTCAATAAATTTACAACGTCCCAACCTGCAGCCCAGGTTGGGACGTTGTCGTTTAAGTGATGGTGGTCGAGTACGGTGAATTGATCACCTTGCGCCGGCGAGAATCGCGAAGATTATTCGAGAGGGGGGGCGAAGTAACCGTTGCGGCCTGTCTGTTTGACTTGATACATCGAGGCATCGGCGACGTACATCAGGTCGTCGATACTCTTGCCATCGCGTGGGTAGATTGCCCCGCCGATCGAGCATGAGATCCGGCCGATGCCATCGGGGAGCGCGAAAGGCTCTTTTAGCGCCTTGAGTAAACGTTCTGCCGCAAGGCCCACCTCATTGAGGCTGCTCAAGATCGGCAGAATGACGGTGAATTCATCGCCCCCCAGCCGGGCCACCGTGTCGGTCTGACGCAAGCAGTCAGTCATACGTCTGGCTACCTGGCGCAGGAGTTCGTCGCCGTTGTCGTGCCCCAGGGTGTCGTTGATCTCCTTGAAGTGGTCGAGATCGATAAACATCAGGCCGGCCAGATGACCCTCGCGGTCGCAGCGGCCTAAGGCCTGCTTCAGTCGATCCATGAAGAGGTTGCGGTTCGGCAGCCCGGTTAGATTGTCGAAGTTGGCCTGCTGCCAGATCCGTTCCTGTTCGGCCTTGCGCAGCGTGATGTCGCGCAAGACGGACTGCACAGCCCCACCCCCGGCATAGTAGGTTGGTGACAATCCGACCTCGACGTTCAGGAGTTGGTCGTCACAACAGACGATTGTTTCTTCATTGTGGAGTTGTTCGTGCCGCAGTTCTTCGACTTCATCAATCCGCTTGAACGCAATTTCGTGGCAATCGGGGTGGAGCAGTTGGCTGAGGGTTCGTTTGGTGAGCGTCTGCTTATCGGTAGCGCGAAAAAGTTTGATCGCTGCCTGGTTGGCGTACAAAATAGCACCCTGGCGATGCACCAGAATGGCATCGGGTGAGCTGTCGACCAGCGTTTGGTAGCTCTTCTGTGTTTCGTGCAAAGCCTCCTCAACATGTTTCAGGTTGGTTAAGTCATGTAGGGTTTCGATCACGGCGACCAATTTGCCCTGCTGGTCATAGATCGATGCTGCGTCAAAGCTCAGGTATTTCGTTTTGCCGTTGTGTAGTTTGAGCCAACTCTCAGATTGGATACTGTCTTTGATCAATGGTGAGTCGGCCAATACAGGATAGAGCTCGATGGCTGCGTCATAGTCACTATCCAGGACGATGTCCGCCAGGCAGGGTCGTTTTGCTGGATAGAAGGCCTGCCAGTGCAGGTCCGTCCCAACCAGGTCGCAGCCTTTGGTGCCGCTCAGCTCCTCGAGGGCGCGAGTCCAGATTAAGATTTTGTGGTTCAAGCCTAGGACAAAACAGGGGGTTGCCGAATATTGCAGCAGATTGAGGGTGAATTGACGTTCACCAGCCAGGGCCGTTTCGATCGCCTTGAGTTCGTTGATATCGACCAGCGAGCAGACCACTCCCTGAGGGGCACCCTGACCATCGCGCAACAGATCTTTATAGGCCAAAAAACAGCGGCTCTCGCCGTTGCTCAGGGTTATGTTGACTTCGTGCTTCATCACCTTAGCCCCTGCAGCCAGGGCGCTGTCGCCATTGATGAGCTGCTGCGCCGCCCCGGGTGGAAGATGGTCGTAGATGGTTGTGCCGACAATCTGGGCGAGCGGCTTGCCACAGAGGGTTTGCATGGCCGTATTACAGCCGAGAAAGTGGCCTTCGAGATCGTTGTAGTAGGTCGGGTGGGGGATGGTGTCCATGATCCCCTGCAAAAAGGCCAGGCGGTTGTCCGCCGTTTGGTGCTGCGCGGTCACTTCAGTCATCAACCGATCAAAGGTCAGGGCCAGGGTGCCTATTTCATCCCTCTGCCGCCTGCCATTAGCGCTCTTCCCTACGAGGTCACTGGAAAATCCTGCCACATGCTCGGTCAACCTGGCTAGTGGCGTCAGGAGGATGCGCGTCACGACCCAGGTCACTGCACTGGCAAACAGCAGGACCATGACGAGGCCAATAAGGAAGAGTCGCCGCATCTCCTTGATCGGATGAAAGGCTTCTTCGGTTGGATAGTTGGCCGCCAGGATCCAGCGCTTGCTGTTCAGCTGCTTGAAGGTCGCCAGGGTGTGCAGACCGCGAGAGTTGACGGTTTCCTCCGTCCCTTCAAACCCCTCGATCGCGCGGTCGAACGCGACATTCGCGCCGAGCGGCACGTCCTTTTTCATGATGCGCAGCGGATTGGGGTGCATGATCATCAGACGGTCGGTATTGTAAAGGTAGAGATAGCCGGTTTTGCCGACATGAACATCGCTCAGCCCGCCGAGGAAGTTTTTACGCGTGAGATCAACGCTGCCGGCAATGACCGCGAGGATTTGGCCCGCGCCATTACGGATGGGCGCCGTGAAATTGACCGCCGGGTGTTTGTGGCTCTGGCTCGAAATATAGGGATCTGAGATCTGTGGCTGCCCGGAGCGCAGAGTGTCTTGGAAATACTTGCGAAAAGAGTAGTCGCGCCCGCGCCTTTGCGGTTTGAAGGGGTGCTCTGCCAGCATCAGCCCGTCCGCCGTGAAAACGAAGATGCCGTTGTCAAAGAGGGTGGTGGTGCCGAGACCAAGTTGCTTGTCCAGGTAGGTTTGGGTGAGGTCGGCGTCTTTTAAATCGTCAAGGGGGAAATGATTCGCCGTGGTAACAATCAGGTCGCCGGCTGCAGTTAGTTGAGCGTCAATATGCTCAGCCATCTGTGTGAGCAGGGTCGATTGCTGGCTGGCAATCAGCTGGCGGAAAGAGCGCGCATAATAATGCAGAGTCAGTCCGCCCACGCCTGTCATAATGATAAGGACGAGAGCCATGACCGAGAGCGACATTCTGACTTTGAGGCTTAAAGGTCGCATACAAATCACTCTGCTTTTGTTAGGAGACCGCCGGAACAATTGGTTGCTGACCGTCTGATGGTCCTCTTTTTAGGCAACATGCAGACCGTGAGTAGCATAGTTAAGATTAGCAGAGAGTAATGCTTATGCAAGGTATTTCTGATGTATTGTTAATCTTTTTTTTGGCTGCGAGTCAAAAGGACTCTCCGTTGATGGAATCTCCCTGGCACTAAAGAAGTGTCTGTGTTGTGCTGGCACTCAATAGTTACTTATTACCGAAGCGCAAAAATTCTCCTTGCCATTGGGCATTTAGATACATATACTGCCAAATTCGTTTAAAATCTGGTGCGCCAATTTTTGGGGTGCCTCGCTCCCATCTTCTTCTTCCTGCCGAAGAGGTTTCCATGAGTCTTCAGGACCAATTAACCAATGACATGAAAGACGCGATGCGCGCGAAAGATACCCTGCGTCTGTCCACCATACGCCAACTTCGCAGCGCAATAAAGAACAAGGAAATTGAGCTGGGCAAAAGCCTCGATGATGAAGCTGTCGTCGGAGTTGTTACCACCCAGAGCAAACAGCGCCGTGAGGCGGCACTGATGTATCGCGAAAACGATCGGCCTGAACTGGCGGCCAAAGAGGACGCTGAGTTCGAGATTCTGCTGGCGTATCTCCCCGTGCAGCTCGGCGAGTCTGAGCTATGCGCCATCATCTCCGCGGTGATTGCCGAGGTGGGTGCGACCTCGCCCAGGGATATGGGGAAAGTTATGGGGTTGGTTATGGCTAAAACGCGTGGCTGTGCCAATGGCAAGCTGGTGAATCAGCTGGTTAAGGAACTGCTCTAGGGATAAAGACGGCAGCTGGTTAGATGCCCTGTGTTTCGCGGCAGGCGAGCTGTTCAATCTAAAGGAGAATCAGGATGATTGTCGCCGTTTGGCGCCAATTGGTGGCAAATAAGTTCTCCTCTTCGCTGGTAAAATTGTCTTAAATCTGCTTTCGAGCATCTCGTCTGTCGCAAGGATTCATTGAAATATTGCAATTCCCTGAAGATGGAGAATAAATAAGTGGGACTGGTCGATATCCTGATCTTGGTGATTCTCGGCATTTTCCTGCTCAAGGGGGTACTGCGGGGTCTGTTACGCGAGGTGTGTAGTTTGTTGGGCCTGGTCGGTGGCGGCCTGCTCGCCTTCTATCTCCACGTCCCCCTGTCCCAATGGTTTGTCGGCATGTTTCACTGGCCGTCACAGCTCTGTGTAACGATCAGCTTTTTGTTGGTGTTTTTATTGACCGTTCTGGTGTTTGGCGCGCTTGGGTATCTGCTCAATCGTTTTGCGACCCTGACCCTGATGACCGGGGTGAACCGGATCCTCGGTGCGATCTTCGGGCTGGCACAGGGGGTGGTTTTGCTGTCGTTGATTCTGTTTGCCCTAGGATCGGCGGACCTGCCGGGTGATTTTAATCAGCAACTCAGGCAGGCTGAGCTTGCCTCGCCGTTCAGTCACTTGGGAGAAACGATATTTTCCAGCAGTAAGGATCTGGCGCTGAATTGAGCCGATGATGGAGATCTCAACCAGCACTATTGCCCGTCTCGAGTTTGACGCGGTCCGCGTTCTGCTGGCGGCACGCACCGACTCGCTGCCGGGCCGGATTTTGGCCGAACAGTTACTGCCTTTAGCCGGGCAGGAGACCGTCGCTCTGGCCCTGGATGAGGTTGTCGAGGCGCAGGCGCTGCTCTCTCTGGGGAGACCGCCGCTGGCCGACAACCAGCAATTAACGATAATTCTGGAGCGTTCAGCCGTAGCGGGAAGCCTGCTCGCCGCCGAACAGCTGCAAGATGTCAGTGCGGCCGTGGATGCCGCAGGACGTTGCCGCGGTTGGGCCGATCCGCTGGATGAACGGTCCCGGCTGGCCGAGCTCTGTGCCATGCTGGCCCCCTTGGCTTCGTTGCTGCGCCGGCTGCAGGAATCAATCGGCGCGCGCGGTGAGATATTAGACAGCGCCTCCTTTGAACTGGGAGATATCCGCCGCGAACAACGGCAGTTGCGCGGTCGAATCAAGCAGCAACTTGAAAAGTTGCTGGCAGCGCCGGGCAGTTCCAGCTGTTTTCAGGAACAGTTGATCACCGTGCGCAATGGCCGCTATGTCGTCCCGCTCAAGACCGACTACCGCGGTCAGATCAAGGGCTTGGTTCACGATGAATCGGCCAGCGGGCAGACGCTCTACCTTGAGCCGGAACTGGTCTTGGCTGCCAATGGCCGTCTGCAGAAGTTATTGCAGGAAGAGAAGCGTGAAGAGCGGCGCATTTTGCTGCAGCTCACCGATCTGGTTCGGCAGCACCGCTTCGAATTGACGCAGAATGAAGCGCTGCTGGCGCGCCTCGATCTGCGGTTTGCGGCTGCGCGTTTCGCCCAGGCGTATGAAGGCCGCGTGCCGCAACTGGTCAGTGAGCCGTTGATCGAGCTGCGTTCAGCCCGTCACCCCTTACTGATGGTTGGTGATGGGGGCGAGATTGACCTCACGCAGGCCATTCCGACCGACCTGTGTCTGTTGCCGCCGTCACGCACCCTGGTGATCAGCGGCCCCAATACCGGCGGTAAGTCGGTGGCGTTGAAAAGTTTCGGCCTGTTACTTGTGATGGTACGGGCCGGTCTGCCGATTCCTTGTGCCGAGGGGAGTCGGCTTTGCCTGTTTGAAAAGCTGTTCGTCGATATCGGCGATCAGCAGAGTATTTCAGAACATCTCTCGACCTTCTCCGGGCACTTGAGCCGTCTGAAGCAGATTCTGGAACAGGCGGGCGAAAATGCCCTGGTCCTGCTTGATGAAGCGGGAACCGGCACCGACCCTGCGGAGGGCGCTGCGCTGGTTATATCTGCCCTCGAGATGCTCCAGCAGGCCGGAGCTCATACGGTTTTGACGACCCATCTCGGGCAACTCAAAGCCTGGGCCGCCGAGACCGACGGGGTTGAGAATGCGGCAGTTGAGATCGATGCCGAGACCCTCATGCCGCAGTATCGGCTGAATTACGGCATTCCGGGTGCCAGCAGTGCGATGGCAACCGCGAGTCGACTCGGCATGCCGGCGCAGTTGTTAAGCCGGGCGCAGCAACTGCTCGGTGAACAACCGCAGGAGGGGAACGAGCTTTTGCTCAGTCTCAACCGTCGCCGGCAGGAACTCGATCTCCTGCGGCAACAGGTTGAGCTGGAACGCCAAAACGCCCAGCGCTTGTGGCAGCTGCGCCGCGAGCAGCTGCAGAGGTTACAAGCGCAGAAAGCCCAGATTTACGCGCAGGCCGTGCAGCAGGCCGAGGGCTTGATTGCTGACACGACCCGTCAATTGCGCAGCTTACGCCGCCAGGCTGATGCCGGTGGCGATTCGGGTGCCAAGGGACAGGTCGCGCTGGCCGCACAGCTTGATGAGGTGCGGCAGAAACTTAAGCCCTTTCGCGTGCAGGGCAGGGCGAGGCGTAACACAGACCAGCCGCTTGTCGCGGGTGAACTTGTCCGCGTCCTCCTCCTCGGTGTCACCGCCGAGGTCAAACGGATCCAGGGGGACGAGGCCGAACTGCAGATTGGTGGCAAGCGGATGCGCCAGGCGTTGCTCCAGCTTGAAGCGTTTGAGCCACGTCGCTTTGCCGAGCGCGGGGCCAATAAAGGAGCGCAGATCCGTCGGCCCGCTGCGCCGCAAGCACAGACGATGCGGCTGGTGTTGGTCGGTCAGCGGATCGAGTCAGCCCTGCAGCAGTTGGAGCGTTTTCTGGATGATGCGCTTCTTGCCAACCTTGATCAGATAGAGATTGTGCATGGGAGCGGAACCGGGGCGCTGCGCAAAGCGGTTCGCGAGTTCCTGGTGGGTCAGCGTTGCGTGACAGCATTTTATGCTGGAGCCGCTGAGCAGGGGGGAGAGAACATTACCGTCGCCGAATTGGGAAATTGAATGATAGGGAGTATTCCGGACGACAAGATTCAGCAGATGCGCGACGGGTTCGATATTTACGAGCTGGTATCACGTTATGTGCAGCTGAAGCGTTCAGGGGCCAACTATGTCGGGCTCTGCCCCTTTCATACGGAAAAGTCGCCTTCGTTCAGTGTTAATTCCGGACGGCAGATCTTTAAGTGTTTTGGTTGCGGGGTCGGGGGAGATGTTTTCGAGTTTTTGATGCGCATCGAAGGGCTGAACTTTCCTGAGGCCGCACAACGAATCGCTGGTGAAATGGGGATCGATGTCGCAGAGCGGAAGCTCTCGCTGGAAGAAGATCGCCGCCGTCAGGAACGTGAAAACCTGCAGCGCGTCAACGCCGTTGCGGCTGAGTTTTTCCATCGTCAGCTGCTCGACTCTCCCGGAGCCGAAGGCTGTCGGCAGTATTTGAACAAGCGCGGATATGGACGTACCAGTGCTGCCGAATACCAGCTCGGCTATGCCTCCGACAGCTGGGACGTATTGACCAATTATCTGCGTCAGCAAGGTATCGATCTCGCTGAAGCACGCACCCTGGGGTTGATTCGCAGTCGTGACAAGAAGGAGGGCGACTATGATCTGTTTCGTGGCCGTCTGATCTTTCCGATTCACGATTTGAGTGGTCGAATTGTGGCCTTCGGCGGCCGAATCCTGGGGGATGGGAAACCGAAATATATCAATTCACCGGAATCGCCAATTTACCACAAGGGGCAAATTCTCTTTGGACTTTACGGTGCGCGGCAGGCGATTCGGCAGGCTTCCGAGGTGATTTTGGTTGAGGGTTATTTTGATCAATTGGCGTTGGTTCGGGCTGGTGTCGCCAACGCAGTCGCGACCTGTGGGACCGCATTGACAGCTGAGCATGCTCAACTGATCAAGCGCTTTGCCAAGCGCGCACTGCTGCTGTTTGATAATGACAACGCCGGGCGGAGCGCGACCTTCAAATCGATGGACCTGCTTCTGCCCAGCGGCTTGGAGACGGCAGTGGTTGAGCTCGAAGCTGGTGAGGATCCGGATTCCTTTTTGCAAAAAAGGGGGAAGGAGGCTTTTGCCGAGAAACTGAAAGCGGCCCGGCCGGTGATTGAACTCTATATGCAGGATCAGTTGGCTGCTGCATCAACGGGTGCCTCAGGGGTGTCGCGCGCCGCACAGCAGGTGCTTGAGAAGCTGGTGTTGCTGCCAAATCCGATGGAGCTCGATCTCTCGCTCAAGGATTTGGCGCGTCGTACCCAGATCGAGGTCGATCTATTGCGCCGGCAGTTAGAGCAGATCCGAAAGACACAGCAGGAGCGCAGCGCGCGGATGCGCAATGTCTCTTCTCCGGTGCAGGGCTCCAGCACAGAATCGCCGTCAGAGTCGATGCGGCTAATGTCCTCGTCGGAATCGTCTATGATGGCGGTTCCGGTATTGCCGAAGGCGCGATCTGTCAAACAGTTGACCCCGGCGGATACCAAGCTGCTTAAACTGATTATTTTCGAAACCGAAGTGCGGCAGCAGGTTGTTGTACAGGGGGTTGAGACCTTCTTTTTTGAACCCCTCGCCCGTCACCTGGCAGAGGAACTGGTGAATCGACTGCAGGATGTCGCTGCAGGGCAGGAGCTAACCAGGCTGCAGCAACAGCCCGATTTTTTGGATCAACTCCCGCAGCCACTAACGTATGACCCTGCAGAGTATGCTGGAGCGGGCCAGAAAATGCTGGAATCTTACCAGCGAAAAGCGGCGGATCGGCACCGGCGGCAACAGATGAAAAGTAATAGTTGAGTTAATTGGTGGTTAATTTTTTTCGGCCGAGAGTTTACACTTCGGTAGAAATGGTTAAACTATGGTGGTGGTTTGCTCTGAACGATATGTCCGTTGAGACGGAGACCGGGAGAAGAGAGACAACATGGCAAAGAAAGCAAATCCAGAAGAAGTTCAGCAACTTATCGAGCTGGGAAAAGAAAAGGGCTTTTTGACCTATGATGAGGTCAATGACGTCCTGCCCTCCGATATGGTCTCATCGGAGCAACTTGACGATATCATGGCCATGTTCGGTGACATGGATATCGAAATTGTTGAATCCGAGGCCAAGGCGCCGGTCAAGGGCGATTCGGACGGCGATGATGGAGACGAAGATGATGTCGAGCTTGAGGCTGGAACGCTTGGGCGTACCAGTGATCCGGTGCGGATGTATCTGCGCGAAATGGGTCAGGTTGCGCTTTTAACCCGTGAAGGTGAAGTTGTTATTGCCAAGCGGATTGAGGATGGTGAGACCCAGGTCACCAAGGTGGTCATGCGCACCCCCGTGGCCTTTCACGAGGTCATGACTCTGATGAATCGTCTAGAAAAAGGGACCATCGGTGTTTCTGAGATTACCCGTGAGTATGATGAAGAAGAAGGGGACGCAGCGGAGGGTAAGCAACGCACCCGTCTGCTCGCGATGCTTGAAGTCCTGCGGCCAATTGAAGCGCGCCTGAATGAACTGCAGGAGGAGTTAGCGGTTGAACCTCCGGTACGGACGCGGGCCAAGCTTGAAAAGGAGCGCGGCAAGCTGTATGTGGAGATGACGATGTATTTGCATCAGATCCGTCTCAAGGATTTTCAGGTTGCCAAGATCGTCGACCGGCTCAAGGGGATGGGCCTGCAGGTCAAGAAGGGCCACCTTGAAATTGCGGCCTGCGAGCAGGAACTGGATCGTCCCTACGATGAGCTGCGCAGTCTGTTGCGCAAGATGCGTAAGAGCGAAGAAGATGCCTGCGCCGTCGCCGAGGAGTTGAATGTATCCGGCGATACCCTGTTGACGGTTGAAAAGCGTCTGAAGGCCGCAAAGCGCAAGTTCAAGAAGGTCAAAGATGAGTCGGGCTTTGAGCCGGGAGATCTGGTCGAGTATCTCAAAGAGGTGCATAAAGGGGAATGGTTGGCCAAAAAGGCCAAGTCCGAACTGGTTGAAGCCAACCTGCGGCTGGTCGTGTCGATCGCTAAAAAATACACCAACCGTGGTCTGCAGTTTCTCGACCTGATTCAGGAAGGCAATATCGGCCTGATGAAGGCCGTCGATAAGTTTGAGTATCAGCGCGGCTACAAGTTTTCGACTTATGCCACCTGGTGGATCAGGCAGGCAATTACCCGCGCGATTGCTGATCAGGCCAGGACGATTCGCATTCCGGTGCATATGATTGAGACGATCAACAAGTTGATCCGTACCACCCGCCAACTGGTGCAGGAGCTGGGCCGCGAGCCGATCCCCGAAGAGATTGCCGAGCGGATGGATCTGCCGCTTGAAAAAGTACGTCGGGTGCTGAAGATTGCTAAAGAACCGATCAGTCTTGAAACCCCGATCGGCGAGGAAGAAGACTCTTCACTGGGTGATTTTATCGAAGATAAAGGGGTCGTCTCCCCCCTGGAGGCGGTCATCAAGGGGAATCTCTCTGATCAAACCTCGCGCGTATTGGCCTCTTTGACCCCGCGTGAAGAGAAAGTCTTGCGGATGCGCTTCGGGATCGGTGAGAAATCGGATCACACCCTCGAGGAAGTCGGCCAGGATTTCAACGTCACGCGTGAGCGGATTCGCCAGATCGAAGCCAAGGCGTTGCGCAAATTACGTCACCCGAGTCGCGCGAAACGGCTGAAGGGTTTTGTACAGACCGACGAGAGCAGGTAGCGAAAAATCTTGACAGGGTGAAGTGACTTTGCCTAGTATTACCACTTGTCGTTTTTGCGGGCCTATAGCTCAGTTGGTTAGAGCCGCCGGCTCATAACCGGCTGGTCCCAGGTTCGAGTCCTGGTGGGCCCACCAGTTTTCTCCTCGGCCGTAGGTCGTTACTGATGCAGGTGAAAACAGTTTGATAATAAAATTGACAAGTGAGCGGCTACGTAATTCGATCAGGATTGCAGCCCAGCAAAAAAAGGCGGCTCAGATTGCTGAGGGGGAAAACCAGATTTAACCTAGAAGAGTGCATCGGGAAACCGTTGCACTCTTTCTTTTTTCGGCAGAGACCTTAAATGGCAAAGCATAAAACTGTAAGGGTTCAGGATGTTGGCGGCTTGATTAATACCCTGTATCCTCAGGCGTTGGCCGAAGACTGGGACAACGTCGGACTGCAATTAGGCGATTCAACGGCCAGTGTCGAGCGGGTTCTGGTCTGTCTTGATGCCGAAGAACGGTCGATCATTCGTGCCGAGGAGTTGGGCGCTCAACTGGTAATCTCTCACCACCCGTTGATCTATCGTCCACTAAAAAGGATCACCCCGGTTGATGAGGCCGGTCGTGCTATTTTTCGTGCGATGCGCCAAGGGATTGCAGTCATCAGCGCTCATACCAATCTGGACCGGGCCAAGAATGGGTTGAATGATTGGCTGGCGGTGCGGCTTGGGCTGCAACAGACGACACCTCTCGAGCAATCAACCGACAACCTGCTCAAGCTCGTGGTCTTCGTGCCGCGTGGGCATGAGGAAGCCGTCAAAGACGCCCTGTTCAACGCTGGGGCCGGTGAAATCGGCAATTACGATCGCGTATCATTTCAGAGCCCGGGCCAGGGCGGTTTCCGTTGTGGCACTGAAACCACGCCCTTTATCGGCACACCCGGAGCCGAAGAGAGGGTTGAAGAGCTGAGGCTTGAAACCGTTATCCCTGCAGCGCTGTCCGGCAAAATTGTCGCAAAACTGCTCAAGGCCCACCCCTATGAGGAAGTCGCTTTCGATCTCTACCCCCTGGCCAATCAACGGACCGATGTTGGACTGGGTCGGATAGGCCTGCTTACTGCGCCGCTTGAGCTGCCTGAACTCTTGGCTCAGGTCAAACAGAACCTCGGCCTGAAGCAGTTAAGAGTCGCCGGAGAGTGCAAGGGGCTGATCAGGAAGGTCGCGGTCTGTGGCGGCAGCGGTGCTTCGTTAATTTCAGACGCCCTGCGCCAGGGAGCGGACTGTCTCATCACCGGCGATGTGAAATATCATGATGCTCAGCGCGCCAGGGCCGAAGGGTTGGTCTTGATCGATGCTGGACATTTCAGCACCGAGATTCTGATGGTAGAGCAGATGACTGCACAACTTAAACGGGCTGCGACTGAACGGCAGTGGCAGCTTGAATTTATAGAAATGACCGGTGAGGAGGATCCTTTTCGTTGGATCTAATCACCGACAGACCTACAATGTTTGCAACAGACGGAGGAAAATGTGCACGAAAAGATGAACCTTCTTAGAGAACTGCAGGAAGTCGATCAGGAACTAGCCGAACTCGCAACGGTCCGCGTGAAGTATGAAGGTGAGCTTCAAGTCCTCTTTGCCGAGAAAGACCGGGTTCAGGGGATGGTCGATGAACTGACTGTCCAGCTTGAAGATCTGCAGAAAGAGGATGCTCAGCTGCAGCGGGAAATGCTCGGGGAACGGGACCAGATCGCAAAGGTTGAGGCTCGTCTGCCAGAAATTCAGACGCAGAAAGAGTATGTCGCTGTTCTCAAAGAGATCGATATGGCCAAGAAGGCGAGTCTCGATACCCAAGCAAAGATCAGCTTGAAAGAGACTGAACTTGTTGAAATCATGGCCGACCTTGAAGAGAAGCAGGTTGAGCTTGGAGCCATCTCTGAAATGGGTGCGGCGCGTCAGGCTGAGGTCGATAAGATTCTCGCCGAGAGCGATGCAACCTGCGTCGCACGGCAAGCGACCCGTGACAGTTTAGCCAAGGATCTGCCCAAATCTTTGTTGAGTAAATATCAGCGAATTTTCTCCCGTCGTGGTGGCTTAGCTGTTGCTCGCGTCGTCGATGGCACCTGCCTTGGCTGCAATATCCAACTTCCACCGCAGCAGTATAACCGTTTGCATCGCGGTACCGAGCTGCAGAGCTGTCCGCAATGTAACCGTCTGCTTTTTATGGATCGCGCATAGTCCGTTTGTTTTTTTGTGGTTGGAGAAGAACAGATGATCGCCGGTCTGTCTCTTTGACAGACGGGAGGAAAGTCCGGGCTCCGCAGGATAGGATGGTCCCTAACGGGGACCGGGGGCAACCCTAGGGCCAGTGCCACAGAGAGAAGACCGCTTCCCCGCGCTCGTTTCGACGCGCGCACACAGGTGGAGTAAGGGTGAAAGGGTGAGGTAAGAGCTCACCGGCTCTGGCGGTGACGTCGGAGGCCAGGTAAACCCCATCCGGAGCAAGACCAAATAGAGGAACGTTTGAGGGCGGTCCGTCCGAAGTTCCCGGGTTGGTTGCTTGAGGTCGTCGGCAACGGCGACCCTAGATGAATGATCGTCACCCTGCCGGCGGGTAACTGCGGCAGGGAACAAAACCCGGCTTACGGTCTTCTTCAACCACTTTTTTTCGGCAGTATCACAGTTGTTGTGGTGCTGCCTTCTTTTTCAGGGACGGATTCAATGGCGCTTGAACACCTTTTTATCGGAGTTAACTGATGGACCTGCATTTTGATCGTAGTAATGGCGAGATCGACCGTCTGATTGATGAATTAATGGGCAGGGTCGGGGTTCATCACCCCGAAATGATCCGTCAGATGATCCTGGGGGCGCTCAAGTCCGGGCAGGAGAATGACTATCTGGCTGACCAGAAACTGATGTGCACGACTTTGAAGGAGATGCGTTTCACCAACAAGGTCTTTGCGCCCTATCGCCACCGCCGAAAGGTCAGTATCTTCGGCAGCGCCCGGATCTCACCCGATACCCCGATCTATAAGAAGTGCGTCAGTTTTTCGCGCATGCTGGCAGAACGGGGCTACATGGTGATCACCGGTGGTGGTCCCGGGATCATGCTGGCCGGCAACGAAGGCGCCGGTGCGGAAAACTCCTTTGCGGTCAATATTAATCTGCCGTTCGAACAGAACACCAATATGGTGATGCGTGGTAGCGACAAGGTGATCAACTATAAGTACTTCTTCAACCGCAAGATTGCATTTATCAAAGAGGCGGATGCCGTGGTCCTTTTCCCCGGTGGCTTCGGCACGCTGGACGAAGGGATGGAGAGCATGACTCTGATCCAGACTGGCAAAAACCCACCGATCCCGCTGGTGATGATCGATGATGATAATGGCGGTTACTGGGACAAGTTCCTGGATTTTGTGCGCGACCCGCTCCTGACCCACGGCCTGATCAGTGGTGAAGATTTCAGCCTCTTTACCATTACCAGCGATCCGGCAGAGGCGGTGGCGCTGATCGATAATTTCTACCGCAACTATCACAGCATGCGTTTTGTTAAAAACAAACTGGTGATCCGGCTCAATCATCCTCTCGACGCCGAACACCTCAGGATCTTGGGTGATGAATTCAGCGAAATCATCGAGCCCGGTGGTAGCCTGCATTTGACCAGCGCCCTGCCCGAAGAGGTCGATCAGCCCGATCTTGATCAGCTGCCGCGCTTGTCGATGGAGTTTAATCGGCGCAGCTACGGCCTATTGCAGGCGTTTATCCGCCGGATCAACTCCTTTTGATTATGAATAACCTGCCGATCAGCCCTTTGCGGGTAACCTTGAAGAAACAAGATCTGCAGCAGATGCTTGCCCTGTTGCGGCTGAGCTGGAAGCTGCAGGAAAACGCGGCCTACCAGCGGCTCATCGGCCCGGAATTGCCGGAGTCTGCCCGGTTTATCCCAGGCAACTCGGGGGTCATGATGGGCTACGATTTTCACTTGACGAATGAAGGACCGCGTTTGATTGAGATCAACACCAATGCCGGTGGTGCCGCTCTGGGATTGCGCGCCTGTTTTGGAGAACCGCGCTTGACTCCGTCGTTAGCGCGTCGCCTGAAGCTGATGTTCGCGCGCGAATGGCAGGATTTTTCAGGGGGAGACAGGCCGTTGCGTACGCTCGTGATCATCGATGAAAATCCCGCCCAGCAACCCCTATACCCGGAGATGAAGTGCTTCGCCGCCTGGCTCTCGGCCGCCGGGGTTGAGGTGCAGATTGCTGACCCGTCCGAACTGGTGGTCGATGAATGCGGGTTGAGTCTTGCCGGCAAGCCGGTCGACATGATCTATAATCGTCATTGCGATTTTTATCTCGAAGAAGCGGCTATGACCGATATCCGCAGCGCCTACCTCGCGCGCAAGATCTGTTTGTCACCGAACCCTTTCGTTTATGGACAGCTGGCGGATAAGCGTCGTCTGGTTCTCTGGTGCCAGGCCGACAAAATGATAGAGCTGGGTTTGAAGGAATCAGAGGTTCGTCTGCTGCAACAGCTTGTGCCGCGTAGCCGTCTAATGGCGGATTTGGACAGCGATCAGATTTGGGCGGAGAGAAAAGAAATGGTTCTTAAGCCGGTCGCCCGCTACGGCAGCAAGGGCGTGTTGCTCGGCAAGGGGATGTCACGCAAACGTTTTGCCGATTTCGATCCAGCGCAGACTCTGGTGCAGGATCTGGTTCCACCCTCGCAGGTTTCTGATCAGCAAGGGAACGCTTTCAAGGTCGATCTGCGCCTCTATGCCTGGCGGAATCGCGCGCTCGGAATCGCGGCACGTCTCTATCAGGGGCAGGTGACGAATCTACATACCGCAGGCGGCGGTTTTGCCGCAGTCGAGGTGAAGCACTGAATGGTATGTCACTAGGTGGGATTGCGTGGGCGGCGGGAAAGTATGATTCGGCGCGGGCTTGAGAGTTTAACGATTCGTTAATGGTGCCAAAAATTGAGTTAATCAGATACATACCACGCGGTATTAGTCATGTATCGTTCACTTCCGATCAATCAGACATGGAATCGGCCACCTCAATAATGGGGGTGGCCATTCTTGTGTTGCAGGGTATTCAGGCAGAAGCCATAGGGGTCGGAAGCCATAGGGGTCAGATC
>JBDNGT010000014.1:0-13784 GCA_041689145.1 Geopsychrobacter sp. | reverse complement strand
CGCGAAACTCGATAATATTCTTATTTAGATCATCCGAGGAGACGATCGGACCATATACTTCAATGACCCCTATCTTCTCACCAATCGAGACCAGATCAGACGTTGAACCTGTTTTACCGAGCAACACGGCAAAAAGTAAAAAGACCAGAAATATCCCGGCAATCGTCAGGGTTGCCGGCAATATCGGGTGTTTTTTCATCTGCACAGTCCCCAAAAAAAGGGACCCTACATGTTATTGCAGGGTCCCGGCACTACTATTTTTCAACTTAGGCTTTTTGGTCGTCGTTACGACCCTTGACGCCCTGAAGCAGATCACCGAGATTCGATGTCGCGGTCTTCTGCGCGCCGAGGAATTCGTTGACCTCAGCTTTTTCTTTTTGAACATCAATGTTTTTGATCGACAGGGCAATTTTACGATCAACATTGTCAACCTGAAGAACGGCAGCAGAAAGTATATCACCAACTTTGGCGAATTCTTTTGCGTCCTCGGTTTTTCCCTTACTCAGTTCCGAAACATGGATCAGGCCTTCAATCCCTTCCTCAAGCTCAAGAAATACACCAAAGTCGGTAACTGAGGTCACAGCACCCTTGATGATTGTTCCCGGAGCATAGCGGGTCGGAACAGATTTCCAAGGATCACTGTTCAGTTGCTTGAGACCCAAGGAGAAGCGCTCATTCTCACGGTCGATGTTCAAGACAACGGCCTTGACAACATCACCCTTTTTGAATGCTTCAGAAGGATGCTTAATCCGCTTGGTCCAGGAAAGATCCGAGATGTGAACCAGGCCGTCAATCCCTTCATCCACCCCGACAAATACGCCGAAGTCAGTGATGTTCTTGACTTGTCCCTCGATAATGGTACCAATCGGGAATTTCTCGCCAATAACTTCCCAAGGGTTCGGTTCAATCTGCTTGAGCCCGAGGGAAATACGACGATTTTCTGTATCAAGGGCAAGAACGATCGACTCGACATCGTCACCAATGTTCAGAATCTTGTTCGGATGCTTGATCCGCTTGGTCCAGCTCATCTCAGAGACATGAATCAGGCCTTCAACACCCTCTTCAAGCTCAATAAATGCACCGTAATCGGTCAAGCTGACAACCTTGCCGGTCACCCTTGTCTCAACCGGATACTTGGACTGCACGTCGAGCCATGGATCTGGAGCAATCTGCTTGAGACCCAGGGAGACACGCTCCTTTTCACGGTCAAACTTGAGAACCTTGACGTTGATCTTATCACCCACCGCGATAATATCCGAAGGGTGCTTGACGCGACCCCATGACATATCGGTGATGTGCAGCAGGCCATCAATGCCGCCCAGGTCAATAAATGCCCCGTAATCGGTGAGATTCTTGACAATCCCCTCAACAACCTGGTCTTCAGTCAGGTTCTCAAGAGTGCCACTCCGCATACTCTCACGCTCTTTTTCAAGCAGAACACGACGCGACAGCACGATATTACCGCGACGCTTATTCAGCTTGATAATTTTGAACATAAAGGTCTGGCCGATAACCTTGTCGAGATTGCGTACCGGACGCAGATCGACTTGAGAGCCGGGCAGGAAAGCATTGACGCCGATATCGACCGACAAGCCACCCTTGATCCGATTGATGATCCGACCTTCGACAACAGCATCTTCTTCGAGGGAGTTCCAGATCTTCTGCCGGTCGGCTTTCTCTTTCGACAGGTTAATCATACCAGTGTCGCTTTCACCACCACCGAACAGCACGTCGTAGACATCACCCACTTTAACGTTAATTTCGCCTTTTTCGTCAGCGAACTCACGGAGTGGAATCACACCTTCCGACTTGTAACCGACATCAACAACGACCGAATCAGGATTCACCTGAACTACGGTCCCTGCAACAACATCGTTGCGCTTGAGCTCAAGGCCACCCTGCTCATACTCATTGAGCAGCGCCTCAAAGCTATCTTCACCTACTTCTTGTTCCATGTCTTCTTCGAACATTTCTTTTTCTTCAACCATTGGGATAAAACCCCCTTGCGTATTTCCCGACGCCTTTCGACGGCGGGCTCTTTCGAGACGCGCACGTTATCACAGCCCCCAAGAAAAACAAAGTAATATTTTTCAACATCTTAGTCGTAAATTGGGCTGGAAAAAGTTGCGGGTAATATATATCAATCTCTCAAAAATGATGGAGACTCGCCACAATTTCATCGATCAGGAACTGCGGGGTTGACGCCCCGGCGGTCAAGCCGACCCGCTGCACATCATCAAACCAACGGGGATCGATCTCACCCGCGGTCTCAATATGGTAGGTCAAGGTCCCCTTCTCACGGCAAAGTCCGGCAAGGCGCGTGGTATTGGCACTATTATAACCACCGACCACCAACATCAAATCAACTTGTTCTGCGATATTAACCGCTTCTTCTTGACGTACTGAGGTTGCGTCGCAGATCGTATTAAAAATTTTTAGTTGGCGGGTTTTCTCCAGGCAAACCCCGACAATCGCACGGAAATTTTCTATCGATTGGGTAGTCTGGGCAATGATACCGATCTTACGGTTTTTGGGGATTTCGTTCGCCTCGGCAGAGCTGGCAACAATCACAACTTCCCCCCCCGCATAGGACAGGATCCCCTGGACCTCTGGATGGTGAGCATCACCAACCAGCACCAGCAAGTAGCCTTCACGGCTGAGTTCTGCAGCATACTCCTGGGCTTTGGTCACAAAGGGGCAGGTGGCATCGACTATCGTCTTACCACAGACTTTAAGTGCCGCGAATTCTTCAGCAGTAACTCCATGGGAACGCACAACAATCGCCTCGCCATCTACCTCTTCGACCCTTTTACAGACCCTGATTCCATGTTCTTCAAGTTTTTTGACCATCTGCGGAGAATGGATCAACGGACCCAGTGATTGCAGGGACTGGTAGTTATCAGCGGCATCAAACGCCATCTGCGTGGCACGCTTCACGCCAAAACAAAATCCGGCACTTTTCGCAATCAGGATCTCCATTACCCTAAACTCCTTTTTGAACCCCTCACTTTTGCGCCAGTTTTTCCTTGACGACTCCTAGCATCACGGCCAGGACCTGATCTATGTTCAAAGCCGTTGCATCAATTTCAATGGCATCCGCTGCGCGACAGAGCGGCGCATGTTCTCGGCTGCTGTCCGCTGTATCACGTGCTCGCACCTCATCAATCGTCTGCTGCAGATCGACATCCATCCCTTTGGTCCGTAACTCTTCAAAGCGCCGGCGACCCCGTTCTTCGGCTGAAGCCGAAAGAAAGAATTTAATCTCTGCTTGTGGGAAAACTACGGTGCCGATATCGCGGCCCTCCAGGACCACCCCGCCTTCTCTCCCAAGCTGTTGCTGGATCCTCACCAACTCCGCGCGGACTGCCGGACAGGCGGCGACCTTAGAGGTCAATAAACTCACTTCGGGCGCACGAATCGCGGCTGAGACATCTTCCCCGTTAAGCAGTACCCTCTCTTCACCCTGGCTACATCGAAATTCGAGCTGCATCTGACGACAAAGATGCTGTAAGGCCGGAGCATCATCCAGCGGGATACGCCGTTGAGTCGCAAGGAGAGCAACCGCCCGGTACATGGCACCGGTATCTATGTTTGTATAGCTGAGCTCAGCGGCAAGCGCCTTGCTCAGGGTGCTCTTGCCCGCCCCCGAAGGGCCATCAATCGCGATAATCAGCCTTGGATAACCAGCATCCTTCAACAGAGTATTCAATCACTCACCTCGGCCATAAGTTCCCAAAAATTCGGAAAAGATGTTGCCGTACAGCCGGTATCCTCAATCGTCACTTCTGCCGAAGCGGCTTGAGCGGCGACCGCCATACTCATAGCGATACGGTGATCGCCGAACGAGTTAACCCGCCCACCCTGCAGACGGCCAGTCCCGATTATTCGCAAGCCATCTTCTAGAGGCTCAACCTTGCCCCCAACCTTACTCAGGGTATCGCAAACAGCAGCGATTCGGTCGGTCTCCTTGACCCGCAGCTCCCTGGCATCGCGGATCAGGGTCTCCCCTTCAGCGAAAACAGCTGCGACGCTGACAACCGGGAATTCGTCGATCGCCCGCGGCACCAGTTCTCCCCCAATTTCTATCCCGCGCAGGGTGCTGTGGCGCACCAGGAAATCGGCAACCGGCTCACCTGACAGTTCACGTTGATTCAGAAGCTCGATACTCCCCCCCATCCGCTGCAAGATATCGATGATTCCACTCCGCGTTGGATTAACACCGACGTTCTTCAACAGCAGTTCGGAACCGGGTGTAATCAGGGCGGCGACCAAAAAGAATGCCGCCGAGGAGATATCACCGGGGACATCAACCTCGCGTCCCTGCAAAGTGGCCGGTCCGCACACTGAGGCTCCGCCGGCAAAAGACTGAATATCGACACCAAAATAGCGCAGCATCCGCTCACTGTGGTCACGCGAAAGGTGGGGTTCGAAAACCCGAGTCTCTCCTTCGACCTGCATCCCGGCCAGAAGCACCGCTGACTTCACCTGAGCACTGGCTACCGGCGAGTGATATTCTCCCGCGCGCAACATGCCACCCTGAATCGCCAAAGGGGCCTTGGTCCCATTTTCACGGCCGATAATCTGTGCCCCCATCCCCAGTAACGGTTCAATGATACGTGCCATCGGCCGCCGGCGCAGATACTTATCCCCGCTCAATACCGAAAAAAACGGCCGGGCCGCCAGAATCCCGCTCATCAGGCGCATGGTCGTTCCGGAATTACCACAATTGATCACATCTCCCGGCTCCTGTAGACCGCGGAGACCTCGTCCCTCGATCAGCAGTTCACCGCCGCGCTCCTCAACCCGGACGCCCATCTGCTGAAAAGCAGCCAAGGTAGATAGGCAGTCTTCACCACGCAAAAGACCACGAATTAAACTGCTCCCCTCCGCTAATGAAGCGAACATGATTGCGCGGTGTGAAATCGACTTATCACCGGGAACGACAATTTCGCCTTTAAGTCCCCGACTCGGGGCAATGGTTCTCATTTCGGATTGAGACATAGAGATTATCTTTCATTTTCACGACGGGGGTCAGGACTCAAAGAATGGCGTCACGCATCTGCTTGGAGCGTGCAAAAAATTCATAAAGACGCTCGGAATCACCCTTACGCACATCTTCCTTAAGTTCGGCAAAGAAGGCTTCAAACTGTTCCATCATCTCAAGCAGCGCATTTTGGTTTGTCAGGGCGATATCCCGCCACATCGTCGGATCAGATGAGGCAATGCGGGTAAAATCACGAAACCCGCCAGCGGAGTATTCGAGAATATTCTCCTCATAATGATCGTAAGAGCCGACTGCATTTACCAAGGAATAAGCGACCATATGCGGTAGATGACTGATTGCGGCGAGAACCCGGTCATGCTTTTCTGCCGGCATACAAACCACTTCACTACCCGCTGCTTGCCACATCGCCGTGACCGCCTCCAGCGCCTGCGCGTCGGTCTGTGCATTTGGAGTTAGAATGCAACGTTTTCCCTGGTAAAGCGTAGCAAATGACGCCTCGGCTCCGCTTTTTTCAGTTCCGGCAATCGGATGTCCGGCGACAAAAAAAACCCCATCCGGGACGAGGGAGCTGATCGCGCGTAACACTTCCCCCTTAACGCTACCCCCATCAGTTATGATCGCTCCTGGCTTAAGCGCAGGACCAATAGTCTCGACCATCGAAGCCAAGGTTCCCACCGGTGTAGCAAGAAAGACCAGATCGGCACCCTCAGCCGCCTTTTGTGGATCGCGCTCATAGCGATCGATGACCCCAAGTTTGAGGGCCGTTTCAAGGTTCGGCTTACCACGCCCGCAGCCGATAACCTCATCAACAAAACCCGCGGATTTAAGAGCCAGCGCAAGAGATCCGCCAATCAGACCGACACCGATCACAGTCAACCGTCCGATATGAAAAGTGCTCATTCCTTCTCCCCTGGGCCGGCGATCGGGTAAGAGCCGAGAATCTTCAAAAAGTGACAATAATCTCTCAGCTCTTCGACGGCTGAGGAGATTTTTTCATCTTCGACGTGTCCGACCAGATCGAGATAGAAGATATATTCCCACGCCTTCTGCTTCATCGGCCGGCTTTCAATCTTCACCAGGTTGATATCACGCTTGCTGAACGGCTCAAGCATACGATAGAGAATGCCGGGCTCATCACGCACACTGAACATGATCGAGGTTTTGTCGCGCCCGCTCGGTTCTGGAGTGTTGCGCCCAATCACCAAAAACCGGGTGAAGTTATTGGAATTATCTTCAATCTTCCCCTTCACAACCTGCAGACCGTACTGTCGCGCCGCCGCATGGCTGGCAATGGCGGCCACCGTTTCGTCCTCAGCGGCCATCTGTGCTGCGGCAGCAGTACTCGACACATCCATTTGAGGAGTATCGGGCAGATTCTCATCCAGCCAGTGGCGGCATTGGGCCAGTGCCTGGGGGTGAGAGACGATTTTACCGATCTGCTCCAACTTGCCGGTCTTCGACAACAGATCGTGAGAAATCTCGAGCAGAATTTCGGCAATCACCTGCAGTTCGGAACTAATGAACATATCCAAGGTATGATTCACGACCCCTTCAGTCGAATTTTCGACCGGAACCACACCATAATGTGCCCGGCCGCGCTCGACCTCTTCAAAAACGGAGGGGATGCTCTTCTGCGGGACCAACTGAGCAGACAGGCCGAACTGCTCCATCGCCGCAACATGGGTAAAGGTCGATTGCGGGCCCAAAAAGGCCACCTTCATCGGCAGCTCCAACGACAAGGATGCGCTGATAATTTCACGAAAAACCCGGCAAACCGATTCACTCGGAAAGGGGCCCTGGTTGCCGGCCTGCAAGCGTTCAAAAATAGCGCGCTCGCGGCTCGGTACATAAAACTCACGACTCTCACCAGCCTTGGCCTTACCCACCTCAAGGACCACCCGAGCCCGATTATTCAGCAGATCAAGGATCTGATCATCAATCTGATCGATCCTATCTCTAAGTTTTTTCAAATTCGGACTCGACATGCAACACCCCTGACCAAGTGCAAAACGCTCTTATATCCTTAAAAAACCACCGCTTCGCGGGAGAGAAATGTAGCTTATTCGTGGCAAAAATGCAAACAGACACATACCCATAATTCACGCAAAACCTGCCCAATCAAGTCCTTGACCAAGGCCATCCAGACCGCTAGACTGCCGTGATCATACCCATTAAACACTAACGTCTATTTTTGATAAGAGGTGACCGATGTCAATCATCGCTGCGAAGGTTAAAAACTGTATCGAAAACGCTTCATGGATCCGGCGGATGTTTGAGGAAGGAACTGCACTCAGACTACAGCACGGCGATGACAAGGTCTTCGACTTCACCCTTGGCAATCCGACCATGGAACCACCGGCAGAGTTGAAGCAGGAATTAAAGCGACTGGCTGACTCACCGATTCCGGGCATGCATCGTTACATGAATAATGCCGGTTATGAAGAGACCCGCGCTGCAGTGGCTGAAGTCATTGCGGAAGACTGTCAGCAGCAGGTCAAGGCAGGGCATATTGTCATGACTTGCGGGGCGGGGGCGGCCATGAATATTACCCTCAAAACCATTTTGGACCCAGGGGATGAAGTTATTATTCTGATCCCCTTCTTTGTTGAATATAAATTTTATATCGACAATCACGGGGGCGTGCCGGTTGCCGTACCAACAGGCGAAGATTTTCAACCCGACCTGGCTGCGATCGAGACCGCAATCACTGAAAAAACCCGGGGAATTATTATCAATTCACCGAACAATCCCACCGGAGTGATCTACCCAAAATCAACCCTGATGGAACTTGGAAAATTACTCAAACGTAAAGAGCAACAACTCGGACGACCGCTGACGCTAATCTCTGATGAGCCTTACGCACGGATCAGCTTTGAAGAACCTGTCGCCAACATCTTCGACTGCGTTGAAAACTCGGTCATCGTCACCTCTCACTCCAAAGATCTGGCCCTACCTGGCGAACGGATCGGCTATCTGGCTGCTAACCCGGCCATGCAAGGAGTTGAGTTGTTCATGCAAGGTGCCATCTTCTGCAACCGGGTGCTCGGATTTGTTAATGCACCGGCATTGATGCAGCGCCTGGTCACCAAACTGCAACGCTGCAGTGTAGATATTGGTGAATACCGCAAAAAACGCGACCGACTCTACACTCACCTGACCAACTTAGGTTTTAAAATGGTTAAACCTGGTGGTGGTTTCTATCTCTTTCCGCAATCACCAATGGAAGACGAGATGGAGTTCATCCGCATCGCCCAGAAATATAGGATTCTACTGGTTCCCGGTAGCGGTTTCGGTGCCCCGGGTTACTTTCGGATTGCCTACTGCGTTGAGGATGACATGATCGAACGGAGTCTCGATTCCTGGGGAAAACTCGCGGAAGAGGTCGGTCTAAAACAATTCAACACACACTGAAAGCAGTAGGCCCATCAGCTCTGCAGCGGTTCCGCAGGACTGATGGGCCTACTGCTTGAAACTCGTGACATCCAAACGCTACCACTACAAAAACTGATAATCGGCTCAGAGAGCGCTTGAACGAAAGTCAGCGACCTGAAGCTGCACCGAATCACGTCCACGAAAACTGTTTATTTCGGGGCGAAAGAGTAGATCAATTTTACCCTGAAGTTGATCGAATCGATCCGCCATGCCGAAGGCGATGCACCCTAGCTGAATTCCACCCGAGGCAACGCTGAAGCGCAGATGCTTTTCACCGACAATTTGCGGGGAAACAAGGTCGAGCCGACGGCAAACAAAGGAAGGTTGGGGATTACCGATCCCAAAGGGAGCCAGTTCGGACAATTGCTTGACTGCCACCATCGGCAGATCCGTCAAATCGAGTTCAGCATCGTACTCCAAGCGCGGGATCAAATCGTCGGCGGAGAGTTCTTCGGCTGCAACCCTTTCAAAATCATGTCGAAACTCAGTAACCCGATCAGCCCTTAATGACAGCCCAGCAGCTGCCGAGTGACCGCCAAAACTATCGAGAGCGCTTGCGGAACGGCCAAGGGCAGCAAAAAGATGAAAACCATGGATTGATCGGGCCGAGCCCTTTCCGAGTCCATCGGTCAGGGCGATCATTACGGTCGGACGATAATAACGCTCGACAAGACGACTGGCGACGATGCCGATCACCCCGGGATGCCAATCACCTTTAGCGAGGACCAGGCTGTGTTCACCAACACCACCGGTTTCAACTGCAGCGATCGCTTCATGGAGGGTTTGTTGCTCAAGCAGTTGACGCTCACTGTTGCAGCGATCCAGATGCGCGGCCAGTTCAGCCAGCGGCTCGTCACCTGTGCCCAGCAGAAGTTTCACCCCCTGCGTGGCATCATCTAACCTCCCGGCGGCGTTCAAGCGCGGTGCCAAGCGAAAACCCACGCTTCCACATGTGACCTTGGTCACATCGGCCACCTGCTTGAGCGCGACGATTCCGGGACGACCACCAGCGTCCAGTAATTGCAGACCAAAACGGACCATAATCCGATTGACGCCATCCAAAGGAACCATGTCAGCAATGGTCCCGAGCGCAACCAGATCAAGCCCCTGGCGCAAATCAGGCTCAGGTTGCTGTGTGAACCAGCCATTTTCGCGCAACCTGCGACGTAAGCTCAGCAACAGAAAGAATGCGACTCCAACGCCGGCCAGATTCGGCCACGGAAATTTGTTGCTCGGCAAATGAGGATTCACCAGAGCCAGACATGCGGGTAACTGATCTGGCGGTTGATGATGATCCGTAACGATCAGATCGAGGCCAAGCTCATTAGCGAGGTCGGCTTCAGCCAGTGCCGAGACGCCACAATCTACCGACAGCACCAATGCGCACCCCGCCTGTGCCGCCCGCTGAATCGCCTCACCCGACAGACCATAGCCATCGGTCATGCGCGATGGGATGTGATATTCAACGTCGGCACCGAACGCACGCAAGGATTCAACCAGCAACGTCGTGCCGGTGATGCCATCCACATCATAATCACCATGCACGGCGATCCTCTCCCCCTTGACCAGCACTTCTTCCAGCCGCGAGACCGCAATCTGCATATCGGGAAGCAGATCGGGATCGGGGAGGGAGCTAAGCTTTGCCTGGAGGAAATCAAACGCGGCAGTCGGGGTCGCCTGGCCACGATTGGCCAATACTCTGGCGGTTAGCGGCAGCAGTTTCAATTCGGACGACAGAGCTGCAACCTGGGCAGCATCGGCCTGGCGTTCGATCCAACGTTTTGCGATCGCAGTCATTGAACCGTCTCCAAAGTAACCGGACTACAAAAAAGAACGGCCAGCCGCATATTGCTGACTGGCCGTTCTGAGGGACAACGGTTTACTTGCCGCCCGAGGCCGGTTGACTATTGAGGAAATCGAGCTCAGCCCGGACCTGCTCGGCACCAGGCCCCGAAGAGTTTCTCTTCAGATAGCGCTCCCAGGTGGCTTGTGCCTTGGCAAAATCTTGTAAATCATAGCGGTAGACCACCCCTAGATTAAACAGACTTTGCGCATGCGTTGGGTCAACTTTTGCGGCTTGTTCAAAGGCAGACATGGCCTTATCAAACCAACCAACCTTGCGGAACATAATCCCTTGGTCGGTCAGGACGTTCGGATCGTTGCCATCAATAGCCAACGCCTTGTCATAGGCATCAATCGATTTCATCGGTTGATTGGCATCAAAGTAGGTGTTCCCCAACTGAACCCAGGCATTGCGATTTGTCGGGTCTTTCGCGACGATCCCTTCGAGCATTGCCAGCTGCTGGCCACCATTGACTGCGGGAGCAGAAGAGACCGGAACTGAAGAGCTATTAGGTTCGGGCTTGCGGGCATTGGTAAAGATTACGCCCACCAATACCCCGACAATCAGTGCCACAACTGCAAAAAAAATTGTTTCTTTTTTCATCAAAATCTCCCTGGCAAGTGCGTTCTCAGCTGTGTTTCGCCTTGCGCTGCTCCCAGAATATCAGAATTGGGCTGGCAACGAAAACCGACGAATAGGTGCCGACCAGCACACCGACCAGCATCGCGAAAGCAAAGTTATGGATAACCCCACCGCCCAGGAGAAACAGGGCCAAGACCACTAGCAGGGTTGTCCCCGAGGTCAAGAGGGTTCGCGACAGCGTATCGTTGATACTGCGATTAACGATAAAGGAGTAACTCTCCTTGTTATAACGACCGGCGTTTTCACGAATCCGGTCATAAACAATGATCGTATCATTCAACGAATAACCGATGATCGCCAGGAATGCTGCAATAATTGGCAGATCGATCTCCTTGCCGAACAGGCTGAACGCACCCAGGGTAATCGCCACATCGTGAACAAGTGCAACAATCGCCCCAACCGCGAAGCGGAATTCAAAACGCCATGAGATGTAGATCAGAATCCCGATCATCGCATAAAGGATCGCTTTGAGCCCCTTCATCCGCAGATCACTACCGACCTGCGGGCCGACCATCTCGGTACGGCGTACTTCGACCTTATCGGCCCCATAGCTTGCCGCCAGACGGCTCTGGACATCAACCGCGAGTCCTTTGAGTTCCGATGAGGTCTTCTCCATACGGATCAAGAACTCGTTCGCATCGTCGCCGAACTGCTGAACGACCAGGCTGCCGATCTCCATCCCTTCGAGGGCCTGCTTGATGGCTGTCGCATCGGTCGGCTCAGTGAAGCGGACTTGAACCAACGTCCCGCCGGCAAAATCGATGCCGTAATCGGGGCCGCCGTGAGCGATCAGCGACACAATCCCCACCACAATAAGCAATAGTGAGAAGCACAAGGCAAACATCCGTTTGCCGATGAAATCGAAATTAGTATCTGGTTTGATCAACTGCATTTCCAGAACCTCCCTTAAATGCTCAGCCGCCGCACTTGCCGGCGGTTCAGGAAAAAGTCAAAAATTACCCTGGAAACGAAAATTGCGGTAAAGAGTGACGCGACGATACCGATCGACAGGGTTACGGCGAAGCCCTTAACCGGGCCGGAACCGAACTGAAAGAGAACCAGTGCCGCCAACAGCGTTGTCAAGTTGGCATCCATGATCGTCATAAAGGCCTTGCCGTAGCCGAGATCAAGCGCAACCTTGGGAGCTTTACCGAGACGTAACTCCTCACGGATCCGTTCGAAGATCAGAACATTGGCATCGACCGCCATACCGATGGTCAGCACAATCCCGGCGATACCCGGTAGAGTCAGCGTTGCACCGAGTAAGGCAAGCAGGGCACCGATGAATACGACGTTGAGTGTCAAGGCGACAACCGCGACCAGACCTGAAAGGCTGTAGTAGATAATCATAGCGCCGACCACTAGCAGACTGCCGACGACGACAGACTTGATCCCTGTGCGGATTGAGTCATGTCCAAGGGAGGGTCCGACGGTACGGTTCTCAAGGATGCTGACCGGCGCAGGCAGAGAACCGGCACGCAGGACGATCGCCAGGTCAGTCGCTTCCTGAGAAGTGAAGGAACCGGAGACCTGCGCACTACCACCAGAGATCCGCTCACGAATCACCGGTGCAGAATAAATGGTGTCATCGAGAACAATCGCCATCCGCTTACCGACGTTGGCCGCGGTGATCTGGTCAAAGCGTTTGGCGCCGACGCGATTAAAATCGATCGATACATAAGGTTCGTTATAGCGCGTATCGATTCGCACGTTGGCATCTGCGAGCAGGTCGCCCGTTAACTCCGTTTTAGTGTAAACCACAAGGGGAGTCTCGGTGACAGCACCAGTGCTCTTATTGGTGTTGCGCTCGTAAAGGAGTTCAGTCCCGGCAGGCAGGTTCCCCTTCTTTGCCTCGGCGACATCAGCCGTCTCGTCAACCATCTTAAATTCGAGGCGCGCAGTTTTACCGATCAATGAGATAGCCCGCTCAGGATCTTTTACGCCCGGCAGCTGAATCAGGATGCGATTATCACTCTGACGCTGCAGGGTCGGCTCACTAACGCCAAATTGATCGACCCGATTGCGCATAGTTTCAAGGGCTTGACGCACAGCATAATCAGCAATATTGGCGGCCTCTTTCTCACTGAGACGATAGTGCTTCTCGATGTAACCACCACTGACCGGCAGAGTTTCGCCTTCCAGACCGGGGAAGTTTTCCGTCATTAGGGCATCGACCTGATCACCGGCCTCAGCGTCATAGACCACCACCACGAGACGATCACCCTGGCGACGTTCAATCCGCTTGAAAATAATGTCTTTCTCCCGGAGCAGAGAATCGGTCTCATCGATGAGTGAATCGACCCGACTTTCGACGGCCTTATCAACATCAACACCGAGGACAAGGTGCATCCCCCCCTGCAGGTCCAGACCACGATGAATAGGGTCGACCGCTTTCTGCCACCAACTGGGGAGACTGTCATACATAACAGTTGGAGCCATTGAGAACAGGGCCAATATCAGGCAGGCAAAAACGACCAGACCCCGTATTTTGAGACTATTCGACATAATCGTCGCCACTCCTTTCAAATGAACAACCTCGTGATTGAGGCGCTACAAAAACAACTGTTTGCCTCAAGCCTCGCCCTTCACCTCAGTGACGGACGAACGGTTCATTTTGATTTTAACGCCAGTTGCCACCTCAATAGTGACGGTTGTTTCCTCGACGGCTACAACCTTGCCGAAAAGACCACCGGCCGTGATAATTTGATCGCCCGATTTCAAGGCACTGACCAGTTCACGATGTTGCTTAGCTTTTTTCTGCTGCGGACGAATCAACAGAAAATAGAAGATTGCAAACATCAGGGCCAGCATAATCAATCCCTCGTAACCCTGCCCGCCCCCTTTCGAAGCGCCTCCAGCCAT
>JBDNGT010000013.1:0-4711 GCA_041689145.1 Geopsychrobacter sp. | reverse complement strand
TGAAAAGTTCGCTCGCTTGGTGAAGGACTATCTTGAGACCAGGGGCGCAGACCACCGGGTCGTCTTTCTGGTCGACGAGATCGGTCAATTTATCGGTTCCGACACCCATCTCATGCTCAACCTTCAGACCATCACAGAAGACTTGGGGCGAATCTGCAACGGCCGCGCCTGGGTCATCGTGACTTCTCAGGAGGATATCAACGCCATCCTCGGTGAATTTCGCACCGTTAAAAATCAGGATTTTTCCAAGATCCAGGGGCGCTTCAATACCCGCCTTTCTCTCTCCAGCACCAACACCGATGAGGTTATTCAACGCCGCCTGCTGGCCAAGACCGACGATGCGCGCCGCGCCCTGAAGGCTCTGTTTCAAGAAAAGGGTGAAATTCTCAAAAACCAGATCAGCTTCAGCGGCGGTGCCACTTTAAAAAAATTCAGCGATGAAGAGAGCTTTACGGACAATTACCCGTTCTCGCTCTATCAGTTCACCCTGCTGCAAAAGGTGTTCGAATCGATTCGTAAAGCCGGAGCGACAGGGCTGCACCTGGCCATGGGCGAGCGCTCAATGCTGGATGCCTTTCAGCACGCGGCCATGTCGATTGCCGATCTGCGGGTCGGTGCTCTGGTGCCGCTCTATGCGTTTTATCCCGCCATCGAAAGCTTTCTTGACACCTCGGTGAAGCGCACTGTTGACCACGCAAAAGAGAATGACGGACTCGAACCCTTCGACGTTGAACTGCTACGCGCCCTGTTTCTGATCCGCTACGTCGACCTGGTCAAGCCGAATATCGATAATTTGGTGACTCTGTGCATCGATAAGGTGGACGCTGATCGTCTATCCCTCAAGCGCCAGATCGAAGAGAGTCTGCAACGGCTGGAACGCGAGATCCTGATCAGCCGCAACGGTGATCAGTTTTACTTTCTGACCAACGAAGAACGGGATGTCAGCCGCGATATCCAGCAGGTTGAAATTTCCGGTGCCGAAGAGGCAAAGCTGTTGGCCGAGATGCTCTTCGATGATGTTCTCAAGGGGCAGAACAAGCATCGTTATCTGCCAAACAAGCAGGACTATGGCTTTAACCGGCTGTGCGACAGTCGTGTGCACGGCTCAAAGGCCGATCAGGATTTGACGATTGAGGTCATTTCTCCCCTCAATGAGGATTATGATCTGTTCGGCGCGAGCAAATGCATCGGCCAGAGCACCGAAGGCGGCGGCCGGGTGGTCTTCAAACTAGGCAACCCCAAAGAATTGGCCGGTGAGATCCGCACCTACCTGCAAACCGAAAAATATATTCGATTCAAAAATACCGACTCAGCACCCCAAACCTTGAAACGTATTCTCTCGGAACGTGCTGATGAGAACCGAACCCGTCAGGAACGCCTTACCGGTTTATTGCAAGAGTTGACCGTTCAGGCGGATGGTTATGCCTTGGGCCAAGCCCTGGTGCTGAAGGCTTCGTCAGCCGCGATCGTTGTGGCTGAATCGCTCAATTACCTGATCCAGAATCTCTATACCAAGCTCGGTTATCTGAAAGGCCAGCATGACGACCCGGTCAAGGAGATACGCGCAACCCTGATGTCCGATGATGTTGGCCAGGGGCAGTTTGGCCTGGAAGGAACCGAAAGTAGTCCTGAGGCTTACAAAGAGGTTCGACAATATGTTGACCTCTGTTTCTCACGCAATCACCGGGTCATGCTTGATGACCTGGTCGAGAAATTCACTCGCAAACCCTACGGCTGGCCAGATTGGGAAGTGGTGTTGTTGATCGCCAGACTGATCATGGCCGGAGAGATCACCCCTAAGGCTGAAGGGGGTGCTATCACCCCAAAACAGGCGATCGACTATCTGACCAAGTCGGTCAAGTGGAAGCAGGTTGCAATCCTGAAAAGAAAGACAACCTCGGCGTCCGATCTGGCCAAGGCGCGTAAGTTGGGGCAGGAAATTTTCAGTCAAATCGGTCCCGATTCCGAGGATGGGCTGTTCCATTTTTTGCGAGATCAACTAACTGGATGGCAGCAGTCACTTGAAGGTTATCGCAGTCTCGCCAGTACCGGGAAATATCCTGGCGGTAAAGAGGCCGCAGAGGGTTTGGCCCTGTCGCGCAAGTTGATTGAAATCGCCGATACCTATGAGTTCTTTGTCGCTTTCAATACGGCGCAGGAGGATCTGCGTGATCTGTCAGACGATGTGTTTCAGCTCAAGGATTTTTTCGAGAAACAGCGACCGACTTGGGATCGTCTGCAAACAGAGTTCGCCGCATTCGATCAGAATCGGGCCGATTTGGATAAGGATGCCAGCGCGCGTCAAGCCCTGGCTCGCATGGCAGAAATACTCAAAGCACCCAGTCCCTACGGAATGTTGCATGAGACCGTAAAGCTGATCGAATCGGCCAAGCTGGTGAACGACCGCCTTATCGAAGAGAAGAAGTCTTACGTCATCGGGGAGGTCGATAAGGGCATTTCTCAAGTCAAGGAGGTGCTCGAAGAGTATAAGGCTGACCCTGCTCTCAGCAATAAAAGTCTGAAGCCTTTGCAGGACATCCGCAAGCATATCGATGAAGAAAAAAGTATCCCAGCTATAGCCTACGGACTCAACCGACTCAACGAGGCCGTCGATAATTCGATCGGCCTGATCGAACAAGAAAAATGTAGTGACGACAAAAAGCCCAAACCGATCAAGGATTTTTCGCCGACCAGTGTCCAGAAAAAGATCTATCTCGAATCGGAGCAGGACATTGAGGAGTTTCTGGTGGATTTGAGGTCGCAGTTGCAAGCTGCGCTGAGCTTAGGTGTTCGGATTCGGATTAAATAAAATTAGAGAGTATTGTCCACGCTGCTTGTTTTGGCCCTGATACTTTTTATGTTTCTCGCTAATGAAAGGACCGGTGAAATCGATATGACCAT
Source organism: Geopsychrobacter sp. (assembly GCA_041689145.1). Taxonomy (GTDB): domain Bacteria; phylum Desulfobacterota; class Desulfuromonadia; order Desulfuromonadales; family Geopsychrobacteraceae; genus Geopsychrobacter. The sequence continues at coordinate 1,810 of JBDNGT010000013.1, read as the reverse complement.
AACTAGAATCCGTGTTTCAAACTTTAAATCGCTTGTTGATTTTACTTTAGATTTTGCCAAGTTCAACTGCTTGATCGGGTTGAATGGGTCAGGTAAATCGACGGTGTTACAGTTCTTTGATTTTATATCACAGCAGATGAAGGGTGATATCACTGGATGGTTGAAACAACGTCACTGGGGTTCTGCGGATCTAAACTCAAAATTGACCAATAAAAAAAATATTGATTTCGAAATTACCTTTGAAATTGAATCCAAAAGAAAAGTTGTATGGAGGGCCAGCTTTAATCGAAGTGATCTTCGTTGTACCTCTGAATCAGTGGATTGGGAGTTTTCCTCGGGGGTGTCGACAATTCTTAAGGTGAAAAAGGGCGATTATTTTTACCATTCAATCGCATCTGATGGAACAGCCATGGGGCCTGGTGAAGGGGCAGTTGTCTCATTTGACTATGAAGGTTCAATTCTTTCGCAATTAAAAGAAAATCGCCTGCCCGCTGAATTGATCAGATTGAAACAATTTCTAGAAAAACTACATTCACTTGAAATGCTGGCGCCCGAATTGCTCAGACAAAAAACACGCGAAGCACAAGGTTCGTTGGGCCTTGGGGGGGAACGCTTAGCAGCTTTTTTGCATGAGTTAGATGCTGAACGTGTTGAACATTTGAGCACGGCATTAAAAAAGGCCTACAGCTCATTTCAAGGGCTGGAAGTAAAAACACTGCGGTCTGGTTGGAAGCAACTTCAAATTACCGAATTATTTGGCTCAAAAAAACTATTGACAGAATCTCGTCAGGTCAATGATGGTTTGCTGCGGTTATTAGCGGTTTTTTCTCAGTTAACAATCGATCAGAGCTTTTTGCTTTTGGACGAAATTGAAAACGGTATAAACCCTGAGCTTGTTGAATATCTGATTGATACCCTTGTTAATGCCTCACCTCAAGTGCTGGTAACAACTCACAGCCCAATGATTCTTAATTTTCTGGAGGATGAAGTTGCCAAGGCTGGTGTGATCTATCTCTATAAAGGAAATGATGGTTGTACACGGCCTATTCGTTTTTTTGATATCCCCTCCATGAGCAAAAAACTCACCACTATGGGGCCAGGTGAGGCTTATGAAGACACCAACCTTTACGAATTGGCAGTCGAAATTGATTCACTGAATGAAAGGCTTTGATCTATGTACCTTTTATTGAGTGGCGAGGGGGTGTCAGATATGGGATCTAATGACGCAGGGGTATTTATCCCAGGGCCAATGGCGTTGATGGCGGATCAGTGGATTGAAAGGCGGCTAAATTATTCAGTTATCGGTGCGGGTACCGTCTCTTTCATTTGTGAAACAGATCTCTCATCCGTATCCAAACAAATAAAGTCATTGTCCCGACGCGGCAAAAAAACTCAGGAAGAGACTCGATTTTATTACAGAAATGCCCGTGCCTTGGCGCAACTGGCTAAAGAGAAAAGCATGGAAAATGGCGCCCCTGACATGGTTGCCATTTTATTTCGTGATTCTGATGGTACGGCAAGCACTGGCCGTGGTGAATGGCAGGCAAAATATGATTCTATGCTCAATGGCTTTTCAGCCGAGGACTTTGCTAACGGGGTCGCAATGCTGCCAAAACCAAAGTCTGAGGCTTGGGCGCTTTGTGCGCTGAAAAATAATTATCAGCATTGTGCCGCGTTGGAAGATGCGTCTGGCAACGATAAATCGCCTAATTCGCTCAAAGATCAGCTTGAAGCTGTTCTCGGTGAACCCGGTGGCAGGGATGTGCTAAATCGCAAGATTCAAAGCGGTGAATTCGATATCGCGCAGATT
>JBDNGT010000012.1:0-3019 GCA_041689145.1 Geopsychrobacter sp. | reverse complement strand
GTTAAACCATAAATCCACTCAGTGTTGTCCGGTTAGGTATTTGCAGTCGGCAATAGCCCCCTCTCCCTAGCCCTCTCCCACAAGGGGAGAGGGGATTTAATGCTCCCCTCCCTTCGATGGGAGGGGTTGGGGGAGGGTGTATTTTATGCCTTATCCAGATACTGCAATTTTCTAACCGGACACTGCTGAAATCCACTACACTTTGATCTATCCTCTTTATCCCTTGTATCCCTGAAAATAGCTTTTGACCTGGAAACCTTTTTTTAACAGGGATGTACAGGATGTGCAGGATGAAATCTGAAAACCGGATCTATTGGTAAACAAAACCAAGTCACTGTTTTTGCACTTGCTGTTATCCTGCCTATCGTGGGAGTGCGTGGGGTCGGGCCATAAAATGGTCTGGCATATCAGTCACTTGGTCAAAAAGTAGGTGTTTTCATAGCTTAGAAGCCCCATTTCACCATCAAAAAGGCTGCCTTAAGGAATTAGCTCCATTTGTATGCCACCAGACATAGCCGATCACACCTAAAACCCCAACAACTATTTAAACATTCTCCTAAAAAATAACACCCTGCTCTTTAAGCTCATCAACGATAATTTTGACACATTTATTGAGGGGTGTATTGCCGCTGGTGTCGATCTCAATGTCCGGGCGGGTTGGCGGTTCATAGGGCGAGGATATACCGGTATAATTTTTGATCTCGCCCTGGCGGGCCTTTTTATAGAGGCCCTTGACGTCTCTCTCCTCACAGACCTCGAGAGAACAATTGCAGTAAACCTCTAACACATTTTCAGCGCCAATGATATCCTTAACCGTTTGCCGGTCAGCACGCAGGGGTGAAATAAAAGCCGTTAAGGAGATAACCCCGCTGTCAATAAATAATTTTACCATCTCGGCGACACGGCGCATATTCTCGCTGCGGTCGGCCAGGTCAAAACCAAGATCTCCACACAGGCCATGACGGACATTGTCGCCATCAAAGACATAGGTGCGACAGCCCATGAGGTGGAGGCGCTCCTCTACGGCATGAGCCAATGTTGATACTTTCGCAAGAAAGCAAAATATCCGATGGCTAAGCAAAAAGTGCCAAATGCAAGGCGCGAAATTTTCGAGCAATGAGGCGTACTTACGTACGTCGAAGCAGCGAGGGAAATTGCAGCAACGCAGCAGTTTGTGAGTTTTTGCTTAGCCATCAATGTTGACTTGCCGGGACCAGAGAGCCCGGTGAACCAGAGATTGACACTGCGGTGACCGTTTAAGGTCTCACGGCGGGGCCGTGACGGTGGCGCGGTGGTGAACGACATTTGGGGAAGTTGACATAGGTTTGAATAAGCTGAAAGGTAAAAGATTTAAGGGGCAAGGGGCAAGGGGCAAGGGGTAAAGGGTGGTGTTTTTGTCCATAAGTTCAAAATCAAATCCTGGCTTAACTCAGACTCCACTTTATTGTGGCAAGATCACAGTCCGATTTCCTGGATCCGCCTCTGTTAATTTATGGCCGGAATTTTTTTAAGGTGATTTCTTTGACGACCTTGTAGTGTTTGTCGTTGCCTGTTAATAATGAAACTCCGTAAGATGCTGCTGTGGCACCAATTAATGCGTCGGCAATTTGCATTGAATGGCTCAAATAATGTTGTTCAACATAGAACATGGCTTTGCTTGAAATTTCTTCTGTTATGTAGATGATTTTGCAGTTCCAGCTCTTTAATGCTTTGCGGAGTGAGGTTAATTCTTGTTTGTTTCTCATTCCCTGAACAAGTTCCATGTAGGTGACGACTGAAATAGTGAAGTTTTTATGCTTTTCTAGTTCATCTAAGGCGTTTGTATTACCTCGCATGTACCAGATGAGCACATCGGTATCAATTAGCATTGAAACGGCCTTTTCTAATGGTTCGAACGTAGGTGTCTACATCTTCTGTTTGGGCGTTATCCTTCCAGATGCCAAATAATTCGTTGGGTTGGGCAGATAGCTTTTTCTCTTCATCTTCTATGGGGACGAGCTTGGCGCAGGGCTTCCCGCGATATGTGATAACTACCTCTTCTCCCCTATTGACGGTGTTCAATAACTCTTTAGAGTGGAATCGAAGGTCTTTGGCTGTAGCTTGCATATTGTCACCTCTCAACTTGGTTAAGTTTACACTTTAAACTATAAACTCTGTTGTTGGGTGAAGCAAGTTTTCTTTCTCGATTTATAAGCTGTGGGGTCATCAGTGGTCATCAGGGTCACGCATCCCCTTGGCACCCTTCCAATCTATTTCAGGGTATTGGCACAAAAGCTGTTTATCCGTGATTTTATCTATATTTTTCAAGCTCTCCCCGATGGCGATAATAACCATACAAATCGCATCAAGTTTTTCCATTCCTTCGGGGGTGTCAGTAAAGTCCTGAACCGAGGCAACTGGTTCGAAGCGCGACAGAACCCTATTTACAGCGGCCAGGGTTTGGATCAACATGTCCAGAAGGAGGTTGTGGTCAGACATAAATGGCATCTTTTTCTAGCTGTTTTTTCAAAAAGGGGTTCATTGTCTCGCGATACCTTACAATGTCCACCGGCATATTCAGCTGTTTTTCTAGATCCGCTTTTATGTGGACCAGGATATAAGGATTCGGCACATTGGTCCGGACAACGATATCGACATCGCTCAGGTCTGTTGCCTGCTGCCTCGCGAACGATCCGAATATGCCAATTGATAAAATTCCATATTTTTCAAAGTTTTCACGTTTGAAGATTTCAAGTTTATTCAGCAAATGGGTTCTGTTCATCAGAAACTCCCGCAAGTTGATTGGGGTGAGAGTCGTTGCAGATTCTCAGGTTTTACTGCAACGCCCATGGTCTGGTCCCTTTCTTAGCTTTCGCGTGTTGATATTTTAACCTTTGCGACGATTGCTATCAACGTTTAACTCATTGAACGAGACAACACAGCACTTTATGAGCATAACCTTCTTTTTTTGCCGCGGTGAGGATCTGTGGAAATCTGCTTTTGACCTTAAACCTTTTATTTAACAGGGATGAAGGGGATG
>JBDNGT010000011.1:0-6233 GCA_041689145.1 Geopsychrobacter sp. | reverse complement strand
GGAAAGCTCCAGGCCGACCCCTTTGATATCTACCGTGCCCTGCGCACGATCAATCCTTCGCCCTATATGTTTTTTTTGCGTTTTGGGGACAACCTGGTGGTCGGTGCTTCGCCCGAGGTCCTGGTGCGCAAAGAGGGGACGCAGGTCGAGGTCAGGCCGATCGCCGGCACACGGCCACGGGGCGCAAACCCAGAAGAGGATCGTCAGCTCGCCGAAGAGCTGCTGGCCGATCCCAAGGAACGTGCCGAACACATCATGTTGATCGACCTGGGGCGTAATGATGTCGGCCGGGTCGCCAAGGGTGGCAGCGTCGAGGTCAGCGAACTGATGGTGATCGAGCGTTATTCCCACGTGATGCATATCGTCTCGAATGTCCGCGGCCAATTGCGTGAAGGGCTGGACGCCTTCGATGTTTTCCGCGCCGCTTTTCCGGCCGGGACCCTCTCAGGTTCACCTAAGATTCGCGCGATGGAGATCATCGACCAATTTGAACCCCATCGACGTGGGGTCTACGGCGGCGCGGTCGGCTACTTTTCGTTCAGCGGCAACATGGATCTGGCGATTGCCATCCGTACCCTGGTGATCGAAAAGGAGCGGATCCTGCTGCAGGCCGGAGCCGGGATCGTCGCCGACAGCGACCCCGAGATGGAATATCAGGAGACCCTCAACAAGGCCCGTGGGGTCAAGCGCGCCATCGAGATGGCCAACAAAGGTTTGGATTAAGGGCTTTTTCTTTTAATTCAGCAAGGACAGATCGGGGGGATAATGTCCACACCCTATCATGCACGATACTTCGCGTACGAGCTAACTCGTCAAGGCCCGGCTTCTGGTTCTGACAGACTCACACAGGCGCTCTTTGATGCTCATGTCGATCTGAATCCTCATCAGGTTGAGGCAGCACTTTTTGCCATGCGTTCGCCTGTGACCAAGGGTGTCATCCTGGCGGATGAGGTTGGCCTTGGTAAAACCATAGAAGCTGGTTTAGTCCTCTGCCAATACTGGGCAGAGCGACGCAGAAAGCTTCTCGTCATTTGTCCTGCTTCACTCCGTAAGCAGTGGGCGCTGGAATTACAAGAAAAGTTCAATCTTCCTACACAAATCCTGGATGCTAAATCTTATCGCCAGGCCCAATCCGTAGGTCTTTTAAATCCCTTTGAGCAAAATGCGGTTCTGATCGTATCCCTGAATTTTGCTAACCGCATGCGTGATGATATCCGGTTGGTTGGCTGGGATCTTGCCGTTATCGATGAGGCCCATAAGTTACGTAACGTTTATCGTGCCAGCAATAAAACAGGGAAGGGTATTAAGTGGGCCTTAGAGGACCGACGCAAAGTTCTTCTTACTGCAACGCCATTACAAAATTCACTTCTAGAATTGTACGGTCTTGCGACTCTGATTGACGAGCAGATCTTTGGTGACTTGCCATCCTTTCGGACCCAATTTACCAACACAGGTGGGGACCTCGACAGTCTTCGTGAGCGACTTCAACCGTTCTGCAAGCGCACCTTGCGCCGTCAGGTTCTTGAATATATCCGCTATACCGAACGACGAGCGATTACCCGACCGTTTCGCCCTTCCGATAATGAACAAAGTCTCTATGAAGCCATCACAGAGTTTCTGGAGCGTGAAGATACCTACGCCATACCAAAGGCTCAGCGGCAGTTAACCATTCTTGTTCTGCGCAAAATTCTGGCATCATCTTCAACCGCGCTGATAGGCACTTTGGAAACAATTAAGGCTCGGTTAGTAGGTATGCGCGAAGACGCCTCAGCCGACTTGGGTTTGTTGGAGCGCATCATCGAAGGTGAAGAGATAGAAGATGATTATCTCGATGAGTTAGTGGCCATTGATGAGGAAAAGCACGGAGACAATGGAGAGCATGAGGATGATCATCAGCATGGCAATGCGCCTACCATCGATCTCAAGAAGATTGATGATGAGATTATTGAGATTCAACGATTTATCGATTGGGCACGCAGTATACCGGTTGACGCCAAGACACGATCTTTACTCTCTTCACTGGATATCGGCTTTTCTGAGATGGAACGCATGGGCGCTGCCAGAAAGGGGCTTATCTTTACCGAGTCTCGGCGCACCCAGCAGTATCTGCTCGGTTTTCTCGAAGCAAATGGTTATGCTGGTAAGATTGTTCTCTTTAGCGGAACAAACAATAGTCCTGAATCTCGTGTGATCTATGAGCGCTGGTTGGAGAGTAACTCCGGAACTGGCCGAGCCTGTGGTAATCGCCAGGTGGATCAACGCACCGCTTTGATAGAGCACTTCCGCGACCATGCCGAAATCATGATTGCTACCGAAGCTGCATCAGAGGGTATCAACCTGCAGTTCTGTTCGCTGGTGGTTAACTATGATTTGCCGTGGAATCCGCAACGGATAGAGCAGCGTATTGGGCGATGTCATCGTTACGGACAAAAGTATGATGTCGTCGTCATCAACTTTCTCAACGAGCGTAATCATGCTGACCAGCGGGTGTACGAGCTACTCAACCAAAAGTTCAATCTGTTCAGCGGAGTATTTGGTGCTTCGGATGATGTGCTGGGGGCTCTGGAGTCCGGTGTAGATTTTGAAAAACGTATACTGGCTATTTATGAACAGTGCCGTACCACTGAAGAGATAGACTCTGCCTTTGAAGCTCTGCAGGAAGAGCTCGATGAACAGATTCGAACGAGGATGGATCAGACGCGTGAATCTCTGCTGGAGCACTTCGATGAAGATGTCCATGCACGGCTGAAATGGCAACTTGAGAACTCTCGTCAATCTCTCGACCGCTTTACCCGGATGTTTTGGGATCTAACCCGCTTTGTTTTATATGATTGTGCCGTCTTTGACGACGAAGCTCTTTCCTTCGATCTAAAGGCTACACCGCTTGCTACGGTGCATCCAGGCCACTACCAACTCATATCCAAAGTCAAAGCCAATATCACTGGTGAATTTCTTTACCGTTTGTCTCATCCACTCGGTGAATTTTCAATTGATACTGGCAAGCAGCAGGCTACTCCTGTTGCTGAAGTCTGTTTCGATATCAGCAATCATCCAGCTCGTATCAGCCTCGTTGATCAGTTGAAAGGGCAGTCAGGTTGGTTGCACCTCCAGCGACTGGTTGTTGAGTCGTTTGACCGTGAAGAATATCTTCTCTTTAGTGCGCTGACAGATGATGGTAAATCCTTAGATCAGGAGACTTGCACCAAACTGTTTTTCTGTCATGGAACAGTAGCCGCGACTCCATCTCCCTACCCTGTGCTTACCAAGCTGGAGGCCGATTCTCTTCGCCATGCTGAAGCAACCATCAGTCAATCGTTAGAGACCAACAGTCTGTTTTTTAACGAAGAGCGTGATCGGCTTGAAAAGTGGGCTGACGATATGGTTCTGGCCACAGAGAAAGAGTTGAGGGATACCAAGGCTCTCATCAAGGCGCTCAATCGGCAGGCGCGTCAGGCCGTTACGGTTGAGGAGCAACATCAACTGCAAGGCAAGATCCGCGATGCTGAAAAGAAACAGCGACGGCTGCGGCAACAGGTCTTTGATATTAAGGATGACATCCTGGAAAAACGAGACCTACTGATTGGCAAACTGGAAAAACAGATGAGTCAGAAAACCAGTAAGGAAGCGCTATTCACAATTCGCTGGCGGGTCACTTAGCCATAGGTATAACCTTTTCGTTATTTCTTTTGTTGTTTTTTATAATGTCTATGTTATAAGTAAGTGCATAATAAATAATATAAGGGTTATAGATATGCAATCAAAACATCGTCGTATCATGCGGGATCAGTTGGACAAAACGTTTGAAAAGCTAAGTAAGGCCAGAGGGGTGCAGCCCCCTGTCAAGGGCTGGCTACGTTCAATCCGTGAAGCCTTGGGCATGTCTGGTAGGCAGCTTGGCGAGCGCATAGGAGTCAGCCAACCTCGAATCGTCCAGATGGAGAAGGACGAACTCAGTGGTTCCCTAACGTTAAAGACTATGCGTCAAGTCGCTGAAGCTATGGATTGCGTGCTTGTGTATGCGATGGTCCCACGTACCAGTCTTGATGAGACCATGCGCGATCAGGCTATAAAGGTTGCAGCGCAGCGTCTTTCCCGGACCTCCCATGCCATGTTTCTCGAAGATCAACTTGTGTCCAATGACGAGCGGAAAAAGATGCTCGATACCAAGGTGGAAGATCTGATTCGTGAGACACCTAGAGATTTCTGGTCTAAAAATTCATGACTATGAGCCTCTGCTGGCCTTTGTCCGTTCATAATTTAAAAGCACACAATGACCACATATACAGGAGCAACCATGTCCGACAATCTAAATAAATTTAAAGCGATACTTCGAGAGATGTTCCAGTTCGACCAGGCCGATCTCGACTTCGGTATCTACCGCATTATGAATTCTAAGCGGGATGAAATTGAGAAATTTCTTGATGCTGATCTGCTTCCGCAGGTGAAAACCGCCTTCGAAGAGTTCCAGGGAGATGATCAGAGCTCAGTTCGTGAAGAGATGGATAAGCTCCGTAAGACGCTGGAAGAGGCGGGTGTCGATCCAGAATTAGCACCCAAGTATCAGGAACTGAAGCAAAAGTTGTCTGGTGCTGTTGATGTTGTCGCTCTTGAAAATGAAGTGTTCTCTCAGCTGACCAACTTCTTTCGGCGCTATTACCAAGGCGGAGACTTTCTTAGCCTGCGCCGTTACAAGGCAGGGGTATATGCGATCCCTTATGAGGGTGAAGAGGTCAAGCTCCATTGGGCCAATGCTGATCAGTACTACATTAAATCGTCCGAGGACTTCAGAGATTATTCCTTTACTCTTGCTTCTGGAAAGAAGGTGCATTTCAAGCTGGTCGAAGCCTCCACAGAGCAAAATGACAACCAAGAGCAGGCAGGCCAGGAGCGGCGATTCATTCTCTGTGCGGAAACACCGATCGTTGAACAGGATGGAGAGTTATATCTCAGCTTTGAGTACCGGATCGCTGAGGGGAAAACCAATCAGGCTGCCTTGAATGGTTCGGCAATACAGACAATCATGTGTTCCCTTGAAGGTGATTGGCTGCGAAGTTTAACTGCGTTGGCACCAACAACGAAGAAGCCCAAACGGACGCTTTTGGAAAAGCATCTCGGAGATTATACCGCTAAGTTTTCTTTCGATTATTTTATTCATAAAGATCTCGGGGGCTTTTTGCGTCGTGAGATAGATTTTTTCATCAAAAATGAAGTGCTTTTTATTGATGACCTAGACAGCGAGCATATCAAATCCTCGATATCGAAGGCCAAGGCTACTAAACAGATTGGGCACAAAGTGATTGCTTTTTTGGAACAATTGGAAAATTTCCAGAAGAAGCTTTGGTTGAAAAAGAAGTTTGTGGTTGAGTCTGGCTACTGTGTGACATTGGACCATGTGCCGGAGGAATTATATCCAGAGATTATTGATAATCAGGCGCAAGTAGAAGAGTGGAAAAGGCTATTTGCTATTCAAGAAATTAAAGGTGATTTGCATACTCCAGCGTACTCTGAACCGCTTACAGTAGATTTTTTGAAAGCGAATTCTTTTCTTGTGTTGGATACGGCCTTCTTTGGGGAAGTATTTTCTGATCGAGTTTTGACTTCCTTCGATAATATTGCAGACCAATGTGATGGGTTAATCATTAATTCCGAGAACTCACAAGCAATAGACTTGGTGAAAGAATGCTATCATGGACAGGTTGAATGTGTATACCTTGATCCTCCCTATAATACCGGCGAGGATGGTTTTGTTTACAAAGATGGATATAAGGACTCAACCTGGCTTTGCTTGATGGAATCACGATTATCGATTCTACCTTCACTGTTGCAGGATGGGGGGTCAATCTGGATCAACATAGATGACAATGAAGCACATAACCTTAAGGTCCTCTGCGATTCTATATATGGCAGGTCGAGTTTTGTTGCAGCCAATGTTTGGCAAAAGAGATATTCAAGAGAAAATAGAGAAGCTATAGGTGATGTGCACGATTACATTTTTGTGTACTCTCTCAATCCAAAACTTTTCAAGGAAACCCGCAATAAGGTTGAATTAACAGAAAAGCAGGCAAAAGTTTACACCAACTCTAATAATGATCCAAAGGGGCGTTGGCGAACAATCCCCTTAACCGCTCAGGCCGGGCACGCAACAAAAGACCAATTTTATGAGATTCAGGCCCCCGGCGGAAAAATATTTGTCCCACCTCCTGGAAGGTGCTGGGGAATTGCTGAGGCTACAT
>JBDNGT010000010.1:0-2743 GCA_041689145.1 Geopsychrobacter sp. | reverse complement strand
TAATTTTTGGATGAGAGGAGTCCTTCTCCTTGTTTCGGATTTAATATCTGCAGTAAAATTCTATAAAGTGCCGCGCTCAATCAATCGTTTTTCCGATTGTGAAGCGCAATAAAAAGGGAACGAAATGGAAGTCAAAGAGACCGGCAAAATCGTTCCGCAACGCAAGGCGGCCGCCGAGGGAAACTTCTATCCGGAAAATCAGAACGCTATCGGACCCGGAATGAACCCGCGCATTCAACGTCTGCGCAAACTCAGCGTTGAAACGGTGCCCTGTCTGTCGATTGAACGTGCGTTACATGAAACTGCCTTCTATCGTGAAAATTACGGCAAACACTCGATTCCGGTGCTGCGCGCGTTGAACTTTCTCGATCATTGTCAGAAAAAATTGATTTACCTTGGTGATGACGAACTGATCGTTGGCGAGCGCGGCCCGCAGCCAAAGGCGGTGCCGACCTTCCCCGAACTGACCTGCCACAGCGTGGAAGACTTTCGCGTCCTTAACAGCCGCGAGCAGCAACCGTACACTATCAGCGACGCGGATATTGAAACCTACGCGCGCGCGGTGATCCCCTACTGGCAGGGGAAGACGATTCGTGAACGGATCTTCGGCCATGTGCCGCAGGAGTGGCAAGCCGCTTATGAGGCCGGGCTGTTCACCGAATTCATGGAACAGCGCGCCCCGGGGCACACCGCGCTTGACGGGCAGATCTACCGGCAGGGGATGCTCGATTTTAAGGCACAGATTGCCGCTGGGATTACCGCCCTCGATTATTTGAATGATCCTGCAGCGACCGACAAGTTTGAAGAGTTGAAGGCCATGGCGATCAGCTGCGACGCGGTGATCCTCTTCGCCGAGCGCCATGCTGAATTGGCTGATGAACTGGCGGAGAAAACAACTGATCCGCAACGCGGCGCTGAACTTCTGCAGATCGCCGCCGTCTGTCGGCGGGTGCCGGCCCATGCGCCGCAAACCTTCCATGAAGCGATCCAGATGTATTGGTTCGTCCACCTGGGGACCATCACCGAACTGAACGGCTGGGACGCGATGAATCCGGGACATTTCGACCAGCATCTGGCGCCGTTCTATGCCGCCGATCTGGCCGCCGGCCGATTGACCCGCGAACAGGCCAGGGAGTTGCTCTCTTGCTTCTGGATCAAGGTCAACAATCACCCGGCACCGCCCAAGGTCGGCATCACCGCACGCGAGAGTGCGACCTACAACGATTTCACCAATATCAACATCGGCGGCATCACCGGCGAGGGGAAGGATGGTGTCAGTGCGGTCTCTTACCTGTTGCTCGAGGTGGTCGAGGAGCTGCATATCCTGCAGCCGGGCAGCTCGGTGCACATCAGCAGCAAGACCCCCGAACGTTTCCTGAACGCGGCCTGCAAGGTGATCCGTCAGGGGCACGGCTACCCCTCGATCTTCAACCCCGATGTGTATACCGTCGAACTGATGCGCCAGGGGAAGTCGTTGCGCGACGCGCGCGAAGGGGGTTGCAGCGGCTGTATCGAGGTCGGTGCCTTCGGCAAGGAAGCCTTTGTCTTGACCGGCTATCTGAACGTGCCCAAGGTACTTGAGATTACCCTGAACAACGGCATCGATCCGCGCAGCGGCAAGCTGGTCGGTATCGCAACCGGCGAACCAGGTGATTTTAAGCATTACTCCGAGCTGTATGAGGCGTTTGTCCGGCAGCTCAATCACATCGTCGAAACCAAGCTGCGGGTGAGCAATTACATCGATCGGATGTTCGCTAAATACGCACCGGCACCCTTTCTGTCGGTGGTGATCGCAGACTGCATCAGCAAGGGGCGCGATTATTACGACGGCGGGCCGCGCTACAACACCAACTACATTCAGTGCACCGGTCTTGCAACCACCACCGATTCGCTGGCTGCTTTAAAGAAGCATGTCTTCGAGGAACAGAACTTCAGTCTGGAGCGCTTGCTGGCGGCGGTCGCACGGGACTTTGACGGGGAGGAGGTGCTTCGTCAGACCATCCTCAACAAGACGCCATTTTTCGGCAACGACGCTGATTTTGCCGATGAGATCGCGCTGCAGATTTATGCCGATCTGTTAGGCGCGATTGACGGCAAGCCGAATACCAAGGGGGAGAGCTTCCATCTCAATATGCTCTCGACCACCTGTCATATCTACTTCGGCAAGATGCTGGGCGCGACCCCTAACGGCCGTCTGGCCGGCAAGTCGATCTCCGATGGCACTTCTCCCTCGCAGGGTGCTGACACCCACGGACCTTCGGCGGTGATCCGCTCGCTGACTAAGCTGGATCAGACCATGTCGGGCGGCACCCTGCTAAATCAGCGTTTTCTGCCCAGCCTGCTCAAGCGCGATGAGGATATCACCCGACTCGGTCAGTTGGTGCGCAGCTACTTCACCTTGGGGGGGCATCATATCCAGTTTAATGTCGTTGATACCGCGACCCTCAAAGCGGCGCAGGAAACCCCGGAAGATTACAAGGACCTGCTGGTGCGGATGGCCGGTTACAGTGACTATTTCAATGATATGAATGCCGACTTGCAGCAGGAAGTGATCGAGCGCACCGAGAACGAGTCATTCTGAACAAATTTGGGCCACCACCAGAATTAGGCGTTTTTAGGCGAGACACCAAGTTCACCAAGAAAGTCAAAAGCATTTTTAACGCAGAGATGGAGAGGCGAAGAGAAGTTCTTATGGTTTGGATAATACCAAATCAGTTGGTCTTTCTCTGCACCTCTCCTTCTC
>JBDNGT010000009.1:0-5410 GCA_041689145.1 Geopsychrobacter sp. | reverse complement strand
TCCGGCGTGCGCCGTTTCGCCAAGTATGATGCCAGTGGATTACTTGAAGCGGTCCGCCTGCTCGCCAGCCGTTCACTTGAAGAAGAGAAATACCTATTCTGAAGTTAACTATTTTCCCCCTCACCACGGTCCTCTCCCTCAATGGAGAGGGGGAAAATCTGAGATATATACGGAAATGATCAGACAACACACCATCACCACCCCCTACATGGTCGGCGATGTGCACTTTTACAGCGCCATACTTGAGGGGGAACTGGTTCTCTTTGACACCGGACCCCTGACGGATCAAGCCTGGCAAATGCTTGAAACGGAGATTGATCTGGCCGAGCTGCGCCACGTGTTTATCACCCACTGTCATATCGACCACTGGGGGAATGCGGCACGGCTGGGGAAAGCGACCGGGGCTACCATCTACCTGCCGCAACGCGACGTCGACAAGATGGAGAATCATCAGCGTCGGTTGCAGGGGATGATGAAAGTCATGCAGGATTACGGCTTTACTCAGGCCTACCTCAACGAACTGCTCGCCGAGATCGACAACGACACAGTTTTTCCGACTTTTCCGGCCCGATATGAGGTCGTCGAAAAATCGGCCATCCCCAAACAGTTGGGGATCGAGGTGCTGCCCTGCCCCGGCCATTCACAGAGTGATCTGGTCTACCGGGTCGGCAACCAGGCGATCAGTGGTGATGTGCTGCTGCGCGGCATCTTCCAGTCTCCGCTGCTCGATATCGATCTGCAGACCTTCGCCGGGCGCTTTCACAACTACCGCGCCTACTGCAACAGCCTGCGGAATCTGGTCGGCCTGCGCAATTGTCGGATCCTCCCCGGGCATCGATACAGTATCGAATCGGTTGATGAGGCGCTGCTCTTTTACCTGCGCAAGATGCTCGATCGCGCTAAAAAACTCAAGCCCTTCGCCAGCGAACCGAACATCGCTGAGCTGATTAAGCGACTGTTCGGTGACCAGCCGCTGCCGCTCTTTCACACCTATCTCAAGGCCTCGGAGATCATCTTCATGCAGGATCTGCTGCTGGAGCCGCAACTGTTGCGGCAGGCGCTTGAAAGCGCGGGTCTTTACAACTTTTTAGCCGATGACTTTAATCAGCTTCTCTGAAGGATAATGCAATGCAAGATCCACTCTTTAAGCCCTGGACGCTGGGGGGACTGACACTCAAAAACCGCATCCTGATGCCGGCGATGCAGCTGAATATGGCTGACGATTATCGAGTCAGCGACAAACTCTGTGCCTTCTATGCCGCACGTGCGCAGGGTGGTGCCGGGCTGATCGGCGTCGGCTATGCGAGCATCGATCTGCTCGCGGCCCATGCCGGGCATATCGGCGCCCATGACGACATCTATATCCCCGGATTGACCCGGCTGGCTGAAAACATCCATGCGGGTGGGGCCAAGGGATTCGTCCAGCTCAACCATGCCGGTCGCTATAACCATTCCATGCTGACCGGCGGTCTGCAGCCGGTCGCGCCATCGGCGCTGGCCTCACGGCTGACAGGTGAAACTCCGCACGAACTGAGCGATGTCGAAATCATTGAGCTGATCGCGACCTTTGCTGCTGCAGCGCGGCGCGTCGCTACGGCCGGTTTCGATGCAGTCGAGGTGCTCGCCGGTACCGGTTACCTGATCAGCGAATTCCTTTCGCCCCTGACCAACCAGCGCACTGACTGCTGGGGGGGCAGCCTTGAGAATCGTATGCGCTTCGGACTCGAAGTGATCAAGGCGGTCAAAACGGCGAGCGGCTTGCCGCTCCTGGTACGGATCAACGGCAACGACTTCATGCCGGGTGGCATCGGACGTGAAACCCTGCAGAAATTTGCCTGCGAACTGGAAAAAGCCGGGGCCGATGGCTTGAGCATCAATGTCGGCTGGCACGAAGCGCAGATGCCGCAGATTGTGACCAAGGTGCCGCACGGAGCCTTTGCCTATCTGGCGCGCAACATCAAACAACAGGTCACAATCCCGGTCATCGCCGGGCATCGAATCAACGACCCTGAGACCGCACGCGAACTGATCGCACAAAACTGGTGCGACGCTGTCGCGATGGGACGTGCGCTGATCGCTGACCCCGAACTGCCGAACAAGGCTGCCACGGGGCAGGAGCAACAGCTGATTCATTGCGTCGCCTGCGGCCAAGGCTGCTTCGATGCGCTGTTCAAATTTCAGCAGGTTGAATGCCTGTGCAACCCGCGCGCCGGTCACGAGGCAGAATTACCCACGGTGCCAACTATGCTGACCTCCACACCGAAAAAGGTGCTGGTCGTCGGTGGTGGTGCCGGGGGCATGAGTGCTGCTCTTGCCGCCGCTGGGCGCGGCCACCAGGTCATCTTGTGTGAAAAAGTGTCACAACTCGGGGGCCAGCTCGGGCTGGCCGGTGCTCCGCCGGGGCGCACCGAGTTTCGCTTTCTCGCCCGCGATCTGGCCAACCAGATGCAGGCTTCCAAGGTGGAGACGCGGCTCAACACTAGGGTCGATGCCGCGCTGTTAACCGCATTGCAGCCCGATCAAGTCATCCTCGCCACCGGCGGCAGACCATTAACCCCAGCGATTCCCGGCAGCGACCTGCCGCACGTGGTGCAGGCCTGGGACCTGTTGCAGAAGAAAGTCTGCGTTGGTCAGAGGGTGGTGGTGATCGGCGGCGGCGCGGTCGGGATCGAAAGCACGCTGATGCTCGCCGAAGAGACGACCCTGCCGGCCGAGACTCTAAAGTTTCTGCTCGTTCATCGCGCCGAAGAGCCGGAAGAGCTCTACCGCCTCGCCACCCAAAGCAATCGCCAGATCTGCATCGTCGAGATGCTCGACAAGTTGGGACGCAACTTTGGCAAAACCGCGCGCTGGACCATGCTGCAGGATCTGGAACGCTACTCTGTTGCCAGCCGTACCAAGGTCAAGGTCAGCCAAATCACCGTTGAAGGGGTGATGCTTGAGGTGGAGGGGAAAGCCGAGTTTCTGCCGACCGACAGTGTGGTGCTGGCGATCGGCACCCGCGCCGATAACCCATTGCAGAGCCTCTGTGAAGAGTTGCAGATCCCCTGCGTCAGCATCGGCGATGCGCGAAAACCAGCGATGGTCTTCGACGCCGTCCACCAGGGGCACAAAGCCGGATTGGAGGTTGCATGAGCGGATTGGCCAAGCTCCCCGGACTGCTGGAGGGCGCGCGCAAATCACCCTGGCGCCTAAGGTTGCTGAACCTGTTTCTCGGCCGATTGATCCCTTTCAACCACCCGCACGGGGTGCGCATCCTGAAGCTGGGCACCGAACACGTCAAGACCACCGCGCCCTACACGCGTAAGAATCAGAACCACCTTCGCGGCGTACATGCCTGCTGCATTGCGACTGTCGCCGAGTTCTCCTCGGGGCTGCTCTTTTTGTCGCGCCTCAATCCCTCAGGCTACAGGCTGATTATGGCGCACTTGGAAATCGACTACCACTACCAGGCCAAGAGTGCGATCATTGCCGAAACCTGCATCAGCGAACAACAGCTCAAGGACGACATTCTCAAACCGCTTGCCGAGACCGACAAGCTGCTGTTTACGCAAGTAACCGAGGTGCATGATGCTCAGCAACACCATATCGCCACCGCCCGCGTCACCTGGCAGATCAAACGCTGGGATGTGGTTAAGACCCGCGTATAACATCAGCAATTAAAGGAGATTGTTATGAAACGTATTCTGTTTGCCCTGGCCCTGGTCGGTCTGATGATTCAACCCGCCCTGGCCGTCGATGTCGCCGGGGTCAAGCTGCCGGGGACTGTCGAAATCGCTGGTCAGCAGCTGCAGCTGAACGGCTACGGCATCCGCAAAAAATACTTCTTCAAGATCTATGTCGGCTCGCTTTACACCGCGCACAAAGCAACCGACACTGCCCAGGTCGTCGATGGCGCCGGGGGCAAGCTGATCCGGATGAATTTCCTCTACAGCAAGGTCGAGAAAGAGAAGATCGTCGGCGGCTTCGCCGAGGGGATCAAGAAGAACAGCCCCGAACTGCAGCAGGATCCGGCCATCACCCAGTTTCTCGGTTGGTTCGATGCCGATTTTATCGCGAAGGACCAGGTCGATCTGACGATCGATAAGAACAACACTGTCAGCGCCAGCCATAACGGCCGCCAACTCGGCTCAACTCAGTCGGCCAACCTGGCGCGCGCGCTGCTGCTGATCTATCTGGGGAACGATCCAGCCGATGACGATATGAAAGCCGGCATGCTCGGAGATATTTAAGTGGGTCATCACACCACCAGTAAAAATAGCATTATTCCGCTGATCGACCGGCTCAACAAGTACCCGATCGGCCTGGTCGACAACGATAAACTACGCCAGATTCTGGCAATCCTCTTCAGTGAAGAAGAGGCCTTCGTCGCCTCGCGCTTTCCGCTGCACGAAGCGACGCTCACCGAGTTGGTCAAGCGGACCGGCTATCCAGCCGAACCGCTGGCCACAATGCTCGAAGATATGGCCAATAAAGGGCTGGTGCTCGACATGTCGCACAAGGGAACCTTCTACTATCTGCTGCTGCCGGGGCTGATCGGGTTTTTCGAATTCACCTTCATGAAGCAACGCGCCGATCTGCCGGTGGCAGAGCTGGCACGTTTGATGGGCGAATATCTCTACGAAGATCCGCAAAATGGTCAAGCCAGCGAATTCTTCGGCAGCAAAACCCCCCTGACCCGTTCCCTGGCCTATGAAGAGACGATCCCGGTCAACTCACAGGTCACCAGCTATGAAGGCGCTCGTGAGATCATCCGCCAATCGGGCGGCGGCGCGGTGGGTCTCTGCTACTGCCGACACAAAAAGGAACACATTGATGAAAGCTGTGCCAAGAAGGCCCCGGTCGAGGGGATCTGTATCTCACTCGGCAGCGCCGCCAAGTTCATGGCACGGCGCGGTTTTGCCCAAGAGAGAACTGTTGAAGAACTGCTAGCGGTGATCGACACCGCCCGCGAACACAACCTGACCCATATCACCGACAACATTCGCCACAAACCCAGCTTCATCTGTAACTGCTGCTCTTGCTGCTGCGAACTGCTCACCGGGGTGCAGGCCGGGTACCACCAAGGAGTTGGAAAAACCGGCTACCTGGTCGTCGTCGACGCAGAAACCTGCACCGGTTGCAGCCTCTGTGTCAAAGCCTGTAACGTTGCCGCATTGAAAATCACGCAGACTGACAAACCCCGCCAACTGGCGATCGCGAATGAAATTTGTCTCGGTTGCGGCGCCTGCATCTCCTCCTGTCCGCAAGATGCACTGAGTATGCTGCCGGTGGCCACACCGATTATTCCGCACAAGAAAAATCAGCTGCTGAAGCAGATTCTCAAAGAGAAGAAACGTCTGACGCCGTTCGTGGTTGATAGAATTAAACAGAAGATAAAGAAGTTGTTGCCATCGTGAAAGCCACACAT
>JBDNGT010000008.1:0-7863 GCA_041689145.1 Geopsychrobacter sp. | reverse complement strand
CTAGGAGCCGTCCTGACAAACAAAAACGGCCAACATACATTCGGCATGGGCCGTTTTCTTGCTCAAAAAATCATGCCTTAGTCTGTGATTGAAGTTCCAGGGAGCATGTCAAGCCAAGGATAAAAATATGCCCAATTTTCCTGCGAAAGTTAGCCTAGTTTGCAACGATTCTCTTTTCCCGAACGATTCAGGCAGGTTCTTCCGCAAACTCGCCCAACGCCTGCAGCAGGCGCAGATTCTGTTCTTCACCCAGCACGGCGAGACGCAGGTAGCGCTCATCGAGCGGTTCAAAATCACCGCAACTGCGCAACAACAAACCTTGAGGGCGCAACTGCGCGACGATTTCGGGGGCCGAAAACCAGTGATCCGGCAGGCGGCAGAGCAGGTAATTGGCATCACTGACAAAGACCCGCCAGCCGAGCTCTTCGAGGCCGCGTTGCAATTGAGCGCGCAGTAACGGAAGGGTTTCCAGGGTACGGGTGCGGAAACTGTCGGCGATCAGGCAGGCGCGGGCAGCGGCGATTGCCAGATTGGAGAGGCTCCAGGGTTCGCGCGCCGCAACCAACTGCGCAATATCCGTCGTACCGGCAGCCAGATAGCCAACGCGCAGGCCGGGGATGGCATAGAATTTGGTCATGGAGCGCAGCAGCAATATGTTCGAACGTTCGCTAATCTCCCGGATCAGCGAGCGCTCCGGGCAGAAATCAATAAAGGCCTCATCGACCAGCAAGCGACATCCCTGCAGACGGTCGGCCAATTCAAGAAGTTGTGCGGGTTCTATCGCGACTCCGCTCGGGTTGCCGGGATTGGCCAGCACCACCAGTTCGGTCTCCGGCTGAACGGCTGCGAAAATCTCGGCAACGCTGAAGGCAAAATCGTTATGCGGCTCGAGGTTGAAGAAGTCGAGCCGACAACCGGCCTGTTGCAGGGCTGGCGCGTACTCACCGAAACAAGGCTGAACCAGCAAGGCACGGCGCGGCCGCAAAACACGTGGGAGCAGGTAGATCATTTCGGTCGAGCCGCTGCCGGGGAGCAGATTTTCTGGCGGCAGTTGATGATAATCAGCCAGTTCAGCGCGCAGGCTGGCTGCGTCCAGTTCCGGGTAGTCGCTGATCCGGCTCAAGGCCTGCTGCAAGGCCTGCTGCACCTCAGCGGGAACGCCGAGGGGATTAATGCTGGCTGAGAAATCCGCGATCTGCACGCGGCTTAAGCCCAGCTCGCGCATCGCCTGATCGACCCCGCCGCCATGCACCCTCATGCGCTGACTCCGAGCAGCAACAAGGCTGACAGCAAGCCGAGGAATGCAGCGCCATAGAGCAGGCGGATCATCTTTTGATAATGATCAAGGGTGATCGGTTCGCTACCATCGCCAAAGGTCGGCTTTTCGACATACTCGCCGAAATAGGTCGCGCCACCGCCGAGCCTGAGGTTGAGGGCTCCCGCAGCCGCCGCTTCGGGCCAACCGGCGTTGAGGCTGGCGTGCAGATGGGCATCGCGGCGCATGATCCGCCAGGCGTCCCGCCCGTTCAGGCCGCTAGTCCAGGCCGCAGCGACCAGCAGTAATCCGGTGAGGCGCGCCGGAATCCAGTTGAGCAGGTCGTCGAGCTGGGCCGCGACCCGGCCGAAGTGCAGATAGCGTTGGTTCTTATAACCGACCATCGAGTCGAGGGTATTGACCGCCTTGTAGAGCAGCGCGCCGACCGGCCCGCCGAGACACAGGTAGAAGAGGGGCGCGATCACGCCGTCCGAAGCATTCTCAGCCACGGTTTCGATGGTCGCACGCAGAATCGCGGCTTCATCGAGTTGGGCGGTTTCACGTCCGACGATCATCGACAACGCCTGGCGAGCGCCATCGACATCCCCATCAGCCAGCGCCGTGATCACCGTCTTCGATTCGAGGTGCAGGCCACGTAACGCCAGACAACTGGCAGCCAGCCACAGAGCAAGCAGGGTCTGCATCCAGCCAGCCATCTGCCCGGTCAGATACAGGGCCGCGAGGCTCATGAAGCCGGTGATCGCCAGCACGGTGAGGACCAGCAATAATCCGGCAAAGGGTTCATTCTTGAACCGTGCGCGCAGCAGTTCTTCGAAATAAGTAATCAGCCGCCCGATCCAGACGATCGGATGGGGCCAATGGCGGGGATCGGCGAAGATCAGGTCGACAACGACGGCCGCGACCAATAGTTCGGCACTCATCCTTTAACCCCCTGCGGGATCAGCCAGGAACAGATTCTTTCGAGATCGAGATGGGTCTCGAGATGATCGGCGAGCCTATCGATCTCAAGGTCCAGATTATAACCGGTCACCGAACGACCAGCCGCCCCTCGCCGCAGCGGGGCAAAAACCGCCGCCCTCAGTTCATCATTGTCGAAGATGCCATGCAGATAGCTGCCCCAGATGCGGCCATCGGCCGAGACCGCACCATCCTCGATGCCAACCTCTTCTCCTGAGCGTTGAATAATTCGTAACAGCGGATGACTGGTCGAGCCATATTCGGTGTTGCCGGCGTGAATCTCGTAACCGCTCAACTCAGCCAGCCCGCCAAAACCGGCAGCGGCAGCCGAGGGTTGCAGGCGCGCAAGCACCTGATGGGTCTGTTTTTCCGGACAGAGGCTGGTTTCGATATCGAGCAGCCCGAGGCCGGCACCGGCGGCCGATTCCGATTCAACCTTGTCGGGATCGAGGATCTTCCGCCCCAAAAGCTGCAGGCCGCCGCAGATACCGATCAGCCTTCCCCCTTTTACCGCATAATCCTGAATCGCTGCGAACAGCCCGCTCTCCTTAAGAAATTCCAGATCAGCCAGGGTGCTCTTGGTCCCGGGCAGGATCAGAATATCGAGGTTATTGAGCTGTTGCGGACGATCAACATAGAGCAGTTCGACATCTGCCTCACGCGCCAGGGCGTCGAAATCGGTGTGATTCGAGATGCGCGACAGCCGGACGACCCCAACCCGCACCGAGCCTCCGCCGCTATCACCATGGTGCAGTTCAAGTCCGAGAGAATCTTCGGCCGGCAGATCGAGCTTTAAATGTGGGACTACGCCGAGCACCGGCAGCCCGGTACGGTCTTCTATGAGTGCGATTCCACTGTCGAGCAGGCTGGCGTCACCGCGAAAACGGTTGATGATAATCCCGCGCAGCTGGGCACGTTCGATCGGCGTCAGCAGTTCGACCGTACCGAGGATGCTGGCAAAGACCCCGCCCCGTTCAATATCCGCGACCAGAATCCCGGCGGCGCCGGCCATCTCGGCGGCCTTAAGGTTGGTGAAATCATGGGCACGCAGGTTGATCTCGGCGATGCTCCCCGCCCCCTCTAACACCACCAGTTCGACCTGGGAAGAGAGGCGGCGGTAGGATTCCTCAACCTTGGCGAAGGCCTGCTGCTTAAATTGGTGATACTCGCGCACCCCCATGTTGCCGACCGGTCGCCCCTGCACAATCACCTGCGAACCGGTCTCGCTGTTCGGCTTGAGCAGGATCGGGTTCATGTCGACATGCGGCTCCAGCCCGCAGGCCGACGCCTGCAGCGCCTGGGCGCGACCGATCTCGCCGCCGCCCGGCGTCACCGCCGAGTTATTCGCCATGTTCTGGGCCTTGAAGGGTGCAACCAGATAGTTGCGCCGTTTCAGGACGCGGCACAGCCCGGCACTGATCACGCTCTTGCCGACATCGGAACCGGTGCCGCCGATAAAAAGTGCAGCGCACTTTTTATCGGCAAGGGGTAAGGGGTGAGGGGTGAGGGGTTTGAGATTTTCCGCCTCACTCCTGACGCCTGACGCCTGACGTTTTTTGGCGTAGCCGCGCGGCGTGACCATCCGCCCCTGATCATCGACCGCACTACTGCTGTTACCGATCAGCACCACCGAAAACATGTCGATCTCGGCGGAAAGCATCTGCTCCAGGGTGGTCACGCAGACCTCTTCCCCCGCACGGCAGGCGTTACGCACGATGCCGACCGGCGCTTGGGGGGATCGATACCGCAGCAGGATATCGCGCGCCTCACCGATCTGGGTGGTGCGACCGCGGCTCTTCGGATTGTAGAGTGCGATGACAAAATCGGCGCGTCCGGCGGCATCGAGGCGCTGCCTTATCAGCCCCCAGTCGGTCAACAGATCGGAGAGGGAGATCACGGCAAAATCGTGCATCAAGGGCGCGCCGAGAAGCGCCGCCGCACCCTGCACCGCCGAAATTCCCGGGACGATCTCGACTTCGACCTCGGCCGGCCCTTCGAGTTGCTGCAGCTCCAGCACCAGTCCCGCCATACCGTAGATCCCGGCATCGCCGCTGCACACCAGCGACACGACGGCGCCCTGCGCCGCACGCCGCAGCGCCTCGCGACAACGCTCGGTCTCCTGGCGCATCCCGGTCGAGAAGGTTTCTTTATCGTCAAGCAGAGGAGTGATCAGATCGAGATAGACCTGATAACCGGTGACGATACTCGAGGACTCGATCGCAGCCCGCGCCGCCGGGGTCATATGTCGGGCGTCACCTGGGCCGAGGCCGATGACAAAGAGTTTTTTCTGCATTTGATCCCAGTCTTGGTTACAGCTGAATCACTGTTGTTTTTTCATTTCGGCTACGGCCACCGTCACGTTGCCACTCTTCTTCTTCTTGACCAGCAAGCGTCCACCAGCGGCCGCCATGAGCGCCGCAGGCTCACAGACCCCCTTGGCTCCAACGGCCTGTTGGACATATACGGAGGCCGGAGACGGCGCATCAATCGCATTTAACTCTTCTGCGCTGAAGAACTGCAGAGGCAAGCGGGCTCTTTCGGCAAATTCGAGCAGCCCAGCCTCATCCTGCTTGGCCTCAATGCTGACAACTATCCCGATACTCGCAAAGGCCAGAAAGGCGTTCTGCAGGGTTTGACGGACGACCGCTTCAATCTCGGCCGCCGAGGTATCTCGGTTACAGCCGATGCCGACCACCAGATTACGTGGCCGCAGGGCCAGCAGGTTTTCCTGGTCTTCGAGTTGACGCAGATAGCGGTTACTGACAAAGACCAAGCCTTCAGTCTCTCCCGCCATCTCCTGTTGCAGAGCGGTGGCGAAACTGCGCGAACTGCTGACGGACGGGATATCCTGATAGGTCGCCGCGACCGAACCTTCGGCATCGACCAAGGTGATCGGCCGCTGCTCGAGCAGCAGACGATTCAGCAGCTTGATCCGGCTCAGTGGTTCGACCGCCATATTGCGCCGGCGCGCGACCTCATCGAAGGCTGGCAACTGATTCACATCGGTGGCGGTGGTAATAACCGCCCGACCACCCAGGATCTCGGCGATCTCGCTGGCCAGTTCGTTCGCCCCGCCAAGATGACCTGAAAGCAAACTGATCGCATGCTCGCCGGCCTCATCGCAGACCACCACGGCGGCATCCTGATCTTTACTTTTGAGGTAGGGAGCGAGCAGGCGGACCACGATGCCGGTTGCCATGATGCAAACCAGCCCGTCGACCCGCGTAAAGAGTTGCGGCAGCAGATCAGCCAGTTTTTCAGCATAGTAGTTGGTTTCATCTGAGCGGCGGAATTTTTCCGGCAGCCAGAGTTCGGCTTCTTCGGCCTGGCTGTGTAGTTTTCTGGCGAGGCTGGCCCCGCCGCTGGTGATGGCGATGATTGCTAGGGTCATGGTTTTGGTTGGCTCGACTTACTTAACTTGAGATTAAAGTGTCCGGTGGCACGCCGACAGGCGACTTACCTCATCTTGTCCCGATAGCCGTGGGCAAAATCGGGGTCATACAGCTTCGATTTTTCCGGCACTCCCTGCTGGCGCGCCTTCAAAACCTCCCCGACCAGAATCAGCGCCTGACGCGTGATGCCGGCGGCGGCGACTTTCTCGGCGATATCGGCCAGCGTCCCCTCGACGATCTGCTCATCGGGCCAACTGGCGCGGTAAACCACCGCCACCGGAGTCTGCGGGGTGAACACCCCACCGGCCAGCAGCTCTTCGACCAGCTGGTCCATCATCCCGACCGACAGGTAGAGACAGATGCTGCCGCCGATCCGCGCGATGTTGCGCAGCACTTCACTGTCCGGCACCGGGGTCCGCCCGGCTAGACGTGTCAGCACCAGGGTCTGGGACACGCCAGGGAGGGTCAACTCCTGCTTGAGACTGGCGGCGGCGGCGAAGGTCGCGGTCACGCCGGGGATCACCCGGTAAGGGATGTCGGTCGCATCGAGCGCCTCCATCTGCTCCTGAATCGCGCCGTAGAGCGCCGGGTCGCCGGTATGCAGACGCACCACCCTTTTCCCGGCCTGTGCTCCGGTGAGCAAAAGTTTGAGCACCTGATCAAGGTTGAGCGGTGCGCTGTCGTGGATTTCACAACCCATGTGACACTCTTCAAGCAGCGCCGGGTTGACCAGCGATCCGGCATAAACCACCAGATCGGCCTGCTGCAAAGCGCGTAAGCCCTTGACTGTAATCAGCTCCGGATCTCCGGGACCGGCACCGACGAAGAGCACTTCGCCCGGCAAAATATTTAGTTCAGTCATCAGCTTTCCTAGGTTGCACGAATCGTCCGAACCCTTCTCCCTCAAGGGAGAAGGTGGCCAGAGGCCGGATGAGTGGCTCGCAACGTTCACTGGAAACGAACATTAAACAGGCCCCCTCACCCTGACCCTCTCCCTCAAGGGAGAGGGAAGTTAATCCTTAACAGCGGTCAGGATGTAGACTGGATTATAGGCCTCGAACATCTTGTAACTGGTCAACGGCCGGGTGCGCGCGATATTGACCGTCACCACCTCGACCTCGTAGCCGGCATTGCCGAAAAATTCATTGGCCGCAGTCAGAGTGTCAAGGGTGATGGCGTTGAGCACGATGCGTCGACCAGCGGCCAGCCGCTGGTCGACGATCTCGAGAATCTCCCACAGATGTCCGCCCGAGCCACCGATAAATACCCGATCCGGATCGGGCAGCTCCTCGAGACACTGCGGGGCATCCCCTTCGACCAGCTGGACGTTGCGCGCCTTGAATTTCTGCAGGTTCTGCTTGATAAAGCGGCGGCATTCCGCGTTGCGCTCGATGGCGAAGATCCGGCCGTTGGGCAGCAGGTGATCGGCTTCGATCGAGATCGAGCCCGAACCGGCACCGACATCCCACAGACACATATCGTGACGCAGCTTGAGTTTGGCCAGGGTGACAACCCGAACCTCCTCCTTGGTGATCAGCTTCTTGACCGTCAGAAACTCATCATCGGGGATGCCGAGGGTCGGCACGTAGGCCTGTTCATCCTCATCAAACTCGCGGACCAGAATCAGGACATTGAGCGGAGCCGCTTTAGTCTTGGCGAGATCGGCAATATTGGTGATGCGGATCCGCTCATTGGCAGTCCCCAGATCCTCGCACAGGTAGGCGCGATAACCACTACAGCCGCGATCCAGCAAGGACTTGGCGATTGCAGCCGGGGTGTTGACCTCGTCGGTCAGGATCGCCGCCTTGTCGTTGGCAATGATGCGGTCGATCGCTTTCGCCAGACCACGCCCATGGACCGAGATGAAAACCGCGTCATCCCAGGGCTCGCGAATCTTGGCAAAGGCATACTGCACCGAGGTGACGTTGGGCAGAAATTCGAGCAGCGTGTCGGGCAGGTTACGCAGCAGGTAGCGGCCGATGCCGAAGAAGAGCGGATCGCCCGAGGCGAGCACCACGCTGCGCCCCTGATGCCGCCCTAGGGTTTCAACCAGATTGCTCAGATTCTTGTCGATCCGCAGGGTTTCACCGGCAAAATCGGGAAAGATTGCCAACAGGCGCTCGCTGCCGCACAGCAGGTCGGCCTCGCGGATTCTTTCGAGCGCCTGAGTGCCGAAAGCTTCCTGGCCGTCGATCCCGGCTCCGATCACGTGAATGGATTTCATGGTTGCCTCTTTAG
>JBDNGT010000007.1:0-5090 GCA_041689145.1 Geopsychrobacter sp. | reverse complement strand
CGACTTCGACGGATTCAACGGCTGTCCCTTCTTTCACCTTATCGATCTGCGCACTGGTCTTGCCGACATAGGAGCCGACAACAGCCAAACCACCGTAACCAGACGCTTCAGGGGAGGACAGTTCCGCGTGGGTCAGAAGTGGTCGGGCGGAGATCCCACCTCGCACCCTGACGTACGAAGCACTCGACCTGACCAGGAAACGCTTCCCTTGCTCTTCAGCCTTGAGCAACCCCAAGACAAAGACCTCAAGGTCATTGTAGTCGGCGGCGTTGAGAACAATCGTCCTGCCACCGCTGACTGACTCGAGAAAGCGAGTCACATACATCGGCCCGCCCTTGCGCAACCGGTCAAGCTTGAGACATAAGACCTGCGAGGCCGGAACTCTTCCATCGGTCTTTTCTTCAACGTAGTGAGGAAGGTGTGAATTTTGGTAGCCGAAAACCCGGTCCTTGGAAAATTCCGTCATCTCAGCCGGGATTAGCACTTTTTGATCCTGGACATAATGGACATCCCCGATCGTATAGCGCCCCCCTTCAAAAAATGCCGGCACCAGCACGAAACCATCAACCCCTTGACCTGTCTCTTCAACCAGGGCCTCTTGCAAGGCCTCGATCTCATCCGGATAGTGCCAGCGCAAAGTGGAATCACCGCGACTTATGAGCGTAAACTCAACCCCGACGTCCCGTGCCGCCTGACAAAGGTTGCGAGCAATCTCGGTATTGACGGCCCTCGCCCTTGCACGTGGCATACTCCGCGTGTTGGAGAGAATAAAAAACAGATCTTTCTCATCAGTAAGGGATTCTTTAAGCTCATCCACCTCCCAACTGGTCCGCAGAAAAACATCATAAACCGTCTGATTTCCGGTCGGATCGTCATCAATCACCACCACCTTGCGCCCGGAGCGGCTGATACATGCCTTGATTTCCGCAAGCAGGTCACATTTAGTCCACAGCGGCGGCAGCGCACTCAGAATTTCTTCTTTGTCGACGATCGGGTATTCCCCAGGGTTGTTCATGTCCGCGACTCTAATCCGCACCGGGCTGTAATCTTCATCCCTTTGCCGCGATGGCACTCTTTACGGCACTGACAATGGCTTCGGTCGTCAGACCCAAGGCTTCATGAAGTTCATTCATCTTGCCAGAAAGACCGAAACGGTCCTTGACTCCCACCATCCTGACCGGCACGGGGCGATTTTGTACCAGCAGTTCGGCCACGGCACTGCCCAACCCGCCGATAACGCTGTGCTCCTCGGCGGTGACGATGCAGCCGGTACGACCCGCCGCTTCGAGGATGCACTCAGCATCGAGGGGCTTGACGGTGTGGACATTGATGACATCGACAGAGATGCCCTCATTTTCAAGCAAATCCGCTGCGGCGAAGGCCTTGCTCAGCATAACCCCATTAGCCAGGATGCTGGCCTCGGTGCCACGACGATAGACATTGGCCTTACCGATAACAAAGGGATCCTCTTCAGAGGTGACCACCGGGGTTGGCATGCGTCCTACGCGCAGATAAGCCTGCCCGACGTGTCCGGCCAGGGCACGAACGGCCTTCGCCACTTCGATCGCATCGGCAGGTTCAATGACGGTCATCCCGGGAAGCGAGCGCATCAGGGAAATATCCTCGAGCGGCAAATGGGTCGGGCCTTCCTGGCCGGCCGAGGCCCCCGAATTGTGCCCGATGAGCTTGACGTTCTTATTGGCGTAAGAGACTGAAATGCGAATCTGATCCCAGGCGTTACCGGTCAGAAAATTGGCGTAGGCGTTGACAAAGGGAATCTTCCCGGCCAATGCCAGCCCCGCCGCAGTTCCAACCAGATCGGATTCGGCAATGCCGATATTAAAGAAACGGGCTGGAAATTCGCCGGCAAACAAAGAGGTCTGAGTCGCCTTGGAACAGTCGCCATCGAGGACGACAATATCGGGATTTTTCGAGCCGAGTTTCAATAGCGCCTGGCCATAGGTTTCACGCGGTGCGATGGTTTCATTCATCTTATTTCAACTCCTCAAGTGCGGTTTTCAGTTGCTCATCATTCGGGGCCAACCCATGCCAGCCGACCTGCTCCTCCATGAATGAAACACCCTTCCCCTTGACCGTATCGGCAATGATGACTGTCGGGCGTCCTTTCGTCATTTCGGCTTCCCGGAAGGCTTCGTAGACGGCCTGCAGGTCATGACCGTCAATCTTGACGGCATGCCAGCCGAAGGCCTCATACTTGGCTTTCAAATCGCCCAGAGATTTGACCTCCTCGACTGGCCCATCAAGGCAAAGTCGGTTTGAATCGATGATGGCGCAAACGTTGTCAAGCCGAAAATGGGCTGAGGTCATGGCGGCTTCCCAGAGCTGACCTTCGTGCAGCTCACCGTCACCGATGAGGACAAAAGCGCGTTGATCGCTACCATCGATTTTCGCTGCCAGGCCGATCCCGTTGGCAACGGAAAGCCCCTGACCCAGTGCCCCGGAGGACATGTCGACCCCGGGGGTACACTCGCTGCTGGGGTGACCGTGCAGGCGGCTGCCCAACTGTCGCAGAGTCAGCAGTTCTTCCTCGGGGAAAAATCCACGATTGGCCAGCGCTGCGTACAGCACCGGCGCCGCGTGCCCCTTGGAAAGAAAAAAATAATCGCGCCCGGACCATTTTGGCTCGGCCGGGTTGATCCTCATGACGGAAGAAAAAAGGACCGCCATCACCTCCACAGCGGAGAGGGATCCTCCTGGATGCCCGGTTCCGGCCTTATTGATCATCGTGACAATCTGCCGACGCATCTTCTTGCACAGATCAGTCAGCTGCTCAATGTTGAGCTTTTCATGCTGCTCCATAATTCACTGCTCCTCTTGATATTCAAAATCTCGATAAGTGTAGCTGCTGTTTACTGGTAAACCTCGGCAAGCAGGTCGGCCAGATGGACAACCTGCTGCTCCTTGCCCGCCAGACGCAGCGAGCCCTGGATCCGATGTACGCAGGCCGGACATGCCGTCACCACGATTTCTGCTTCAGTGTCGTCGATGTTCTTAACCTTTTGTCGGGAGATATCCTTGGCAATTTCATAAAAATAACTCTGAAAAAGCCCTGCCGCCCCGCAACAACGATCCGCTTCGCGCATCTCCACATATTCGAGTCGCGGAATAGATTTCAAAACCGCCCGCGGTTCCTTTGTGACCTGCAAGCTCCGCGACATGTGACATCCGTCGTGATAGGTCACCTTATGATGGAAACCCTTGAATTTCTCGGTGTCGAGCTCAATCTGATGCATTACGTATTCAGAAAACTCAAAGATCTTCTTTGTAAAATTCTCAACTTGCGGAAGGTAATCGGGTTCGTCGGAAAACAGATGCAGGTACTCTTTCTTCAGCATCGCCCCGCAAGACCCGCAACCAGTGACGATCGCGTCGCAGTCCATAAAGAGTTCGATATTTTTTCTGGCGTTCTTCTTTGCCGACTCGAAGTCACCGTAGGCATTTTGCGGTGTCCCGCAACAGACTTGTTTTTTCGGCACAACCACGTCGATTTTGTTCTTATTAAGCACCTGAACAATCGAATGCCCGGTTTTTGCCAGTGAATGGTTAATGAAACATCCGACA
The DNA here is from genome assembly GCA_041689145.1 of Geopsychrobacter sp. Lineage (GTDB taxonomy): Bacteria > Desulfobacterota > Desulfuromonadia > Desulfuromonadales > Geopsychrobacteraceae > Geopsychrobacter. The sequence continues at coordinate 1,508 of JBDNGT010000007.1, read as the reverse complement.
AAAAACCCGACTTTTTTCTTTGCACCCTCAATATGGCTGATTTCGGGGATTTGATCGATAAAGCTGATCTTATCAATGGGCATCCCCTTGATGTCAATCCCTTTGAAATTATCGAGCCCCTCAATTTTGTTGGTCACTTTTTCGCGGAGAAAGCGTGCGGCATTGAATGCCAGCTTTCTGCGCGTTGGACTGGCAAGGGTGCGAAGGATAAATTTCTTGTCAAAGGGCAGCCCTTCGGTCTGTTGCAGATAACGTCTTGCCGCAAGCACCAGCTCATGAGGTTTGACCCCGCTCGGACAGGCAACCGCACACTCCTGGCACAACAGACAGCTGTTGATAGAATTTTTGAACCCCTCGTCAACCTCAAGTCTTCCGTCTACAACAGCCCTAATTAATTGTACCCGCCCTCGAGCAGAATATGATTCGTTGAGGTCGGTCTTGTAGACCTTGCAAGCGGTCTGACAGAAACCACACTTGTTGCAGCGATAGAGGCCTTCGATGATATCATCTAAGCTGGAACTTTTTTTGCCGCCCTTTGCCATGATTAATTCCCTTTTTTAAATCTGGACCCAGGCTTCCCGCAAGGTGCGTTTGGCGTGCGCAATAATCAGGTCTGAGTCATCACCCGCGGTCGGTTTGATCTCGAAGGCAACCACAGCAGGGTGCCCTTTGCGCAGGTAGCCAATTTCTATGAGCTCTTTTAGAAACTCCGTTAATTCCGGAACATCCACTTCGCTGCCGGGATACCCAAAACGCGGATGGTGGTCGCCATAGACCGGGCTCTGTGCATCAGCCATAACGCAATTGCCGATATGCACATGCACCAGATGATCCTTGGCGGTATGCAGACTATGCCGGGCGGTCTCTCCCTTCAACGGCAGATGACTGAGGTCAATCATCAAACCAAAGTTCTGGCATTTTTGCTTGACCAGTTCAGCGACCCTTACCGCATCCTCGGTAGAGCCGATCAAGGCCTTCTTGTCGATCTCCCGGTCGAAAACCTCCAGCACAATCCTTATACCGTATTGTTCCTGAGCGTAACGACAGAGCTCAACCAGCGACTCAGCAAGCAGTTCAATCGCCTGAGGACGCTTCGCTGGACCGGGGTCAGGTCCACTCAGCAGAGCCAGACTGTTCGCCCCAACCTCGCTGGCCTCGGGCAGCAAACCTTTGATGACCTCTATTGCCTCGCGTCGAGTTTTCTCATCAAAGGAGTTGATGTCGAGCTTGTTCATCAGTTGCACCGGTTGAGCGCCGAAGCCAACCGTGAGGCGTGACTGGGCTATGATCGCGGCGACCTGCTTGCGAATCGCCGGGTCCTTGATGCGGGTTATTTCAATAGCTCCAAAAAAATCATCTTTGGCAATTTTCGTAATGGTTTCTATGATGGGGCCTTCGCCACCCATGGTATCCGGATAGGCCATAAAATGAACGATACCGACCTTGATCATGGAATGAAGTTCACTCATCTTCGACAATACCTTTCTGTCCCCTCAAAATTTTAGATT
>JBDNGT010000006.1:0-4454 GCA_041689145.1 Geopsychrobacter sp. | reverse complement strand
TACAATTCCGTCCAGGGCCGTTGTCCCTTTTTGGGCCTACTCTTGTCCTACTGGATGGAGAGAAGCAAACGGTAATAGCTCCCCGGATCTTCGTGGCACTTTCGTCCGGGGTGCTAAGGGGAACTATAATGGCCGCGATGCTGCCAGAGCGGTTGGGAGCTATCAGGCTGATAACTTTAAATCCCATACGCACACTTACGGCAATGCTTGGCGAGGAGGTGGTTGGAACCAATATGATGTAACCTCAAGCAGTCCCTCACACACGTATGCCTATAGTGCCACAGGGAGTACGGGCGGCACAGAAACCCGCCCCAAAAATGTGGCATTGCTCTACTGTATAAAGGATTAGACAGTCTTAATCAAGCCCCTTCTCGGCCAGGATTTTCATCTAAGGCGAGAAGGGGCTAAGCCTCCTCCAGCATTTTTCTAGTATAAAACCCTCCTTATTTTTTATACTATTGACGCACCCTTTTTTATACTGTATATTCGTTGTTAATAGTGTATGAATAACAACAAGAAAAGGGGTAAGCATGACACGAAATATCTTTATGGTCCTCCTGTTGATCTTGCTAACCGCCTGCGCTGCGCCTATCACCCAGAAGGCTGAAATGATTGTCCTAGTTCACGATATCACCCAAGGACAAGCCATTTATATTGATCACCACGCCGACAAACAGGTGGGTCTGACCAAACTGGAAATGAAAGACACAAGTGGCTCGACGTATGAGGCCTGGCTGACTAAAGACAAGACCGGCCTAATTATGGGGTCCGTCTATCCTGCAAATCCAAACAACAATTCAGGTGGTCTTGTTTCCCCGTCATCCACGCTCCCGAGGGCACAGCCATCGTTTCTGGCTCCACCTGTCTATCCAGGCGTGCCACCGGTCAATGCTATCCCTGTTATTGAGGAAGCTAAAAGCACCCCGGATATCTCGCCAGAAGCAGGGATGGTCCTCGCTGCAAAAGCACCGGGAGTTGCACTTGTCGTTTCAACTACACCTTTACCTAAAAGCGTTTATTTCTTTTCCGATCCGGATTGTCCTCATTGCAAGGCCACTAAAATCATCATTGAAAAATATAATGATGAACTAGCTGCTGCCGGCATTCAAATCACGATGTTCCCGATCATGCTGAATCCGTCTCAAGCATCATTGCTTCGTGCTGCCGCCATGCTCGAAGCCTCACCAAGTATAGAGTCCTCAGAAGACGCCCAAAAGGGCACGATCCTTTTGAGCCGTCTTCTTGTCGGCCTTTCCCCAACCGTCAGCGTTGGGGCTCCGGCTTTCCTCTTCAAATCGGAGAATGGCCCTGAATTCATTACTGGCGGGTTCTCGAATCACAAAGAGCTTCAATCGCTTATAAACACAGTGCGCTAGGAGAATAAGGCTATGGCAGAGCAAATACCGACCTTAGAACAATTCTTAAACGACATAGTTCCAACTCTCCCTCAGGCCAGTGTCATTAAGCCGGAAAACGCGATCCGTTGGTATAACGATGTCAAAAAGATCGATCCTGATCGATTCATGTGGCATGTCGCTCGTATCCGTGGTTTCGGCGGATCTGATATTGGAATTATTGCCGCATGGTTCCTGAATGAACATGCCCTATTTAAAACAGCGAGGGATATCGTCTGTGAGAAGCTTATGTACGCTTCGCCCTTTGCGAGTAATGCAAAGATGCGTCAGGGCACATTTATGGAGGAACACGTTAAACAAGAGTTTCTTCGAACAAACAATGCGACATCTCGACAAGATCTGGTTGCCCTTATGGATAAAGCAACAGACCCAGATCATCCTTGGATGCGCGTTTCTGTTGATGACATTGCACAGATTGGCAACACAATCTATGTGACTGACTATAAAACGCCGACCAGTGAACCCAAAAACGAGGTGCCGATCAACTATGCCGCCCAGGTCCATCAAGGCCTTCATCTCGCCCAGAAAAACAATGTCCCGGCCACCGGTATGCTGGTCGTTCCTTATTCTTGGGCCGACGCCATTCCTAAGCCAGTCTTGATTGAGCAAGATATAAATCTTATGCAGGCGATCCTCGAAGGTGGGGATATCGTTTGGAATCATGTGCTTGAAGGCAAGCTGCCGGACTACAAGCGATTTGAGAGTCAGTCGGTGGCATATTCGGTTGAGTCTTGTGAACTGATTTCAAAAGCACAGAGCGAACTACTGGTCGCAACAGCTTGCTTCAATGTCGCGTCTCAGATTAAAGCGTCCGCCGAGGATGAATTGCAAAACATCCTCAAAGAACACGCCCCTCGCTATGCGCGGTTCAAGGGTGCGAGGCTACCTATCGATCTTACGGCTGCAGTCAACCAAAAGGTCGATAAGGATGATTTTGAGCAGATGTTAGCAGAACAGCAGATCAAAATTGAGGATCTAAGTTGTCCTGATAGCTACTTTGATAATGACAAGCTCGAAGATTTTCTGGAAGAACAGGGTCGGACCGTGCAGGAATTTAAAAGGTTAAAACCCGATGTTTCCAAAATACTCGAATTCTGTGATGCACGGGGTCTGACTCCTCCCATAGATGAAAGCATGTCTTTTTCCTTCCGCAAAAAACAAATCAAGGCGGATTTGGAAGAGGCAACGGAAGTTGCAACGGAGAGGGTTGAGAGCATCTTTGTTGAACTTCTCGGCCCCTCCAAACAGTTAGATCAAGAAGTCCCAGAAGAATCTACCAGTCCCTCAATGAGTTAATTGGTTAAACGAAAGGAGATCAGCCATGTCTGTATTTGAGCAGTCCAAAGGGAAGTCGACAGGTAATCAAGCGGTCAAGAAGGTCAACCTGATGCTGCGTGTCAAAGGTTATGTCGATACACCAAAAGGCAAGGGGGTTGTCGGTACTGATCTGGATAGCGGAAAAGAAACGACTGTCGTTTTAACCGATACTGGTACTTATGCTAAAAAAACCACACGCCCCACGATTGAAAACTTTATTAACGGTAAGAGTAAGCTCCAGCCTGTTGTGCCGGGCGGTGTTATTCGTTTCCGTGATGCTTGGCACATGGAAAAAGAAAACCTGTATGTCGCGGCCTGGGCCGAATCTTATGCGAAAGATAAAGAGACTTTTCAGGCTATTTTCCGTAAATACCCAGCCGCCTTTGTGAAGGTGAGCGAAATGATTAAAGAAGGTGAGTCTCCTTCGCGCTGGGGATCTGTTTTCGGCTACAATCCTAGCATGACCATGACGGGACTCGATGCCGAAAGCCTCCGCGATTCTCTGTGGTCCGCGATACACAACATGGGGGAAGCCCCCTGCTTTGTCATCCGTGCAGTCAATCCGAAAGGTGAGGTTGCAGAAGCAACCCATTGGACAGATTTTTACTTGCAAGCCACAACGACCGATCCTCGTCGTTACAAGACCAGCGAAGAGATATTTTTTGAAGTCCTCCAGAAAATGACGGAAACCCTTGCCGAAGCAGAAGCTGCAGGCTCTGGACCCGTCACTCTCGATGTTGTCCCTGGCAAGCGCACGAAGATGACCAAAGAGTTGGACGATCCGACTTTTTGGGGTATGCAGTCCGTGGCTAAGCATTGCATCGCTAGTTTCGGTAATGGTGAAACCCTGCATTATAGTGTCCCTCTATATCTAGCCTTAAGTGGCGATGGGCAATGGGCCAACAAAATTTCTGCTTACGATCCCGCGAACGACCGCATTCCTGTTGCCCTTATTGGCGGTAAGGTCTTTACTCCAGAAGTTCAGCAAGTGGTTAATGACCGGGTTAATACCCGCAATCAGCAATCGGCCCAGCGTCAGGCGGCGAACCAGGATCAAGCTTATCAAGGGGCCTCGCCAACCCAACAGCAGGCCCCTCAACCTCAGGCCCCTCAACCTCAGGCCCCTCAGGGTGGCGGATACCAACAGCAGGCACCTCAGCATCAGGCTCCTCAGCATCAGGCTCCTCAGCATCAGGCTCCTCAGCATCAGGCTCCTCAGGGTGGCGGTCATACCCAACAGCAGGCCCCGCAGGAAAATAGCTGGGCACAACCTCAGGCTCAGCAGCCCAACCAAGGGAGCCAACGCCAGGCTCCGCCGAGCTTTCAGGAAGAAGAAGATGACTTTATGGTACCAACCAACTTTTAGATTATTAAAAAGCTGACCCAAAAAACAAAAATGGCCCTGCCAGAAGTTGGTAGGGCCATTTTTTTTGAGATGATCTCTTGAATATTTTCTGGGTGGTTTGCTCCAAAACCGATCCTACATACAACTAGAGCGCCACACGAATGTGACGCTCTAGTTAGCCTTATTAGATATTCTGATCGAAGATTGCTTACCGCATACTGGGCCCTGAATCTTCTTCTTTTTTAAGAACATGATCAACGGCCATACCTGCCATTACTCCAGCGACCGGCCCATCGGCAACCGTAGCCCCGTATTGAGCACCTTTTTGAAGTAAGGTTCTTGTGATTTCGGCTTCACGTACTTGCTGTCCCATTTCT
>JBDNGT010000005.1:0-12443 GCA_041689145.1 Geopsychrobacter sp. | reverse complement strand
TCTCAAAAATCAAACCCATCAGGAGTAGGTGGTGCGCTTGCCGCATTTATTTCTCAGTTTGTTCGCAACCCATCGCCGGCCCCCGCCGCCGCAAATGGCACAAAGAACACAAATTCGGATAACACTACGGACACTACTGACACTGCCTCCGCGTTGGTCTCGGATTTAAATGAGGGCAAAGAGCTAAAAGTAGAGATTGCCCCAGAAAATTTCACCGAAAAACTAGCCGAGACGATCCGCCTCATAAAACAAGCGGACACATCTGGGAGCTTCCAGATAGCTCGGAATCACGTAAATCCAGAGATTGAAAAGGAATTTTTTGAAAATTTCTTTGCATCTCAATCAGGCAAGGAACTTGTTGACACCTTCAACCAAATTAACCTTGCCAGGTCGCCATACTTCAACAACCTGGAACTGACAAACGACCTCGGTCAGATAAAAGCGTTAGAGGAGATTATGGAATTAACTACGGCTGATTTTAAAGACCTAGAGTTAAATGATTTATTTGAGGGACTAGGTAAGCACAATCCTGGAATGTTAGCGAAGCTAGAAGAACACATGGCTGAAATGGCCGAAGCATGGGCGGCTTTATTCGACAAACTGGCGGCCAAGGTCACATCCTCGGCCACGACATCGCCTTCGCCCGGATAAGGAATGGACTGATTATGAGTGTCACACAAACAATAGTTTACGATACTTCGGGCCTTGTTATCGATGCTCCCACAGCATTGACGCTCACCCCGCCAACAACCGACATCTCAGTAGAGTTGGTCGGGAGATGGTTTGGTGAGCGATGGTGGAACCTTCTGGGCGATTCTACGGCCTCGGCTGGGGGGTCTGAGGTGCTTTTTGCTATTTTACAGGCCCTAAATACCGTTATCTTCTCCTGCATTATTTTGGTCCTCTTGTATACCGTTGGAGCCGGACTTGTTGGCTCTGCACAAGAAGGACAGACAATGGGGAAAAAATACGACACCTTCTGGACCTCAATAAGGTCAGTTTTTTCCTTCGTAGCGCTTGCGCCTCTGCCCTTAGCCAAAGGGCTCTGTATGATGCAAGTGATGGTCCTGTACTTAACTTATTGTTCTTTCGGTGGAGCCAGTTGGATTCACGCGAGGTCAATGGACCAGCTCAAAGCCACCGGAGGTGTCTTATATTTCAATGACCACTCCCTCAATAATGCTGAGCAACTTATCAAGCAGATCCTTACTGCACTAATCATACAAAAAGAGCGTGCTTTTGATGCTAATGCCGGACCTAATACTCCAGCTCCAGCAAATGTTTTATATACGGTTGATCAAATGTATAATGTTGAATTTTCTCAAGAACAAAGCAACCTGCCCTCTATGCAAAATTCGGCCTATATGGGAGTCGGCTCAATGATGGGGGAAGGGCAAATCAATCCAGTATCGCCCAAATATACTGTAAGCTTTCCGACCTATACCCAGAGAAAATCTTTTGACATTAATATGTGGGGATTTATATCAGTTAATGCCGCCGATCAGAGTAACCCGTCTGCCACGAACTCGGAAGAACTCGATTATAATTCACTCGGAACGATCACTCTGGACTGTCCAAACGGGCTACAAACCCAGATTTGCATAAAGCGGAAACAGGCTCTTGACGAATTAATCAAAAATCTAGAGGGGCCAGCCAACGATATTGTTCTTGCCGCCGAAAAAAATAAATCGTTAGAAGCATACAAAACCCGTCACAAAATCGATCTCGCTATGACCCAATATATTCTGTTCAATCGCACACAAATGCCAGCGGCGCTTGAAGCGGATAAAAGTTCTTATTCAAAGAACCTGACTGAATACACAGAGGGGGCGAAACAATTAGGCTGGGCCTCTGCCGGGTGGTGGTATTGGACCTCACTGCGGCTTAATCAACGTGCAAACGATATTATTAACTCAGGCCCAGTCATTGAACAGAATGTCGACTTAGAATCGTTAGCCGATAGCTATGAGGGAACTGAAACATATACCAATCTCATGTACCTGATGAACAAGTCTCTCAGTGCCACGGATAAGTCAGAAAAAATAACGAACGTCGACAACCCTCCGAACGCTACGGGCGATGAACTCTCACCCGAACAACTTGCCGACCTCTCCTTTAATATGGCTCAGCCTGATGGTCTATGGGGTTACGTTAGCAAACTTGTTGGTCGAAATTCCATGATGAGCATTATTTTCGACCCCATTGAAGCCCTCGCTGGAGGCGAGGAGCCTATTTTATATCTCCAGAATAAGGGGCACTTGATAGTAAACACCGTTGTCACCATCTATACCGCCAAAATTATGGCAGAGGCTATGTTAGGTGATGAGAAGGGCATGGGGTCCGCGGGTAGTGGGGTTACTTCCTGGGTCTCCGCAATCCCCTTTGTAGGCCCTCTTCTTGGGATCGCCGCAAAAATGTTTATGGCGGCTCTTAAATTAATAACGCCCCTGCTCATCCCTCTTTTATTCGTCGGGCTTACGTGGGCCTACTATCTTCCAATTGTACCCTTTTTGTTCTTCACAATGGCTTTGATTGGGACGTTTATTCAGTTTGCCGAAGCGATGGTTGCCGCGCCTATTTGGGCCGCAGCTCACGCATTACCTGAGGGTGAGGGTTTCGCTGGTGCCCACGGCAGACAAGGTTATTTTCTGTTTTTAAATATCTTGCTGCGCCCTCCTTTGATCATGGTCGGTTTTCTCTTGTCAATTATCATGTTCAACGGTATCGGGAAGTTTATTGCAACAGGATTCATGATTTACACGGGCGGTATGCAGGCTGGTTTTATGAATGGACCCATTACTTTTATTATGCTCTCCGTAATGTTTACTATCATCTTGCTGGTAGCCACCCATAAATTGTTTTCGATGGTCACCTGGCTCCCCGATAACGTGATTCGCTGGATCGGTCAGCAAGTCCAAAATCTTGGTGAAAATGAATCTGAAAGCAAGACCCAGATGATCTTTGCTGGGGCCATGTCAAACTCAAAGAATGCTGCGCAAGGCGGCCTGGGTGGTGGTAACAAACAGGATGGTGGTGGTGGTGGCGGTGGTAACGTTACTAAGGCTGTAGAAGGCTTAACGGGAGGAAAAGGTAACGACACAGTAGCAACTTGATATAAACCGCATAAAAATAACAAAAAAGGCTACCTGCATTCGATCTGTAGGTAGCCTTTTTATTTCTTGGGTTAAGATTAAATCAAAGGGTTTCAGGATTTAAAACATCGCTCACTTCCAAGCCGTATTTTTGGATTTCGTTCATATTTGCATTGGCATAATTACCGACCGCACGCATCCGGGCCTGTTTTGCCAGTGTCGCAATCTCTTCCTCTGCAAGGTCAATATACTCATCCGCGATTGCGTAGAACGCCTCCGTCATAGACGCCGCATGGAGTTTATGAAATTCTTTTTGCTCCTTTAAAAGTCGCATCTCCTTGCTTTGCTTTTGAGCCAAGACCCGCATGTCTTGGATCTGTTGCGTAAGGGCCTCGATCTTTTTGTGGCTTACCCCTGTCTGTGCCTCAAATTTGTTAGATTTTTTGATCCAATCATCTCGATTTTCTCTTACGGTACCAATTCGATTGTAGGCCTCTACCAACTCAGCGTTTTTGTCTGTGACAATATCCCGCAGTTCTCGTACTTGACGAATATACTGCGTTGAATTATCAGCAAAAACATTATTCCAATTGCCACCGGACATAGCAGACCCCTTTCTATTTCCGCATTTTATCGAAGAGTGCATCAGCAAGACCGCTGGACCTCTGTTTGACTGTGCTGTTAACCTTAGATGTGGCACTATCAACCTTAAGGAGAGCCGGGTTCCCCATTTCGTTCATCGCACCACCGGCTATTGTTTTTTTGCTGATGGTTTGCGAATAATCAGTTTTCACCCCGTTTCCTGCACCAATTGACGGGTTGTCGATATAACCCTGTACGGCATCAGGTAATGGGATTTCCATACCAACCTTAAGTTTATCGAGATTTGACTGAATGGCATCTTTCGACATCTTACAGAGTTCCGCGAAGATGTTCCCTAAATTTGGTAGCCCAAGGTTAAACATTGCGCCCCAGTCACCGATCCCCCCGATACAATCTTTCATACTCATGTGGTCTTTTGGCTTCAAATTTTCTTGAACGGCGAGACCCACGGAATCCAAATATTGTTTCCCGATTGATCCTGGGCCTTCCCCTTTTTTTGGGGGGCAAGTCCCTGCCGCCAGAACAGGATGGGCCATCAACATTATTAAGCAGATAATAAATACTGTTTTTTTCGTCAGTTTCCGCATGACTACACCTCTTCCATTGCTCGAAGGGTCGAAAGGACCTCCTGTCGAGTCTCTTTGCCAAATAGTTTATGGAAGAGGTCTACGTGGACTAACTGCTTAAACCGGGCGAGCAACACGTTCGCTGCTGCCATTCCATTATTATTCGCCAGATTCTCCTTTGCCTCAAGCAAAAGATCGCCACCCAGACCGTTTTGGTGACGATTTAAGACTTCCATTAAGCGCAGAGACATCCCCGACTTGCAGTAGGAAAGTAGATAGACAAGGCTCTCAAGATCCTCTTTTGTGACCAGCACTGTTCTTTCGCCGGACAACAGAATTTGCTCTTTAGGCAAGTCAAGCACTTCAACCAGACGTTCCAAGTCGACCAAAAGCCTACTCCCATCCTTACCTTTCGTCCACGTCTCGACCTTCTCCATGATCGGCAAAAAATCTTCTGGGATCTCAGGGAATTCTTTTGCAAACCATTTCTGGATTTCTGAATTACTTAGTCTTGTCATTTTTTCCTCCGCTTTCCCTCCGCTTTCCCCTTGGCTGATATCATTCTTTGTTATATAGTACATGAAAACAACCTATATACGGAAGAGAAAAATAGATGCCAAGGCAAGCAAACCACGAAAAAGCTGAGGATAATGAGATGCCACCTAATCATTACGCACCGGAAATGTATGACAGTAACCCGAAGATGAAAAATAGGGGTAAAGTCGGTACTATCCTCTGGGGTTATCTATTACCAGACCTTCCATCAATGATTTCTGGCATATTCCATAGTTTTCGCAGGGTGGGTGTAAGCATAAAACTCATCTTTTCGGCCTCTGCCCGTGAGAAACGCCGCGAAAACAAGGTCAACTATCAGAATATTCTCGCCCTGTCACCTGACCAACAATATCGGGATCTTCTCACCAGAGCAGGGTTCAATAATGATCTTTCTATAGAAGAACTGGAACCTCATTTCCAGCGAGTAACAAAAAATGCCTTCAGAGCATCCATCCTTTTTTCAGTAATAACGATTCTATCTCTCTTTCTCTTTTGGAATCTCTCGTTGTCGGATTCCATGTTTGGCATTAGGGCTTTCTTGGCTATACACGTTGCCCTTTGCACAACAGCGATTGGGTTAAAGACCCTACAAACATACTGGCATTGGTCACAGTTTAAAAACCGTCGATATATCCCTTTTAAAGTGTGGCTGAAAGGACAGGCCTGATTGTGCGAATTTTAGCCTGTTTCCTCTTCTTGGCCGTATTTGGTGGGGCCTCAATTGTTGCGGCAGAACCAACTCCATCGCTTTGGCCTGTAACGCCGATTTGTATCAATAAGGCCGCAGCTTTTTATGCCATTCCAGAGGCTTATATGTACGCCACGCTCGCGCTAGAGGGTGGATCAGTCGGCCACATTGCAAAGCATAGCAATGGCAACAGTGATATTGGTCCGTGGCAAATCAGTACCTATTGGCTGTTAAAATGGTCCGCCGAACTGAAAGACAATGGCTTTTCACAAGAAATATTGCGGGACAATGGGTGCGCGAATGCCTGGGTTGCTGCTTGGCGGATCGCTGCCGAAACCACCCGGCATGGTGACTGGGATGGTTTGGGCCGATATCACTCCGGCACCTTTGATCTTAAAAGGAAGTACCAGCAGAAGCTTAGAAAGATATTGGTAGCAACGGGTTATGGAGATTACCGATTAAGGACATCGTTCAGTCCCGTAGACGCAATAAATCTTGCCAACAAAAACATCGAAAGAACAAATTGACACACTTTCCTTAAAGGGACTGATATGCCACAAGAAGAATCTGCCTATTCAAAGAGTGTCGCCGTTATTGTATTCACAGCGGTGTTTGCCGTCGCAGCCGTATATATTGCCTATGAGTATTATCGAGGGCCTATCCATGCGGCAATGCTCACCACAACGGCGTTAGCACTGGACTGGCTGAGTTGGCTTCCCTTTCATCAAGAAAAAATAGCCAACGCTTCCAATAAAATCCACGTTCTCGCCCTTGGAAGCCCGGAAAAACTAGCCCCTATGACGGTCTTAGCGGTCTGTGGCTTTGCCTTGCGTTATTACAGCCTTACGCTGGTTGTTCCAGCAATCCTCTTGCCAATCTACATCTATCGCGTGAATCCAATTGATAAGTATATTCGTCAGTTTGCGTTGAAGTCTTTTATTAAGCAAGCATCTCTGAGCCATCCTCACCTTCTCCCTATTGCGAATAGAAACTTGGACAACGAGGATTTAAATGAAGGTCCTTGGCGTGTGGCCGAAAGGCCGGAGCAGTGGGCTACAAAACACAAACTCTTGGTTTATGGCTCAAAGAAAAAGGCTGTCCCATACAAACGGGTTGTCAATAAAGAAGGTTTGCCTTGGATTGATAGTCCCATTTTGGAAGATGGAGGTAACAAGGATATCCGTTTCAATCGCAAAAAAGCGACCCAACTTTTATCAAAACAACTCGGCATGGCAATCCCCCCGAAAAAGAGTCTTCCTGACTTTTTACCCGATTACATGTTTGTTTTGGTGGCGTCTTTTGTCGCTTTTGGTCTCGGTGATCGAGATAAATGTTACGAGATACTGGATAGCGTTTCCCTCGAATTTAATGAGAAAAAAGCCCTTTCTCGAACAGCCTCTGTTCCTTACCACTTTGCTGACATTGGTCTCTCGAAGCCAATAATTAATGAAGCCAACAAAGTTTTTAAACGATTAAAAGAAAGTCAAAATATTACGCGGGTCTTAACAGCACACATGAGTTTCACCAACCCTCTCATTGTTGCCTTTAAGCGGTTTGCCCAACAAAAAGGCTCCCTGAATACGGCTCAATTTATCTGGCTCCGCCCCATAAACAGGCCTCTTTTTTATGCAATCAATCAGGAAGGTGGCCGCGAAGCATGGCTGGAAGCCTCAGGCGTATGGAATCACATGCTGGTTGAAGATATGCTCAAAAAAACTGTTACTCAACCGCAGGTCGATCAAGCGATAGGCGGTATCATTACTCACCTTCAGGAGGATGGATGGCTCCCTACTAAGGAAGATGAAGGAGGTGCGTCATGAGTGTTTTTAAAGGGATTAAGGCGAGTCAGGAATCTCAAAGAGACAGACATATTCTTGATGTTAGGACCCCTGGCAGAAAGTTTTTTGATAGCTTTAAGAATAGATCAGGCACAACAGTTTTCTCATCCATCACAAGTTTTATCGTTCTGCTTAGTATTGGAGCGTCGTGGATGCCCGGTCGCTCGATCTATGTCTGGGTTGCGATCCTGTGCTTCCCCCCCCTGTTTTTGTCTGCTCTATTCCGAAGGATGATGGTTGCCAAAGATACCCTCCCCTTCAGATTACCGAAAGAATATGGGAAAATTGACTATGGATATAAGGGCCCGACAGGGAAATATCTCAAAGCCTCCGGGGAGTTTTTCGTTGGGTGGTGCCGTGAGACGGGCCGTGAATTATGGCTTTCCATCAAAGATGTGCTCACGCACATTTTAGTTCTCGGAACGACCGGATCAGGCAAGACAGAAGTCCTTATTGCGCTAGGCGTAAACGCTTTTGCCCTTGGTGGCGGGATGTCTCTGGTCGATCCGAAAGCTGACCCTAAACTTGGTATGCAGTTTTTCACCCTGTCACGAATCTTCGGACGCGATGATGATCTAAGGATTTTGAACTTCGGAACACAAGGGAAAAACAAGTACCGCGGCCTGCGCCTAACCAACACCACAAACCCGCTTGCCTCTCAATCAGCGGAAGGCTTGACCAACCTGATGGTCAGCCTTATGAGTGAATCGGAAGGGGCCAACAAGGTCTTTGCTGAAAAAGGCATTACCCTCGTCACAAGTATATCAGCCGCGCTTTGTCGTAAGCGGGATAGGGGCGATATCGAATTATCCTTTGGGGTTTTGCGTGAGTATATGGGCCTGAGTAAGGCTATAGAACTGGCCGAAGATGAAACTCTGGGAAGGTACAAAGACAGTCTTTACGCGTTCCTTTTGACTCTAGGTTGGCAACCAGGCGTGCCCCTAGCTGATCACGGGAAAGCCTTATCGGAACAATATAGTTATGGAGTATCTTATTTCTCGCGAACCCTGACCTCGCTGAATGAGACTTACGGGCATATCTATGACACTCAGGGCGGACAGGTGGACATGTCCGATGCCATCTTTAACCGTCGCATCACGATTGCCATGCTCCCTTCTCTGGAAAAAGCCCCTGATGAAGCCGCAAACCTTGGCAAAATCACCCTTACCTCTCAAAAAGAGGCTTGTGCGAAGGCATTGGGTGACCGCGTAGAGGGTCATGCTGACGATATTCTTGATTCCCGCCCGTCTTTCTCCCGTGCGCCTTTCCTGGCGATCACCGATGAGTATGAGGCAATCCCGACCGATGGTTACGAGATCATCTTTACTCAGGGTCGGTCTCTCAATATTATCGGCATCCTTGGAACGCAATCGATCCCCGGACTTTATAAAGCGGCCAAAGATGCTGCCGGTCAAATCCTGGAATGTACCAAAGTCAAACTTGTCGGGCAGATCACAAGTGGTACCAGCGCTGAATCATCTACAAAAAGCACTCTGGAATATTTCAAAGAACAGGCTGGTGAAGCCGAAGTTATTATGTCTGCCGGGTATCATGTGGACAAAGATAATCCTGGAATGTCTAATTCCCGCTTCCGCAACAAGGGGGATTCCAACATTACCAGTGTTTCACGACTTCACAAAGATGACCTGCTGGATCAAACAGAGGGTCAATTCCACATGTTCTTTCAGTCACGTATGGTCAGAGGGACATCCCTCTATGCTGCGATTGAGCCTAAGGGAATTCGTTCGCAATTACGGATTCCTCGCCTAATCCGCGTCCCAATCCCTAACGCTCAAATTCTATCAGAGCGATTTGGTCGGATCAGCGAAGTTTCAACGGCAATCTTTTTCGCCGTCAAAAATAAAGAGTCGGAAAAAATAAAGCTTAATTCTGCGCTCAAGACACTTCTTGATGTTTATGATCATGGCGCAGGAATCAGCCGCCAGCAATTAACGCCTGCAGCATTCATTCATTGGTTTACCGTTCGGACAAATCTCGTTACCGGGGCACTCGGCATGGGAAAAGATGCCCTCCCCGAAAATCTTGACAAAGACCTTATCCCACCTTTTGATGCCGACCCTGACGAGAGCAACGACAACCAGACCGACACAAGCGATAGCCCTGTAGATTTTGCAGAAAGCATGGCAGAGATAGAGGCGATGACATCTGGGGTTATTCCTATGCTCTCAGAAGAAGACGAGACTCTTTCTCCTGACGAAGGTGGAGAGTCATGGCTTTCGCTTTCAAGTAAGCCCACCCCTGACAAGATAGAGGGTCCTGTCTCTGTTCCAAAAACATCCGGAGTGGCGAGGCTTCTTTTTAATAATCCTGACATTTCCGAAGAGCGGGTAACCGCTGAAGATCTCCTGAAAAATGCGCTGTGCGATTCTCCCAACGATGCCATTAGTGATATGGCTCAGGTTGAGACCTATTTTGGGGCCACCTTTGAACAAGGTGAAGTTCTTGCTGCAAACTCCCTACTGTCGGCGGCTGGTATGTTGTCTTATCCCGATCCGCCAAAGCCAGATGCAGATATTCAAGAGGAGATACTTGTGGAGACAGTTCAGACACTCCTCGCCTCGGCCATTCAGTATAGGCTTGAAGAATGACAGAGAAGAAACTAGGAAGACTGAAATCTTTTGGTCTCGCTTACCCGTGGCAGGTTGCTTTTCTATTACCTAATGGGTGGGAAGATTTAAGAAAATCGTATCCTTCTTTTGTTGAGATGCAGAACGCCAATGAAGGCGAACATGGGATTATCCAGTGTGTTGTTGCCGGCAAGCCGAGCGTAAGCTGGAAATCAAAACAACCCATGTTGAAGTTTTATCTTCGTGACAGGCATGGAAACGAGGTTGGCTGTAATGCTTTTGGGGATACCAGAGAGTTTGAAAAAGAGCTTATGGCGCACATGACAACCCCCTGTCATTTTCGCGGACGAATCAGCAAGCTTGATGGTCATAAGCTCTGGTTATCCGACCCCGAAATCATTACTGAAGGATGGGTTGGCAAGGTTCGCCCTATCTATCCGGGTAAAACCAGGGTAATTAGTCCGAAAACAGTCAGAGACAGGGTTTTTTCTCTCCTGCAACACTCGATTCCGACCGCCGCTCAGTGGCTTGTTAGAACACTCGAGTTTTATGGAGATAGGCGCACCCTAGAGCAATTTTGTGGCCTTCCTGACAATGTATCACTGGCAAAGCTGATCTACTACTGCCACCTTCCGATTAACCCAGAACACGGCCAGCGAGCCCACGATAAACTCATGCGTCTTGCCTGTCTCGGTGTACTGCGTGAGGTCCAGGAAAATAAATATGGTGGGGCTGCCCCATCAATTGACACCTATGGGGCTTCTGTCTACCGAAGCAAAGAGCTTGAACAAAAGGCTGGCTGGCGGCTAAACCAAGAACAGAATCTCGCCATCTGTGAAATTGCTGAAGACTTAGCCTCCCTCATCTCTGCCAAACGCCTGCTCTCGGGCGATGTTGGTTCTGGGAAGACGGCAGTCTATGGAACCGCTGCAGCCGGTCTCGCTGACAGTGGGGGCCGCTCCGTTATTATTCTGCCAAACACAAATCTCTCTCAACAGATTTTTGCCGAAATGAGTGAGTGGTGGACGGACATTCCGATGCGCCTTGTAACCGCTCAGGGCGATATCGGGCCACAGGATGCCGCGATTACCCTTGGAACTACCGCTCTTTTGTTTGATGATATCGAAAAACAAAAAGACCGCCCGGATCTCCTGGTGATCGATGAACAACAAAAATTCTCCCGCGAGCAAAGAGAACGGATCATGGGTCCGGCAACTCGGTTATTGGAAGTCTCAGCAACACCAATCCCCCGCTCTTTTGCGCTGTTGAAATATGGGGCCTTAAAGGTCTCAAAACTCCCGGCGCGAGCTGGCAGGGAACTTCCAACCCGCCTCTGGGCGCACCAAGATCGAGCAGAACTGTTTACTCGGGTTAAAGACACCTTAGCAAAAGGTCAACAGGTCTTGGTTGTCTATCCACAAAAAGAAGAGACTGAATCAGAAAATCAATCAGGAGCACCGAAACTCCAAGACCTTAAGACGGCCGTTGCCCTGTGGTCGAAAGTTTTTCCGGGGCAAGTTGTTTGCGCTCATGGTGGGGATAAAGACCAGGCCCAAGAATCGCTTAGAAAAATGAAGGCGAATGAGTCAAAGATTTTGTTAGCAACCACCGTAATTGAGTGCGGTATTACAATCCCAAACCTTCACCATGAAGTTATTGTCCATCCAGATCGTCTTGGATTGGTTACTCTTCACCAATTACGCGGCAGACTCGCACGAATGGGCGGTGTGGGCCTCTGTGACTTGTACACGCCAAACCCAATTAAAGAGAAAACCCTGAACCGGCTGCAGATATTCTGTTCTACCGTGGACGGCTTTAAACTTGCTGAATTAGACTTAAAACTAAGAGGAATGGGTGATCTGTCTACAGACAGTGAACTCCAGTCTGGAGCAGATCAAACCTTCATGTTCGGCAAGAATTTAGACATGTCGATCATGAGTGAGGTTCTGGAAGAGGTTGCCGGAACGCGCACTAGCCTTCCCCAACCGAAACCCATCATGAGAAACCCATCCCCTGCTGTATGTGAGGCCCCAGGTCCACAAATGGCGTAGATGCCTTATCTTTGCCCGATCAGCCAACGAGTGTTAATTTATCTTTTTATTGTTTGTAATCTTTGCTACAATAACAACCATTAAAACGATAAAGGCTGGGATGGCAGGTCAGAGATAACCTAAAAGGAGCAAACCATGAATCTTATGGCAACGTGGAAACTATCGGGCATTCAACAACACGACCGCTGGATGAACATCGTCGACCAAAACCGTAAAGTCATCATGGCCACACATCATACTGAACCTTCAGGAACAGTCCTTGAACGTTCCCGCCACCAAAAGGCAATATGTGCCCCGGAGATGGTCAACCTCATTCAACAGGCGATCCTCCAGATAAACAAGTTTGACGCGGATAGCCTCAAAAAAGGCGAGGTTGGCACCGACTTAGCGTGGGATCTCTTTAACAAAATTCGTCATAGCTTCAAGATAATGGTTGAGAGCCTTACCCTCTGGGATGACCCT
>JBDNGT010000004.1:0-4038 GCA_041689145.1 Geopsychrobacter sp. | reverse complement strand
GGATTGCCGACCACCGGGGAACCGACCTGATCGGACGCGATGACCAGGGTGCAGTTGGCCGTGCCACCGCGCTTTTCGACCCCGTAGGCGGGGAAGAAGGAGGCGTTGAGCCCCATGTCGATTGCGGCGTAAGCCAGCAGATTGCCGGCGAGCAGGACCCCCTGGCCACCGTACCCGGCCATAAAAAGATTGTTGGTCATCGCTTAAGCCCCTTCACTCTTGGCGTGGATATTCTTGAAGACCCCGAGTGGGAAATAGGGGATCAGTTCTGCGGCCACCCGTTCATTGGCTTTGAGCGGGCTTAAGCCCCAGTTGGTCGGGCAGGTTGACAGGACCTCAACAAAGGCGAAAGCCTGCTCCTCGACCTGGTAGCGGAAGGCGCGTTCGATCGCCTTGCCGGCCGCGATTACATGCTTGGGTGAGTCGACCGCGACCCGGCAAGAGTACTTGACCCCGGCCAGCCCCGAAAGCAGCTCGGCCATGCGCAGGGGTTCCCCCTCGGTAGCAACATCGCGTCCCATGGGCGAGGTCGAGGTCTTTTGCCCGGGCAGGGTGGTCGGGGCCATCTGGCCGCCGGTCATGCCGTAGGTGGTGTTGTTGACGAAGATGACGGTGAACGCCTCGCCGCGGTTGGCGGCGTGCAGGATCTCACTGGTGCCGATGGCGGCGAGATCGCCGTCCCCCTGATAGGTGAAGACGATGTCGTCCTTACGTACCCGTTTGACTCCGGTGGCGACCGCGGGCGCGCGGCCGTGGGGCGCTTCGATCACGTCGATATCGAAATAGCCGTACAGAAAGACGCTACAGCCGACCGAGGCGACGCCGATGGTGCGTTGCTGGATATCGAGCGCGTCCATCGCCGCGGCGCAGAGCCGGTGGATGGTGCCGTGATGGCAGCCGGGACAGAAGTGTGTCGGTACCGGTTTAAGGGCGGCGGGCCGCGCAAAAACCTGTTGTTCATTACCTGTCATGATTGTCATGATTTTTTACCGTAAAGTTGGCTGATCTGTTGGAAGATCTCTTCCGGTGTCGGCAGCGAACCGGCACCGGGAGCACGCCCGTAGAAGGCGACATCGATCTTGCAGTTGATCGCAAGACGGACGTCCTCGACCATCTGGCCGGTGTTCAGTTCGACACAGAGGATCTGTTTGGCTTGGCTTGCCACCTGCAAGTAGGCCTGCTTGGGAAAGGGGAAGAGGGTAATCGGCCGCAACAGGCCGACCTTCATCCCCTGGGCGCGGGCCACCATCACCGCACTCTGGGCGATTCGTGCCGCCGAGCCGTAGGCGGTCACGACCAGTTCGGCGTCCTCCAGTTCGTAGGCCTGGTGCCGTTCCTCGTGTTGCTGCAGCTGGGCGTACTTAGCATGCAGCGCCAGGTTGTGTGCTTCGAGTTCGCCGTCACCGAGGCGCAGTGATTTTACCACCCGTTGATCCGGGCGGCCATGCTTGCCGGTCGCGGCCCAGTCCTTATTCGGCAGGTTGGTCGACGGCGTGTAGGGGTGCGGCTCCAGTGCCTCCTTGACCTGACCGATGACCGCGTCGGCCAACAGCAGGGCCGGCACCCGATATCGATCGGAGAGATCAAAGGCGAGGATCGTCAGGTCGTACATCTCCTGCACCGACCAGGGGGCGAGGACGATCAGGTGGTAGCCGCCATGCCCGCCACCCTTGACCGACTGAAAGTAGTCGGCCTGCGAGGCGTCGATCCCGCCGAGGCCGGGTCCGGACCGGCAGATGTTGACGATCAGGCCGGGCAGTTCGCTGCCGGCCATATAGGAGATCCCCTCCTGCTTGAGGGAGATTCCCGGGCTGGAGGAGGAGGTCATCGCCCGTGCTCCGGCGGCGCTGGCCCCGAGCAGCATGTTGATCGAGGCAATTTCACTCTCGGCCTGGATAAAGACCCCGCCCGCCTTCGGCAGCTCGCGCGCCAGGTATTCGGGAATATCACTCTGCGGAGTGATCGGATAACCGAAATAATACTGGCAGCCGGCAGCTAACGAGCCCATGGCTACCGCTTCGTTACCTTTGACAAAGAGTCGCTTCATTGTTGTGAATCCCGCTCCTTTTTCGGCTGACCATGAAAGACGCTGATGGCGCTGTCCGGGCAGATGCGGGCACAGAGGGCGCAAGCGGTACAGCGTTCGAGATTGGCCGGGGTAGTGGTGGCCGGGTAAAATCCCTGCGCGTTCAATTGGCTGTCCAGCTCAATCAGTTTTTGCGGACAGACACTGGTGCAGAGCGCACAGCCCTTGCAGTAACGCAGGTCGATTTCAATTCTGTTGCCGGGCATAGACTATTTCCTTGAATTCTGAAGTTAGCGTGTTTCTAGCTGGCGTGCCAGACCTTGAGGGCCTCGGCCGCGCTCAGCTGTTGCAAGGGTTGGCGTGGAGCTGGTGGTTGATCGTCGATCCACGCCGGAAAGAGCGCATCCTGTCGGCTATCGGTGCCCAGTGTCTGCAGCAGTCGGCGTTGGCGCACCTGCGGATGGGTTGTGACCTCGGCGTGAGTCAGGATTGGCTCGAAGCAGCAATCTATCATGGCAAAATGCTGTTGCCAATAGTTTAGGCTTGCCTCACCGAGACGTCTCTGGACCTCTGCGATCAGCTGTGTCTGCGGCAGGGTCTCCCGCTGGCGGCAAAGCCAACCGGGTTCCTGCATGGTCTCACAGAAGGCGTGCCAGAATTTTTCTTCGATCGCACCCAGGGCGACAAAGCGGCCGTCAGCAGTACGATAGATCTGATAACAGGCCGCGCCGCCGGTCAGCAGCTCGCCGCCGCGCGAAAATTGTTGGCCGGAACGTCTGGCGGCGGTCAGCGGGAAGGACTGCCAGGAGAGCGCCATCTCGAACAGGCTGACGTCGATGAAGGTACCCTGGTCGGTTCGACCGCGGCGCAAGAGGGCGGCGAGAATCGCGGTCGCGGCCTGTTTACCGGCGGCGTAATCGCAGATCGGCGGAAAGGGGATCACCGGCGTTTCAGCGCTACCGGTCAGGTCGAGCATACCGCTCATCGCCAGATAAGTCAGGTCATGACCGGCGCGCTCGCGGCAGGGTCCGGTCTGGCCGAAGCCGGAGAGTGCGCAATGGATCAGGCGGGGATTGAGCTTTTGCAGACGTGCACGTTCAAAGCCGAGCCGGTCCAGCACCCCGGGGCGGAAGGATTCGAGCAGCACGTCGGCTTCAAGCAGCAATTCACTCAGGATATCGCGGCCGGCCGTAGTCTTCAGATCGAGGGTGAGGATCGTCTTCCCTGCGTTGATCTGCTTGTACCAGGGGGAGATGCCATCTTTATCCTGTAGAATAAACTGGCGCATCGGATCCCCCTGCGGTGGTTCGATTTTTAGCACTCTGGCGCCGAAATCAGCCAGCAGCTGGGTGGCGAAAGGACCGGGCAGGTATTGGCTGAGATCCAGGACCCGCAGACCATCGAGACAATCGCTGAGTATCAAGGAGGCACCTTCGGTCAGTCTTACAGGGTGAATTCCCAGGCACAAAAGTAGTCGTCCGGATGGACGTCGGGTGGACAGGCGAGGCAGCGGGTCTGAATGCGCGGGTCGATGGTGCGGGCAAATTCGCTGTACTCGACGATGCCGACCGATTTGCACGGGAAGTCATCGAGCCCCTTGCGCTTGCGCGTCGATTGTACCCGGCAGTCGACCATGCGGAACACGGCGCGGGTGTCGCTGACTTCTAGCGCCTGCTGCAGGTTGAGCCGCGCGTAGAGGCGGTGGTTGAGACATTCGAGCAGGGCGGGAATGCCGCCACCGGGTGCGATGTCGAGGCGCGCCATGATCCGCTTGGCCTCGACCACGGTGAACTTCTCCCAGGCGTCGCGGTCGGCATCGATGGCGACCTGCATGCCGTGACTCTTTTCGATCGCCTGGAACCAGAGGCCGTCGTGGGCCAGCCAGTTCTTGGCGTCGTCGAGGATGATCTGGATCAGCTCGTCTTTGCTGAGGCGACTGAGCAGTTGGACGCCTTCGTCGACAGCATTGGTCTGGGTCGTCATTTTATCCCCCATCGGGAAATGCATATTGT
>JBDNGT010000003.1:0-6821 GCA_041689145.1 Geopsychrobacter sp. | reverse complement strand
CTTCTCCACTTCGCAACAAGATGACCAGATTGCCCGGCAGGAAGCCGGAAATTTCAGGAGAAATTCCTGCTTGGTGCAATTTATGGCGAAGTTGTTTCTCGTGGGACATGGTACGTACCTGTATCACCTCTTGATTCCAATTGCTCGATATCTTTCTTTAAAGCAATGGTGATGCTTTCGCAAGAAAGCAAAATATCCGCTGGCTAAGCAAAAAGCGCCAAATGCAAGGCGCGAAATTTTCGAGCAATGAGGCGTACTTACGTACGTCGAAGCAGCGAGAGAAATTACAGCAACGCAGCAGTTGGTGAGTTTTTGCGACGCCATCAATGGTGGACAAAGTTGCAAACGGAATACAGAGAAAAAAGTTCAGAGGGTGAAAGGCACCTTTAACTTTCTTGGGTGGTGATGATGGGGCCCAGACAGGCGGAAGTCGAGCCTGATGGGGTAACGGTCGATGAATAACGTGCATAAGTTACCAGCGTCTCATCAGGTTCTTCCAGCGTTCCCTCAGGTTCTTGATCCCCGCACAGGCAGGCACTGTTAGCGCGCATCAACGCTTCAACCCGCTGCAAATCCACTGGTGTATCAACGGCATGGCATACATATTCAGTCGTCGCAACATGAATAGCGGCACCATTCTCAAGGGCGCGCAATTGTTCGAGTGACTCAAGAATCTCAAGTGGAGTCTGGGGCAGAAACGAATAACCAAGCAGAAATTCGCGGTGATAAACATAAAGACCGATATGCTTTTTTGCCGATATATCCACGAGTCTGGACTCGAGGTCCTCAACCGAGAGATTTCGTGGAAACGGGATCGGCGCACGTGAGAAATAGAGTGCGCGCTGCCGACGATCACAGACCACTTTTACCACGTTGGGGTTCAGATAATCCTCGAGTTTGGTGATCTGGCTACATAAGGTTCCCATTTGTAGATGGCCGTCGGCCAGGAGTGACCGGACCGCCTCATCGATCATCTGGGGTACAATCAGCGGCTCATTTCCTTGAACATTAACAATCAGATCACTCTCAATCGCAGCTGCCACCTCAACCAGACGATCAGTTCCCGAGGGATGATCGCTTCGCGTCATCATCACCTCGCTGCCAAAAGCCGTCACGCAATCAAAAATCCGTTGATCGTCAGTTGCAATAATTACCCGATCGATCGTTTCCGCCTGGATCGTCTGACGATAAACATGCTCGATCATGGTTTTACCAAGTATTTTAGCCAGAGGTTTTCCTGGAAAACGGGTCGAAGCGAAACGGGCAGGGATGACGGCGGTAACTTTCATGACGGATACTCCTGTCGGACAGGTGTGATGCGGAGGATGTAAATACCAAGTATGTCCTTAAAATCTTACAAGGTAAGTATCCCTGGGAGCTTTACGATTGCTAGCCCCTCAAAGGGGCTTTAACGCAATCGTAAAATCAAAAGCATATAACCGTAAATCTGGGGTGATTCATACTCCCGGAACTGTCAAACTTTTTGGGTCCCTCGGCAAAGCCGGGGGGGGGTCCTGTTGGAATGAACTAAGTCTAGACATCATGTATTGACCTGTCCAACGTCGAAGACGTGGGTTATTCTTGAGGTTGGACACCCTTAGAACAGAGCCATAATCGAGGAGGACAGGTCATGAATGAGTTTAGCAAATATGTCGGATTAGATACACACAAAGATACGATTGCAGTGGCCATCAGTGATGCGTTTGGTGGCAAACCAAGATACTACGGGGAAATCACCAATACCCCGGAGGCGATCACCAAACTGGTTAAAAAACTGAGTCCTGACGGCGAAGTCGTCTCGTTTTGTTACGAGGCCGGACCTTGCAGTTATGGGATTTATCGTCAGATCTCGGGTCTGGGCCATGACTGTGCAGTCGTTGCGCCATCCTTGATCCCCAGTCGGCCGGGAGACCGCGTGAAGACGGACCGCCGTGATAGTGAATCTCTTTCCCGCTTTCATCGTGCCGGGGAACTCACGCCGGTGTGGGTGCCGGATCAAGAACAGAAAGCGATCCGAGATCTGACCCGGGCACGAGAAGATATGAAGGCGATGGACCGCCAAGCATGTCAACGACTGAATGCCTTTCTGCTGCGACATGGCAAGATTTATGAGTCGGGTAAAAGTAAGTGGACCCAGGCACATTTCCGCTGGTTGGAGCGGGTCAAATTTGAGGTACCGATTCAGCAGATCGTGTTTGAGAAATACGTGGATGTCATTAAGCAAGCACAGCCGCGAGTTTCCGGCCTGGAAGACGAAATGCTTAAGGCCCTGTCCGGCGGGTGTTAACCGAATCCGCCTAGCCGAAAAAGCGGCACCGGACGTCAGGTTCAAGCGGCAAGCATCTCGCGAAAATGACTTGGCGAGACAAGGAGGAGAGGTGCGAAGAGCCCACACACTGATTCAGGATTCATTCAAACTCTATATTGGATGCCCCTGTTCTGAAATTAATTTACTCTCGGGTGGTGGACAGGTGTATCGTTACAAAAGACAACAAACCTTAAGGGGATTCCAAGCCAGAGTCGGTTTATGTCGACAACGCGCAAATTCCGGATACAGTGAAAGTAGACTATGAATAAAATCATATCGATTGAGCATCTCTCCGAAAATGTCGTAAAGCTCAGTATAAAAGCACCCCGAATAGCAAAAAAGCGAAAAGCAGGTCATTTTGTCATCGTAAAAGTCGGTGAAAAAGGGGAGCGGATTCCACTGACCATCTCGTCTGCCGACCCGGAAAAAGGGACCATTACCCTGGTCGTGCAAAAAGTGGGAGTTACCAGCCATAAAATCGCCAACCTGAAGATTGGCGACTCAGTAACCGATGTCGTTGGTCCGCTCGGATTGGCGACCCATATCAAAAAGTTCGGAACGGTATTATGTGCCGGCGGCGGCGTCGGTACGGCGCCCCTTTTACCCATTGTCGAAGCATTACATAAAGCAGGAAATCGCGTGATTACGGTTTTAGCGGCAAGAAGCAAAGAGTTGATCATCCTCGAAGAGGAGATCGGTGAATTCTCCGATGAAGTTGTCATTATGACGGATGATGGCTCCTATGGAAAGCAGGGCCTGGTAACGCATGGCATGGAAGAAATCATCCAGCGCGAAAAGGTCGATTTTGCAGTCACTATCGGCCCGGCGATCATGATGAAATTCAGCAGCATGCTCACCCGAAAATACAATATACCAACGGTGGCCAGTTTAAATGCCATAATGGTCGATGGCACAGGGATGTGTGGCGCCTGCAGGGTTTCCGTCGGCGGAGCAACAAAATTCGTCTGCGTCGACGGCCCTGAATTTGATGCCCACGAGGTTAATTTCGACGAATTGCTGACACGCCTGGGCGGCTTCAAGGACGAAGAGCTCAAGGCGTATCAACCCTTTCTTGAAGCCCTAAAAGAAGAAGCCTCATAATGGAAAACATGGACGAACATTTAGCACAAGAACGCAGCCGGAAATGGCGAGAAGCGTTGCGCAAATCGATGAAAGCGAAAGACCGCACAAGCATGGAACGCGTCGATATGCCGGAAGCAGATCCTGCAGAGCGCGCCAAAAGCCATGTCGAAGTAAACCAGGGCTTAAGCGAACAGATGGCTGTCGAGGAATCCCGACGCTGCCTGGATTGTCCTGATCCGACCTGCATCCAGGGATGCCCTGTGAGCATCAATATCCCTAAATTCATCAAGTACATTGAAAAGCAGGATTTTGCCGGCGCAGCGCGTTCATTGAAAGAGACCAACGCCTTGCCCGCTGTCTGCGGACGTGTTTGCCCGCAGGAGATCCAATGCGAAGCCGCCTGTATCTACACGTTAAAACTTAAGAAGCCCCCCGTTGCGATTGGTCATTTGGAACGCTTTGCCGCAGATTGGGAGCGCAAGTCAGGCAAGATGTTCATCCCTGAAGTGGCCCCTGCAAATGACATTAAGGTCGCGGTTGTCGGTTCTGGCCCCTCCGGTCTAGCCGTGGCCGGCGACCTGGTCAGGCTGGGCTATGTCGTAACGGTCTTCGAGGCCTTGCATGAACCCGGCGGCGTCTTGAAATACGGCATTCCTGAGTTTCGCCTGCCGAATGAAATTGTGGATGTGGAAATCGACAACCTTAAGAAGATGGGGGTGGAGTTTGTCACCAATTTTGTGGTTGGGAAAACCGCGACCATCCAGGAGCTTAAAGAGGAAGGCTATCAAGCTTTTTTTGCCGGAAGTGGCGCAGGGCTACCGAATTTCATGAATATTCCCGGCGAAAATGCCAATGGCATTATGTCGTCCAACGAATATCTGACCCGGGTTAACCTGATGAATGCTGCCCTGGATGATTATGATACCCCGGTATTATCGGGCAAGAATGTCGCGGTTATCGGCGGCGGCAATACGGCCATGGATTCGGTCCGTACCGCCAAACGCTTAGGTGCCAAACGCGCGATGATTATTTATCGACGGACCCTCGAAGAGATGCCGGCGCGGAATGAAGAGATCAAACACGCCCAGGAAGAAGGCATCGAATTTTTGAATTTGAACAGCCCGCTTGAATATTTCGCAGATAAAAACGGGCGCGTCAACCGGATCAGGCTGCAAAAGATGGAACTCGGCGAACCGGATGCTTCCGGTCGTAAAAAACCGGTTCCCATTGAAGGCTCAGAGTATGAACTGGCAGCTGACCTGGTCATCGTCAGCGTCGGCGTTGCACCTAACCCGCTCATCCCGCAGAGTATGCCGGAACTGAAAGTCAGTCGTTGGGGAACTATTGTGGTTGATGAAAAGGAAATGCAGTCGAGCATTGCCGAACTTTTTGCCGGGGGCGATATCGTCCGTGGCGGCGCAACAGTCATTTTAGCCATGGGCGATGGCAGAAATGCCGCCGCCGGCATCGATCGCCATTTGCAAAAGAAGGATCGCTCTGCTTCTTAGGGAGTGTGGGAGCAAAGAGAAAGCGTATATTCTCAGAGGGTGGCGAAGCTCGTCGGTCATAGGATAATCAATCGATTTAAGCATTTCTGCAGCAGGGGAATTTATGGATTTAACAACGAAATACTTGGGGCTTACCCTGAAGAATCCAATTATCGTTGGCAGTTGTGGTCTGACCTCAAGCGTAAGCGATATCAAGAAATTGGAAAAACAGGGCGCCGCCGCCATCGTTTTGAAATCCATTTTTGAAGAAGAAATTCTCCTGGATGTTGAAAACCAGCTGCGCGAGGCCAGAGAAAACAGTTTTATCTACGATCAATATTCCGAAACCCTGGATTACATTGATGTGCACGTTAAGAAAGAGCGTTTAAACGAATACATTCAACTGATCAAGGCCACTAAAAAAGAAGTGCTTATTCCGATTATCGCCAGCATTAACTGCGTCTCTTCATCGGAGTGGACTGACTTTGCCAAGCAGATTGAAGAAGCCGGGGCCGATGCCCTGGAACTGAACATCAGTCTCAACCCATCGGACCTGGTCATCCGCGATTTTGAACAGAGCATCAGTGTCATCATCCGCAAAGTGTTGACGCAGGTCACCGTGCCTGTGTCGATAAAGATCAACAGCAGCTTTACCCATATGGCAAAAACCATACTGAACTTGTCCCAAACAGGCATCAGCGGGCTGGTATTGTTTAATCGTGCCTATACACCAGATATCGATATCAATACATTGCAAGCCGTGTCGGGTAGCAGTTTCAGCTCTCCAAACGATTTTGTTGAGTCTATGCGCTGGATTGCGCTGCTCTCCGACAAAGTAAGCTGCAGCCTGGCCGCCGCTACCGGAATTCACACGCATGAGGCCGTTATAAAACAAATTCTGGCGGGTGCCGATGCTGTTCAAATCGTCTCTGTCTTGTACGAGAACGGCATTGAATCGATCAATGGACTTCTAAGCGGTCTCGAAAAGTGGATGCTGGGAAAAGGGTTCTCTTCTTTAGAGAAATTCAAAGGCAAAGCAAGCAGTAAAAACGTGGGCAATTCTGCCGTGTTTGAGCGTATTCAGTTTATGAAGCATTTTTCGGAAATCGAATGAATCGCCCCGCCGCAAGCAGCGGGGTATCAACAGCCTGCAACCTTTGCTAAATCGCGTCAAGCTACGGGGAATTCAACCCTCTTAAAAATGGGGGCCGTTCTTGCTTTGCAGGATCTCCATTGTTGATCGGCATCCAATGATGATCCACATATAGACAAAATCGACGTGGGACATTGACACACTTGGACCATAATTTCCAATATTCTGACAGAGAGTCACATTGCCACGGATTCAAGACGGAAACTGTATACTGAGTCAGAGCATTTTAAAACAGTTGGTGGGCAGGATGCATAACCCCTTGCGCCTGGTGCTGGAAAACCCCACTTGACATCTACTTCCGGGAGCAAAATCTATGGATCAACAGAGCGAAGTTGTCGTCACCAATATCAAAATGCCTTTTTTTTCGATGGTCGTGTTCATGATCAAATGGGCGATCGCTTCGATTCCCGCCATCATCATTCTATCCTTTATTCTCGCCATCTGCGGCCTGATTTTCAGTAGTTTTATGGGTGGCATGCAGCACATGGGGCGGAGCTTTTAAGGTGCGCCACGAAGAACTCGGGGCTTGCAAAGTTGCAAACTTAACTAAAACGCTCATGGCCCTGGGTACGAAGTTCAATGCTCGTTATTAGCTGAACGGTTGGAAACTTTGAAGGGGACAACCTTTTAAGGTCCTGGTCATCCCACTGGCATGGGCGAGTAGGCAAGGGGCGGCGAACTCGGTTTCGTTCAAAATATGGCAGTCCGAGCAGTTTGATCAGATGCGCGGCCCGCTGGCGCACCCTGATCGGGTGAATCTTCGGGTTGTATTCAGATAAAGTTCCAGGAT
>JBDNGT010000002.1:0-15222 GCA_041689145.1 Geopsychrobacter sp. | reverse complement strand
GCCATGTGGGCATAAGAGGTAAAGCAGCCGGGCCACCCACTAAGGGTTGCCTTTGAGATGCTTGAGCCGTGTGAAGGGAAACTTTCATGCACGGTTCTTAGAGGGGAATGGGGCTGCGAAGCCCCTGACCTACTCGATCCCCCAAAAACAATCACCCGTCAGTAGTGAATTAAACCAACGGAGATAGAATGGCAAAGAAGAAAGAAGTACAAGAAGAATCACTGGAAAAACAACTTTGGAAATCGGCAGATAAACTCAGAAAAAATATTGATGCTGCCGAATACAAGCATGTTGTTTTGGGATTGATTTTTCTTAAATATATCTCTGATGCCTTTGAGGAGTTGTTCGCCACATTAAAAGCGGAAGAAGGTGAATATGTAGGAGCTGATCCCGAAGACAAGGACGAATACAAAGCCGAGAATGTGTTTTTTGTGCCACAAGATGCCCGCTGGACGCACCTGCATGCCCATGCCAAACAACCGACCATCGGTAAAACTGTGGATGAGGCAATGGATGCGATTGAAAAGGAAAATGCCTCACTCAAAGGCGTATTGCCCAAAGTGTATGCACGGCAAAATCTTGACCCCACCAGCTTGGGCGAACTGATTGATCTGATCAGCAATATCGCCCTCGGTGATGCCAAATCTCGCAGTGCCGATGTGTTAGGGCATGTGTTTGAATACTTCCTTGGTGAATTCGCGCTGGCAGAAGGCAAAAAAGGCGGGCAGTTTTACACCCCCAGAAGCGTGGTTGAATTACTGGTCGATATGCTCGAACCCTACAAAGGACGGGTGCTTGACCCTTGCTGTGGTTCGGGGGGTATGTTTGTGCAATCGGAAAAATTTGTCACCGAACATCAGGGCAAAATCAACGATATTTCCATCTATGGGCAAGAGAGCAATCAGACCACCTGGCGACTGGCAAAAATGAACCTTGCCATTCGTGGCATTGACAGCTCACAGGTCAAATGGAACAACGAAGGCTCGTTTTTAAACGATGCCCATAAAGACCTCAAAGCCGATTACATTATTGCCAACCCGCCCTTTAATGTCAGCGACTGGAGCGGCGATCTGCTCCGCAAGGACGGACGCTGGCAATATGGCACACCGCCCACAGGCAATGCCAACTATGCGTGGATACAGCACTTTATCTATCACCTTGCCCCCAGCGGACAGGCAGGTTTTGTGTTGGCAAAAGGCGCGTTGGCCTCCAAAACATCAGGTGAAGGCGAAATCAGAAAAGCATTGGTCGAAGCAGGTTTGATTGATTGCATCGTCAACCTGCCTGCCAAATTGTTTCTCAATACCCAAATTCCTGCTTCCCTTTGGTTTTTAAGTCGTAACCGTGCCAATGGCAAGTTTCGCAACCGTAGCAGCGAGATTTTGTTTATTGATGCCCGCAATATGGGGCATTTAATCAACCGCCGTACCCGTGAACTGTCCGCAGACGACATAAAAACCATTGCAGGCACGTATCACAACTGGCGAAATCCTAATGGCGACTATGAAGATGTTAAAGGCTTTTGTAATGCCGCACCCATTGCGCGGGTTAAAGAACTGGATTATGTCCTCACCCCTGGGCGATATGTGGGGCTGGCAGAGGAAGAGGATGATTTTGATTTTACTGAACGCTTTACTGGTCTTAAAGCCGAGTTTGAAAGCCAGTTAAAAGCAGAAGCCGAACTTAACCAGCGGATATTGGAGAATCTGGCAAAGGTGAAGCTGGAGGTTGGGGATGAGTGAGTGGAAGGAAACTGAGATAGGAAAAATTCCAGTGGATTGGGATACTGGAACACTCGGAGGTATAAGTCAGCTCATTACAGATGGTGCCCACTCTTCCCCAAAGCCTATAGATTCAGAATTTTACATGGCATCAGTTAAAGATATGCGATACAACTATTTTGAATTTAGTGATTGCAAAACAATTTCAAAGTATGATTTTAAACAACTGGTTAATGGTAATTGTAGCCCTCAATATGGGGACATTCTTTTATCTAAAGATGGTGCAAATTGCTTGGATTTGATCTTTGTATACAAACAGATGGATGAAATTGTTTTATTATCATCAATCGCAATTGTACGACTTAAAGAGGGGTATAACTCAGATTTTTATCGGTACTTCTTATTGTCGCCATCTGCCCAAGATTTAATGAGGAATAATTATGTGTCTGGCTCAGCTATTCCAAGAGTTATTTTAAAAGATTTTAAAAATGTTCCTGTACCTGTAACCCCCCTCCCAGAACAAAAAGCCATAGCCGAAGTATTAAGCTCGCTGGATGATAAAATCGACCTGCTCCACCGCCAGAACAAAACCCTTGAACAAATGGCAGAAACGCTGTTTCGCCAGTGGTTTGTGGAAGAGGCTGGGGAGGATTGGGAGGAAAAGCCGTTATCATTTTTTGGTGATATTATTTGTGGAAAAACTCCTTCTAAAAAGAAACACGAATACCATAATGGGGATGTACCATTTATAAAAATCCCAGATATGCATGGCAATACATTTATTTTTAATACAACGGATACTTTGACAGAAGAAGGCAGTAATTCACAAAAAAACAAGCTACTACCACCAAAATCAATATGTGTAAGCTGTATTGCAACAGTTGGGTTAGTTTCAATGAATATTATTCAAAGCCAAACTAACCAGCAAATAAATTCAATCATTCCAACACAAGAAAATCACAGATATTTTTTATTCTTGTTAATGAAGTCCTCCTATGATTTGTTGCATTCGATGGCAAGCGGAGGAACAGCAACTCTTAATCTGAATACTGGGAATTTTTCAAAAATGATGATTTTGAAGCCCTATAATGATGTATTAGATAATTTTCATAACTTAGTTGAACCAGAATTTAATAAAATTTATTCAAACCAAAAACAAATCCGCGCCCTACAATCCCTTCGCGATACTCTCCTACCCAAACTAATGAGCGGTGAAGTTAGGATGGCCAGCAATGGATAAGTTAAAAGCCGTTATCAATGAGTATGGGCGTTGGTCGGAGCTTGAGACTTATATTGACCGCATCGAAACCCATATCAAAATTGACTTTAGCCACTCGCTGGAAAATGCCAAAGCCTTGCTGGAAACGGTGGGTAAAGAAATCTGCACCTGTAACGCCGTCGAATTAGGCAAAACACCCAGCATGAATAGTGTGCTGAAAAAAGCCTTTTCCTCTATGGGCTATACCAATAGTAACTTGGTTAATCAGGTTTCATCGGCGTTGGCGACCATTGGGCAACAGGTGGGCGAACTGAGAAATGAAATCGGTTTGTCTTCACATGGAAAATCACTGGAGGAAATCAAACAACGCAACAGTAAGGGTGATTTACTGACCAGAGAATTTTTGATTGATACGGTAGAGCTGGTGTCTGTTTTTTTAATTCGCAATTTTGAAACCAAACATCAGCGAACGGCTCATGAAACACTGGCAGATTCACTGGATTATCTGGAAGCGGAGGACTTTAACGAATCATGGGATGATTCATTTGGTGAATTTGTCATGGGCGATTATTCTTATCCTGCCAGTGAAATATTGTTTAATGTGGATAAACAAGCCTATGTTAACGAGTACAAGGATTTTACGGAGGCTGAGATAGTATGAGCATTTTAATCAAAACAGTCCGCATTGCGGGTTTTCGAGGTCTGGAAAATATTGAAGTCGATCTGGAACAAACCACCGTGCTGACGGGCATGAACAACACGGGTAAAACCTCTTTTCTCAAGGCATTACAAATTGCCTTGGGCAACCGCCAGTTTATTTCCCAAGATGATTTTTTCATCAAAGACAACCGCTGTGCCGAGAAAATAACCATTGATGTACTGATTGTACCCGTTGATGCTGAGGGCAAACAAAGCGATGATTTTAGCGAATATTGGGAGGTCTTATTCACCACTGACCGCATTCGCACCGATGGCATAAAAAGTTTTTTACCACTTAGAACCACAGTCATTTTTGATGTGATTAAAAACAACTATAAAGTACAACAAACCATCCTTAAAGCATGGCCTGATTTTAAAGCGGGCGAAACGGATTGGTTTAATACAGATAAAGGTAATAAAACCACTTTTCGTTTTGATGAACTGCCCTTTTTCTATATGGATGCTCAGCGCGATATATTGGAAGACACCAAATTACGCAGTTCGTATCTGGGCAAAATGTTATCTAAAATTGAATATTCACCCGATGACATTAAAGCGATAGAGCAACAAATCGAACAGTTGAACAACAAGGCGGTGAGTAGCAGTGATATTCTCAGTCATATAAAAGAGACTTTAAAAGGCCTGGATTCGGCACTGGATAATCAAAACAGTGGCATTGAAATAACCCCTTTTACTAAAAAAATTCGTGATCTAAATAAGGGCTTAACGATCTATTATGGTGATAATCAAGATAGCTTTTCTATGGAATATCACGGCATGGGAACTCGTAGCTGGTCTTCTTTATTAACTTTGAAATCATTTATTGGCTTGCTGGCAGGCAATGCTGAAAAAGAAAAAACGGTATTCTTTCCTGTTCTGGCAATTGAAGAACCCGAAGCGCATCTACATCCCAATGCGCAAAAGCAGCTCTATAGCCAAATCAACAGTATTGCGGGACAAAAAATCATTTCTACCCATTCACCTTATATTGCGGCAGTGGCAGAACTGGGGCAGATACGCAATTTCTATAAAGATCAGCAGGTATCCTGTGGCAAAGTCGCCATTGATGCTCTGAATGACGAAGAACAAAGAAAAATCAATCGACAGGTGATCAATAGCCGTGGTGAAATCTTTTTTTCCAAGCTGATGGTGCTTTTTGAAGGGGAAACGGAAGAACAGGCTTTGCCTATTTTTGCCAAACATCATTTTGGACAATCTGCGGTTGTAATGGGGATAGATTTTGTAGGGGTGGGCGGTTATGGTAATTACCTACCATTTTTACGTTTTGCAGAGTCATTGAATATTCCTTGGTTGATATTGAGTGATGCAGAAACCGATGCGGTAACCAGCGTAAAAAGACAATTTAAAGATTGCGGTTCATCAAAGGTCGAAGCTGATGTGATTGTGTTTTTGGGTAATGGCAATGATATAGAAAAACAGTTGATAACAGATGGTTTTCAGGACGAAATCAAAAAAGCATTGATTGCACGAGGCGAATACCACAACGAACAACACAAAGCGGCAAAAGAAACAGAGATAAAGGCTTATGATGACGATAAAATCTATGAACTAATAACAGGTGCTAAAACTCAATTTGCCCCAGTTATTGCCGAGCAGATTGTAAAGAGTGACGAAGCACTTCCTCCTAGAATATTGGAACTATTTGGCAAAATAGAGTCCCTGTTGAATATCACCGAGGAGGCATCATGAGCAACCAGATTATGCTTTCAAAAAAACAACGCTCTATTGTTGATATGCTTGATGGTGCTTTGTATGTTAAAGCCAGTGCAGGCAGTGGCAAGACTCGTGTGCTCACTGAGCGTATTCGGGTTTTATTGTATCGCAGCAATAAAAAATTATTGGCGTTAACCTTTACCAATAAGGCGGGGCAGGAGATTAAAAAACGATTGGCTGATATTGAAGAGACTGATCAAAGAACATTTGTGGGTACATTTCACGGTTTTTGTCAGTCAGTTTTTGAAAACCACGGTCATTTAATCGGTTATGCTGAAATGCCGCATATTTTTGAGGATGAAAGCGATCGCTTGGAACTGATAGAGCAGGCTATCCAGTTAACCCCTTCTTATGCCACAAGTTACAGCCAGCAGAATAAGAAAGATCAAAGGAGTTTTCGTTATAGAGCATTAAATTTTATCGCTGATGTGAAGCGTAAACTCATCAATGAAGCTGATATTTCTAAACAGACGGAAGATGAAAATATTATTCTGCTTTATCGAAATTATCAGGATATTTTGAAGTCACAAAATGCCATTGATTTTGATGACTTATTATTAAAAGTCTACGGGCTATTTGTTGACTACCCAAAGATAGCGGCATTGTATCGTCGCAGTTTCTCAGCAATATGTGTTGATGAAGCACAAGATATGAATAACGCCCAGTATCAATTATTGAAAGCATTGGCAAACGGTGAATTTAATCATATTTTAATGGTGGGTGATCCAAACCAGTCTATCTTCCATTTTAACGGGTCATCTCCCGATTATATGGATAAGGCGTTCGTCAAAGACTTTAATCCAACTATTATTGAGTTGAACGAAAACTACCGCTCTTCAATTGCGGTATTGCAGGCGGCACAACAACTTATTCCTGATGCAAGTCTGATCGAGCATATAGTCAAACAGGGTGTTTTTGAATTATATAAGGTTAAGAATGAAACCAGTGAAGCACAATGGGTGGTCAATAGAATCCAAGAATTTGTTTCATTGAAGAACCATGACGATATTGAAGGTGAGTTAAATTTTGAAAAAATAGCCGTATTGGCAAGAAATAAATATCTATTTAAGCCACTGGAAGAGGCGTTACAAGCTGCCAATATTCCCCATTACTACAAAATGACACCAGGGGCTTTAAAGTTTGAATCCTCATTGATGCAAATTTTTGATTTAG
Source organism: Geopsychrobacter sp. (assembly GCA_041689145.1). Lineage (GTDB taxonomy): Bacteria > Desulfobacterota > Desulfuromonadia > Desulfuromonadales > Geopsychrobacteraceae > Geopsychrobacter. The sequence goes on along the minus strand of JBDNGT010000002.1, from coordinate 8,676 downwards.
CATTGAGGGTAAAGCTCAACTCACAAGATGAGCTTCATAAAAAGTGCTTATTGGGTGCACTCTCTTTAACCCATGAATATGCCGATTTATCTGAAATTGTAATGAGTATTCATGATAACAATCAAAAAGCGGTTATTAACCTGGTTATTTCGCTTAGCGATAACGGCAGTAATATCAAGAGTCAGCTAGAAGCCTATAAGGCACAAATAGCTATTAGCGATGATAACGAAAAGAATATGTTGTTCAGGGATGTTGATGAGTTGCTGATGCACTGGCATAACTACGCTAAGGCAACCGATCATAAATCACTGCATCAGTTTAAGAATGCGATGGCGTTGGGGCAAACACATCCACTGGCACAACATGCTGGCGTGACACTCAGTACGGTTCATACGATGAAAGGGCAAGAGTTTGATATTGTTTTTCTTATCGGTATGGATGATGAGACATTTCCAGATTACCGTGCGGTTCGTAGTGGTGGCGTAGAATTAACACAAGAAAAAAATAATCTATATGTTGCCTTTACCAGATCAAAACGCTGGTTATATGTCACATGGCCAGAAAATAGAACCATGCCGTGGGGGGACTCAAAACGTCGTAAAATATCACGGTTTCTTGCTGGTTTTTTGTGCGATGAAATCAAGGAAGATGCTGAAGGTGTTATTTCATGAGCAATATCACCGAAAACGCTATCGAAACCTTCTGTATCGAATTACTGGAAAAGCAGGGCTACGAATACATCTACGCCCCCGACATTGCCCCCGATAGCGATAACCCGCAACGCAGCAGTTTTGAAGAGGTATTATTGCCCAGTCGATTGAATGAGGCTGTTGCCCGAATCAATCCAAGCATTCCTCACGATGCCCAGCAAGAGGCAATTAAAGAAATCAGTCGCATTCATTCCCCCGAATTGCTAACAAATAATGAGGCTTTTCACCGAATGCTCACCGAAGGGGTCAAGGTTTCTTATCAAAAAGGTGGAAGCCAGCGGGGTGATTTGGTTTGGCTGGTGGATTTTGACAACCCAGAAAATAATGATTTTGTGGTGGCAAACCAACTCACTGTCATTGAGAACGGCGTGAATAAACGCCCTGATGTGGTGTTGTTTGTCAATGGCTTGCCGCTGGTGGTGATTGAGCTTAAAAATGCGGCGGATGAAAACGCCTCGGTTAAATCAGCTTATAAACAACTAGAAACCTACAAGGCGAGCATTCCCAGTCTGTTTACCTATAACGACTTGATGATTATTTCCGATGGGCTGGAAGCCAAGGCAGGTTCACTCTCGGCTGGGTTGAGCCGTTTTATGGCGTGGAAAACGGCTGATGGTAAAGAGGAAGCCTCGCATTTGGTCAGCCAGTTGGAAACCTTGATTAAAGGGATGCTGAACAAGGCAACCCTGTTGGATTTAATTCGGCATTTTATCGTGTTTGAAAAATCCAAAACCGAAGACCCAAAAACGGGTGTGGTGACGATTGAAACGGTTAAAAAATTGGCAGCCTATCATCAATATTATGCCGTGAACCGTGCGGTGGAATCGACACTACGGGCAACGGGGCATACGCTTGAACAACAAACGCCCGTTAGTCAGGTAATGGAAGACCCTGCCAGTTATGGTGTGGCTGGCGTAAGGAACCAACCTAAAGGTGACCGTAAAGGTGGTGTGGTCTGGCATACCCAAGGCAGTGGTAAATCGCTGTCGATGGTATTTTTTACAGGGAAAATTGTACTGGCTCTGGATAACCCCACTATTCTGCTTATTACCGATCGCAATGATCTGGATGATCAGTTATTTGATACCTTTGCCGCGTCTACTCAGTTACTACGCCAAGAACCCAAGCAGGTCGAAAGTCGAGATCAACTCAAAGAACTATTACAGGTTGCCTCTGGTGGGGTAATTTTTTCCACCATTCAAAAGTTCCAGCCTGATGAGGGTAATGTATTTGATACCTTGTCGGAGCGGGGAAATATTGTGGTGATTGCCGATGAAGCTCATCGTACCCAGTATGGTTTTAAGGCAAAAACCATTGATGATAAAGACGAGCAAGGCAATGTGGTCGGTAAAAAGGTGGTGTATGGCTTTGCCAAATATATGCGAGATGCCCTGCCCAACGCTACTTATCTAGGCTTTACGGGTACACCGATAGAAAGCACTGATACCAACACCCCCGCTGTTTTTGGCAATTATATTGATGTGTACGATATTGCTCAGGCGGTAGAAGACGGGGCAACGGTGCGTATTTATTATGAAAGCCGTTTGGCAAAAGTGAATTTAAGCGAGGAAGGCAAACAACTGGTTGAAAAGCTGGATGGTGAACTGGCACAGGGTGATTTGACCGACACGCAAAAAGCCAAGGCAAAATGGACGCAATTAGAGGCGTTGATTGGCAGTGAGAATCGCATCAAAAATATAGCTCAGGATATTGTCAGCCATTTTGAACAACGCCAAGCCGTGTTTGAGGGTAAAGGCATGACTGTTGCCATGAGTCGCCGCATTGCCGCTGATCTGTATGCTGAAATTACCAAGATAAAACCAGATTGGCATTCGGATGATTTGGACAAGGGTGTAATAAAAGTGGTGATGACTTCCAGCTCATCCGATGGCCCTGAAATTTCCGAGCACCATACCACCAAGGCACAAAGAAAAACCTTGGCAGACAGAATGAAACACCCTGACGATCCACTTAAATTGGTGATTGTGCGGGATATGTGGCTAACAGGCTTTGATGCCCCCAGTTTGCACACGCTTTATATTGATAAGCCGATGAAAGGCCATAACCTGATGCAGGCGATTGCGCGGGTAAATCGTGTTTATAAAGATAAGCCCGGTGGCTTGATTGTCGATTATTTAGGGATTGCATCCGACCTGAAAAAAGCCCTGTCTTTTTATTCGGATGCAGGAGGAAAAGGCGACCCCACTATTTTACAGGAGCAAGCTGTTGAGTTAATGCTTGAGAAGTTGGAGGTGGTTTCACAGCTCTTTCATGGTTTTGCCTATGAACATTATTTTGCCGCAGATACCGCCCAGAAACTATCGCTGATTCTTGCAGCGGAAGATCATATTCTGGGATTGGAAGACGGTAAAAAACGCTATATCAATGAAGTTACAGCCCTTTCAAAAGCCTTTGCTATCGCCATTCCACACGAACAGGCAATGGATGTTAAAGATGAAGTCGCCTTTTTTCAGGCAGTAAAAGCCCGTTTGGTCAAATTTGATGCAACTGGATTGGGACGAAGTGATGAGGAGATAGAAACCACTATTCGCCAAGTGATTGATCAAGCCCTAGTTTCTGAACAGGTGATTGATGTATTTGATGCAGCAGGTATAAAAAGGCCTGATATTTCCATTCTTTCCGAAGAGTTCTTACTGGAACTAAAAGGTATGGAGCATAAAAATATTGCCTTGGAGGTGTTGAAAAAGTTACTCAATGATGAATTGAAATCTCGCTCAAGAAAAAATCTGGTGAAAAGTAAATCACTGATGGAAATGCTGGAAAATGCCATCAAAAAATATCATAACAAGGTGCTGACCGCTGCCGAAGTGATGGATGAGCTGATTGAGCTAAGCAAAGAAATCATTAGCATGGATGATGAAGCGAAGGAACTGGGTTTAACCGAATTTGAATATGCCTTTTATACCGCCGTTGCGGATAATAAAAGTGCAAAAGACCTGATGCAGCACGATAAATTAAGAGAATTGGCAGTTGTTTTGACAGAGCGAGTCAGGCAAAACGCCTCAATCGACTGGACAATAAAAGAGAGTGTGCGAGCTAAGCTAAAAGTGATTATAAAGCGTACACTCAGGCAATATGGCTACCCACCTGACATGCAAAAATTAGCAACAGAAACGGTACTAAAACAAGCAGAACTTATTGCAAATGAGTTCACCGTTGAGGCATAGAAGGGCTAACAAACGCATGCACTCGGACAAAATAAAGCTGCGCCGCTCGTACCTCGCTCTGCAACTTTATTTTGCCGGTGATGCGAGGCGTTAAAAAGGGGCCTATTTTGTGACCATCTGCATCAGTGAGAATAGGTCACGGGGTCAGGCTTGCAAAGTTGCAAACTTGATATATGCTTAGCACATGGCCCGTAAATCCCGCATACATTATCCCGGTGCTCTCTACCACGTCATGCTGCGCGGTAATGGTGGAGCAAACATTTTCTTTGTCGACGGCGACCGTTACAGATTTTTTCTGTTAATGCAGGAAGCTATTGAGCGTTATGGTTTTCGTGTTCATGCCTTCTGTTTGATGAGCAATCACATCCACCTCGCCCTGCAGGTTGGTGAGATCCCTTTATCCCGTATCATGCAAAACCTCTCCTTCCGTTACACGCAATGGATCAACTGGCGAACAAAGAAAAAAGGGCATCTTTTTCAGGGCCGTTACAAGGCGGTACTTGTCGAAGAGGATGAATACCTGTTGCAACTTGTCGCCTATCTCCATTTGAACCCGGTACGTGCTGGAATGGCTAATAGTCCGCCAGATTATCGCTGGAGTAGCCATCGGGCCTATCTGGGGAAAGAGATGATCCCCTGGTTGACCTGTGATTCGGTGCTTTCGCCTCTGGCTAAAGCGATCAAGCCCGCCCGCAGGATTTTTGCAGATTTTGTATCAAGTCAGCAGGGGTTGGGTCATCGGAAAGAATTCCACGGAGCAGGCAGTAAAGATACGCGGGTTTTGGGGGAAGATCGATTTTTGAACGAGGTCCTGCACCTGGTAGAAGAGGTACCGCTGCTGCGCCCAGACCTTGAAACTACGCTCTCCCTGGTTACGGGATGTTTTCAGCGCGATGCTGAAGAGCTGCGTCTACCCGGTCAGGATCAGAATATCTCGCAGCTGCGTGCTTTTGTGGCTTGGGCTGTTCTCGAATGCAGCGATGCGACTCTGACGGAACTGAGTCGTTGGTTAGCACGGGATGTCAGCACCTTGAGTTCGGCCGCCAGACGCCTGCGTGAAAAGGCACAAACCAATATTGGGCTCAAAAGAGATATGGATACCTTGAGAGAACAACTGATAAAGTTTGCAACTATGCAAGCCTGACCCCACCCCACCGACATTTCTATGGGTGTCGGCACCAGACAATCCGCTTTTTCAGGGTCGCTACAAAACAATTTTGATTGAAGAGAATGAATACCTGGGCAGCAGTTGGTGCCATATCTACTTTGAGAAACTTACCATCTTGCAAGCCTGACCCTACACTCCTACTACACTCCTACTCTACACTCCTACTACACTCCTACAGGCACACACTACAGGCACATTCTACAGGCACATTTCAGACCTGCGCAAAAGGCTCTGTGGCTGGTTCCGCGTTGGTCGTGAAGGCAGCACTACTCGTCGCGGGTCCGGTGATCGGCGTCGTCGGCTTGGCCTTCAGGGCTGCACTTGGGGGGGGGCAGCTTCCTTTTTTTTTAAGCGTCAATCATGATGCTTTCGCAAGAACGCAAAATAGTGGCTGGCCATGCAAAAAACGCCAAATGCAAGGCGCGCGATTGTCGAGCATGGAGGCGTACTTACGTACGCCGAAGCAGCGAGAGCAATTGCAGCAACGCCGCAGTTGGTGAGTTTTTGCGACGCCATCAATCATTTTAAGCGTCAATCATTAGTGAATGTTTTTATTTATTGACAATACGAGGAATTGTAGTAAAATTAGCATTATCATATCTAGAGGTTAGCGGAGGGGCGGCCTTAAGTTTCATTCTCGCTTGTCAACAAGTCATAGTTTTTATCTTTAATCATACCTTTCATTTAGTTGTATATCACAAAAGTGTGAGGCCATTCTGGGCCTAAACTACAAAGGAGATGAAATGTCATTTACTAATTGTTGCTGGCTTATTGCCATTCTATTAGCTGTCTCTGGTTGTGCGACGGTTTCTGAACAAACTACTCATAGCACTCCTAAAATAGAAGCTCCACAAGTTAGCAAAACAGTGCAGGAGCAAAAGGTTAATGAGCCGTCCGGCTTGAAGAGAAAAGTAGCTATAGGTAGGTTTACAAATGAAACAAGATATGGCCAAAGCTTTTTTGTAGATGACAAAAATGATCGAATCGGTAAGCAGGCCATGGATATCCTATCTTCAAAACTTTTTGAAACAGGCAAATTCATCATGCTCGAAAGGGCGGATTTAGCAACAATTCAAAAAGAGCTGGAAATAGGTGGCGCTTCATCACTCAAAAACTCGGCAGATTATCTTATCCTTGGTTCAATCAGTGAATTTGGAAGAAAAGAGGTAAGTGATGTCGGCGTTTTTAGTCGAGTAAAAAAGCAAGAAGCTTTTGCTAAAGTACACATCCGGATAGTTGATGTAAGTACAGGTCAAATTATCTTCTCCGAAGAAGGCAAGGGAACCGCTTATAGTGAAGCTGGCACTGTAATGGGTGTTGGCGGCAAGAGTGGTTATGACGGGCAGTTAAATGACAAGGCCATTGATGCAGCTATTTCTGATCTTGCATCCAATATCATAGAAAATATGCTTGATAAGCCTTGGAAGGGATATATCTTGGGGTATGAAGACGGAATGGTTATAACCTCTGGAGGCGCAAGCCAAAATCTAAAAGCCGGAGATTCTTTTGATGTCATAAAAGAAGGAAAGAAAATCAAGAATCCTCAGACAAATACTATGATTACATTGCCCGGGAAGAAGGTCGCTGAAATACAAATTGCAACGACATTGGGCGACACACCTGACACAGAGGTTTCTCTAGCCGAAGTCACCCAGGGTTCGATCCAAAGCTATATAGAAACTAATGATTTTTCAAATTTATTCATAAAGGTTATGGAGGACCAAAAATGAAGACATCACTTTTGATCGGACTCATGTCGATGCTTCTTTTTTCTGGATGTGGATATAAAGAAGGAATAGCAACAAGTGAACGAGTTTCTTATCTTTATTTTTCAGGTGACACTACTGGTTTAGTTGTATCGATAGATGGCGGAGAGAAAATTAGCGTAAAACCAGGACGGGACAATCAGTACAAAATATCTCCGGGAAAGCATAAAGTTCAAGTATTCGAAAACGGAGCCCTGAAGGTTGACCGAGATATTTATGTCAGCGATGGTGTCGCTAAAGAAATAGGAGTTAACTGATGCTCAACGACCATATTTTTAAAGCAGCAATTGCGGCCCTTTTCATGCTCATCTTAAGCGCGTGCGCCCAGCCAAAACCACTTTATATCTATGATGACTATAGCGAAAGTTACTACCACAATAAAAAAACTGTAACTGAAGAGAACAGGTTAAAGCTCGAGGCTTCAATGGAAAAGGCAATTGAAAATTCCCCTAAAAGTTTGTCTGGTCGCGTTGCCCCTGGCATGTATGCAAATCTTGGATATATGTATCTACAAGAAGGAGACGCAAAAAAAGCCCTTAGCAACTTTGAAAAAGAAAAGCAAATCTACCCAGAAGCAACTCTTTTCATGGATCGCATCATCTCAAAGGTTGTAATTGCTGAAGGAGATCAGAAATGAGTTTTCTAAAACGAGTCGCTATCCCTTCTTTTCTTTTTTTGACAATCCTTACAACAGGATGTGCTCCGACTCTTGTATCTAAGGGCAGTGAATTCCCTAAGATTTACGAAGAGCAACCAAGGTCTATACTGGTCCTTCCACCAATGAATGAAAGTACTGCTGCTGAAGCAAAAGATTACTATATGACTACCGTCGAAATACCTTTTGCCTTGACGGGGTACTACGTTTTCCCTGTAGAGATGGTAAGTGATATTATGAAACAAGAAGGTGTCTATGATACAGAATTGTTGTATCAAACTCCTTTAGCTAAATTTTATGAATATTTTGGGGCTGACGCTATCTTGTATACTCATATTAAAAAATGGGATGTGTCTTATATGGTCTTAGCTTCAAATTTAACGGTCTCAATAGAGTCTGAAATTGTTTCCACAAAGACATCTGAGGTTTTATGGAAATACACTGGTACAGTAGTAGTCGATTTAAGTGGAGGGAATAGTGGTGGCGGACTCGCTGGCCTGATTGCTAAAGCAATTGTTACTGCAATCAACACTGCTGCCGCTGATTATGTTAAATATGCCCGTGTTGCGAACACACGCCTAATTTCTACCCTTCCAGTTGGTCCTTACCATGCAATGTATTTAAAGGATCAGAGTGTCCAAATTGTAGATCAGACCCCCACAAAGTAGGTATATTACAAAGTAGGTATATTACTTCGTGTTAGAGACACTATCAAAGGACTTAGAAATTAATCTCAAAAGAGGCGATGGGAGCAGCAAGGAATTACTAATACACCCCCTTCCTGCCACGACATCATACTAAACACCATAGATCTGCAATAAGCCATCAAACGACAGAGATCCTTTTCGAGGGGTCTTTGTCGTTGATGGTTATTGGACCCGGAACCCAGACTAGAAGGTCAATAGGCTTGCATAGTTGCAAACTTGTTTACCTGTCCCCTCAGGGCATCTGTATCCCTTTTGAATCCAACATTAAAAAATGGAGCAATTTCAGGGGCCTGACAAATAGGTATTTTCAACACCTCAACAGCCATCTCCAATTTACAGCGTAAACTATCATCCGTCACAGAACGGCGCTCTAGTCGAAATGCTGCCTGACTGTTGTTTCCCATTTTAAATGGACCTAAATTTCTTAATTATTTGGCTAGGTGAGAAATGAGGGACGTTCTTGACAAATCCCTAGGCACTGC
>JBDNGT010000001.1:0-2103 GCA_041689145.1 Geopsychrobacter sp. | reverse complement strand
TCACCTTCGGCCCAAAAAGAAGTCAGCCTCACAGCCGAACCACCTCGTACCCCTTCTCGATCACTGCACGAAACTCATCAGAAATCGTATGCCAGTCAAGCACATCAACCATAATTGGCAGGTCCGACTCTGCAAAAGCATCTTTCAATTTTTCAATCTCTTGCCAGTCAATCGGCCCATCACCAACCAATGCCAGATCAAGATCGGAATAGGTCGTTGCGCTACCTTTCAGACGCGAACCAAACACACGCACTTCATATCCATGAACATGTTTGCGCAAAATAGCAAGGATCGTATCGAGGGAGGCGGGATCGAGATCAATCATTGCGTTCTTGCAGTCTGCTCAGCAGGTCTTTGGCATCGATAGCGAAATTTTCAGCTGCGCGATAAACAATATCCGCCTGCTTGGCGTCGTAAGTGTGAGATGTCAGATTGCGGGCGTCACCGTATTCGAACCAGGGGAGCGGGTCGGCGATGAGACCGGCGCGGGCGGCGAGACGAAAGAGTTCTTTGCGGGTGCGGGGATGGTCGGCGTCTTCGGGAGAGCGGTTTTCTCGGAGCCAGCGTTGAATGAACTTCCAGCACTGCTCGTAGGAGATTTCAAAATTCTGAATGACACCGGCGCGCATTGTTTCACGTTGATCGTCGCTGAGAGATTCTATGTTATAACGGGCGGCGTTCAATGAACGGCCAAGCGCGTCGAGTGCTTTCTCAAGACTACTGAGTTCCAAGGCCATAGTTGCTCTCCATTAAGTAAAAGCGGACGGAAAACAATATCTTAGACAAAGTGTTCGAGACTGTCCAGTGGATAAAAGGTGAAGGATCATTCCGCCCACGCTAGTTTTCAGATGGCGGTTTGCCGGGATGTTCCGTTTGCCAGAGTTGCAGATTGGCACAAACTCCCCCCCCCCCAACCGGCCTTAGATCACCTTCTTCCTCAGGGAGAAGGATTTCTCAGGAAGCCAAATTCTACATTTTGCTTTTTGTGCAAGCGTTACGCCTGAACAGCCCATCAAGACTCGCTCTCAGCATCCGTTTGGTAGTAGGTATATTTGTGCGATTTTCCCTGCACCTGGTCGGCGGGATATTTGCGGATATTCTTCTCCATCTTGGCCAGCACGGTATCAGCCAGGTCGAGCTGGAGAAAATTAGCCATCGAAAGCGAATAGATAACGATGTCGGCCAACTCCTCGCCGATTGCGGCCAACGCCTCGGCATCAAGCTGCTGTGATTGCTCAACGGTCAACCACTGAAAATGCTCCATCAGCTCAGCCGCCTCAATCGCAATCGACATCGAGATATTCTTCGGCGTATGGAACTGCTCCCAGTCGCGCGCGCGGACGAATGCAGCCATCTTCAGTTTTAGATCCTGCAGGGTGACCTGCGCATCGCTCATTCTTTAGTCCTTTCTATGGGAACAATCGGAACAATCGGAACTATGGAAAAAGTTACACACGGGGTAACGTCTGTCGCCGGCGAACCACCAAGGGGCGACGGAATGTAAGGCCCAGACCTTATTGAACAGTGTGCCGCGGCTCATGCCTGTTCTCCACGGCGACCAAGCAGCCCGGTCAACAAACTCAGATCACGCACCGCGCCGCGATCGGCACTGGTCGCCATCGCCGCGTAGACCTGCAGGGCGGGACTCACCTCGCGCTGACGACCGCTCGGTTGCCAGGCCTCAATCCCCTTGGCTTCCATTTGCTTGCGCCGCTTAGCAAGCACCTCATCACTGATATCGATGCGGATGCTACGTTGCGGGATATCGATCAAAATAGTATCCCCCTCTTCGACCAGCGCAATGGCCCCACCACTCGCAGCCTCAGGCGACACATGGCCGATCGACAGCCCCGAGGTTCCGCCGGAGAAACGGCCATCGGTTGCCAATGCGCAGGCCTTGCCCAAACCCTTCGATTTCAGGTAGCTGGTCGGATAGAGCATCTCTTGCATCCCTGGACCACCCTTGGGCCCTTCGTAGCGGATCAGCACCAGGTCGCCCGCGACCACCCGATCAGCGAGAATCGCCGCGACCGCATCATCCTGGCTCTCAAATACCCGCGCGCGGCCGGTGAAACAGAGGATCGATTTATCGACCCCGGCGGT